>JANPEZ010000100.1:0-48859 GCA_031423155.1 Actinomycetes bacterium
GTCGGCACCCATGGCTAAGAGCCGGCCGTCACTGAGGACGGCGATGTCGCCATTGCTCGGAAGGCCGGCGGGCTCGTTGGTTTCGGTCTTGATGGCGGCCAGCGCGTATGCGATGACTGCGGCTGCCACGGCCAGCCCCAGCACACCTGCCCTGATCCTTTGGCTCCGGCGCTTGCGGTCGATCCGCCCGTGCAGTCCCTCGAGCGTGAGCGGCTGCGGTTCGACCCGTTCGAGTTCACGTTCGATGAGCGTGCGGGTATCGGTCATCGCAGTTCCTCCACCATGGTGGCTAGCGTCGTGCGGGCCTGATGCGTGAGCGCGTAGACGGTCGACGCCTTGATGCCGAGCAGCTCGGCGGTCTGCTCACCCGAGTACCCCAGCGCCTCGGTCAGGACCAGAGCCGCACGCTGGCGCGGGGTGAGCTGCGCCAGCGCGCGCGCAGCCGCGTCGCGATCATCGATCGGGGCGAACACATCGTCCGGCTCCGGGGAGATAGTCACGAGACGCTTCAGGGCCCGGGCAGCGCGTCGATAGTCGCTGCGGAACACGTTCATCGCGGTCCGATACAGATAGCCGGAAGGGTTATCCATCCTGGCGACCAGATCCCATCGTTCGAGAACCTTGATGAACGCCTCTTGAGCTATGTCCTCAGCCTGCGAACGGCTGCCGCAGATGACGCAAAGCACGCGAAGCAGCCGGTCGCTCTCGTCCTCGAAGAACGCCTCGAAGGTAAGGCTCTCCGCCGCCATGGTCCGGCTAGCGTTCCACGTTCCGATGACCTCTGCGGCCTCATCCATCGCCTGAGAAACGCTCGCGGAGGCGTGAGTCTGTAGGCGATCCGGGCCTTTCCTGCGAGAGGTCCACCATGTGCGCTGGCTACAGGCACGCGCCGATTCCGTCGGCGTCTCCTAGCGCTCGCGCAACGAGCCCTGCCGACGCTGAAAGCTGCATCTCACGATGCTGGAACTCCCTAGCCTCTCGCATCGCAAGCGCGGCCATCGAGCCGATCACGACGATCGACCCCAAGAACCGACGAGCACCCATCGTCTCTCCCAAGAGCAGCGCGCTGAACAGCAAGCCGAAGACCGGGATCAGCGTCAGGAACATCCCGGCACGTGCGGCCGAAGTTCGTCGCAGACCCGCGACGTAGAGCAAGAACGCCACGCCGTAGTAGAGAGCACCGGAGGCCACCGCGCTCAGCATCTGCACCGCGGTCGGATCGACCGCCGTCCACGATCGTCCCTGTGCGATGAGCAACACCACGACCGCGAACGCGAGCGCGCTGGTCTGCTGAAAGAAGACGACGGGCAGCGTTCCATCCGTGAGGCCCATCCGGCGCAGGAGGATCGTGTACAGGGCGCACGCGAGAACCGACGCGAAAGTCAGAACCACCCCGATCATCGACCCCGCCGCGGAGGGAGTGCCTACGATCAACGCCACGCCGGTCATCGCCGATGCGAGGCAGACGACGCTCCACAACGGCAGCCGCTCGCGGAGGAAGGCGAACGCCAACAACACGATGACGACCGGCTCGGTCGCCCAGACGATCACGGACACGGACGCATCGATCTGGGCAAGCGCCGTCAGACCAAGCGCGTAGGCGATCCCGGGGTTCAACACACCGAGCGCACCGATCTTCACGGCGTGCTGGATACCTCGCACGGAGGACCCGGTAACCAGAAGGAACGCTCCCAGCAGTAGGACACTGCAGGTCAACTGGAAGGGCAGCAGCACGGATGCTTCGAACCCGCCGAGTGCGGACTTGCTCAGCACAGTGCCGAGGCCCCAGCAAGCGGCCGCACCGATCAGATACGAAGAGCGAAGGTGCGATCCGAACACGCTCGACTCCTGTCCAGAAGTTGGGGGGATGGTAGACGAGGGAGTCAGACTCTCGCGAGAGAACGCCCGAACGGATCCGCAGGTGGTTCGGACGAGGCTTCCTGACCCCACACCAACACCGGAGGTAGGCTCCTGCGATGCAGTTGCGCGTGAGTCGTCCCGAAGATGCAGAAGAGATCGATCGCGTTGTCGTAGCCGCGTTCGAGGAGGACGGCGAGGATGTCCGGGGACTCGTTCACGGCTTGCGAGCTATCGGATCGGAGCTCAGCGAGTTGTGCCTCGTGGCGATCGCGGAACGCAAGGTCGCGGGCTATGTCGGGATGGGCTCGATGACGTTGTCTTCGGCTACCGACGTCTTCGACATCTTGATGCTTACCCCGCTAGCGGTGGAACCGGAGTTTCAAGGGCGGGGGATGGGGAGAGCATTGGTCGAGGCGGTGATCGCCGCCACCGAGCGTCGTCCCGAGCCGCTGCTGTTCGTCGAAGGCTGGGCGGATCCCAGGTCGGTCTATGCTCGCTACTTCGACGCGCTGCCCCCCGAGATCATCGCCCCTGCTGAGGCGTTCATGGTCGAGGCCTGCCAAGTTCGGAGGCTCTCATCCTTCGATCCGGCACTACATGCGGGCCACCTGCTTTACCCCGAGCCGGTCCGTCTTCTGAACCATCAGGATTGAACTCAGAGGCCGTACCCGCGTCTGGTGAGGCAGACCGGCGATCACCACCCGCGCCGAGAGCCAGGCGATCAGCGGGTGGTGGCGACCAACATCTCGGCGAGGCGACCGGGCTGCTCGCGGAAGACCCCGTGGTCCGTATCTATCTCGACGACATCCGCGACGACCGATGCCGCCATCGCCCGTTGGGCCTCCGGTGGCACCAGTGTGTCCGCGGTGGTCAGGACATAGGTGATGCGGCCGGAGGTCGGCAGATCGCCGTTCCACTTCTGGCGCAGCGCGCCGATGCCCTGCGGACGTTGCGTCCGCTCGAGATACGACCGGATCGCGTCCTGCTCGGATGGATCGGCCGCGGCGATGTAGCGATCGATGTTCAGGGCGCACAGACCAGGGCCGGCACTGAGGATCAGACCGTCGAAGGCGGCGATCCCCGTTTCTTCACCGGCCTCGAACGGATCGCCTCCCGCGAACAGATCGAGCACCGACGCACCATCACGCGGGATCCAGGCCGCGACGTACACCACAGGGAGGTCGGGGTGCTCCACGGCGATCCTCGAGGCTGTGAAACCTCCGAACGAGTAGCCGACCAGCACGACGTCGGCCAGGTCGTCGGGGAGCACGGCGCGCACGGCGTCCGCGTACTCCTCCAGGGCCGCGTCGGCGTCCTCGCACGGCAGGTCGACGACGACCACCGCATGACCGGCCGACGTCAACGGCTCGATCAGCGGCTCCATCGAGGCGGGCGTATCCCAAGCTCCGGGCACGATGACGAACGTGGACATGGGCACCTCCTCCAGCTCCCTGACGGGGCATCAAACACCGCGAGGGGTCATCGCCGCAAGTCCCCTGGGCGAGGGGGGAGTTGAACCCACCTCGTTCGGAACTAGGGGCCTCAGGAGGGTGACTCGGCGGAGGAGACCTCGAAGATCGTGTACTCCGGCGGTGAGACGAGTGCGCCACCATCGAAGAGCTCCATGGCCTTGGCCACTTCCCTCTGGGATTCCTGGCGCTCCAGGGCGGCTCTGTCCTCGAAGACTTCGACCGCCAGGACCGCGTCGGGGTCGGTCACATCGCGTGCGACGTCGAAATGCAGGACGCCGGGCAGTTTCCGGCTCGGATGGACGACATCTTTCATCGCGGCAAGGACCTCGTCCGTTCTGTCAGGTTGGCACTTAACCTTGAAGCGAACGACGATCATTTCCCCTCCCGTCCAAGCGGGATCTTGCCGATGGCACGCTACGCCTCGAGGCAAACGGCCGCAAGCGCGCGCCGCTTGCGACGCAGGTTCCTCATCGCGCCTCACGGAGTTATCCGGGAAGAACGGTGGGCGAGGGGGGAGTTGAACCCCCACGTCCTTTCGGACACAGGAACCTGAATCCTGCGCGTCTGCCAATTCCGCCACTCGCCCGAGTGGAGTTCGAATGGTATCAGCGGCTTTCGAAGGCCCGTCCAGGAGCCGGGGCGGGCCTCGCGCTAGAATCGCGCTCGAGCCGCGGACCGACCCCCGCGACGCGCGAGGCCTGCGTTGCCGATCCTGCGTGACTTCGAACGAAGGTTGGAGGGCCTGGTCGAAGGGCTCTTCGCCAAGACCTTCCGCAGCGGCCTTCAGCCCGTCGAGCTGGCGAAACGCCTGATGCGCGAGATGGATTCGGGCAAGACGGTTGGCCTGAGAGGCGTCGTCGCCCCGAACCACTTCGAGTTCTCGCTCTCGCCAGTGGACAGCGAGAGGTTCGAGCAGGCCGAACGCGCGCTGATCGGCGAACTTCAACAGGTCGTTCGAGACGCCGCCGCCGAACGCGGGTGGGGCCTGGTCGGCCCTCCGGAGGTCTCATTCCAGATCGACGAGAAGCTGAAGAAGGGCGGATTCCACTGCGTGGCCGCTCTCGTCGAAGGCGAGGACAAGGTTGCACCGGTTCAGCCGGGAGCTTCGGCCTATCTGGTGATCGTCGATGCAGCAGGCGCCGAACCCCGCAGCGTGAGGCTCGGCCATGCGTTGGCGACCATAGGCCGCCTCGCCGAGTGCGAGGTCGTGATCCGCGATCCGAGCGCCTCCCGCCGGCACGCGCAGATCCGCGAAACCGGCGGCGTCTACACCCTTACGGATCTTGGTTCGACGAACGGTACGCAGTTGAACGGACAGACGATCCAGTCACGTGACCTCGCGGACGGGGACCGCATAGTCATCGGAGCGACCGTTCTCGAGTTCAGGAAGGACTGACTTGACGCCTTTCGCGCTCTCGGCGCTCAAGTACGGGTTGCTCGCCCTGCTCTATCTGTTCATCTGGCGCTCCTTCCGGCGGGTCGCCAAGGATCTTCGAGTAGCTGGCCCCTCGCGGGCCGGGGCTGCCGCTCCCTCCGGCAAGGGCGCGCCGCAGGCTAGCACCGTGCTCGTGCACCCGCCCGACGGCGGTCGGGCGCGCACCTTCAAGCTCGCAGCCTCGATGCTCATCGGACGAGCCGCAGAGTGCGAGATCCGGATCGATGACACCTACGCCTCGCAACAGCACGCCCGCCTGTTCGGAAAGAGCGGCACCTGGTACGTCGAAGACCTCGGCTCGACGAACGGCACGTTCGTCAACGAACAGCGGCTCGCCGCGCCCGCGATCGTCCAACCGGGAGACAAGATCCGCGTCGGCACGACGGCTATGGAGCTGCGCCGATGAGGGTGATCGCCGGAGTTGCGACGGACATCGGCAAGGTCCGTGAGAACAACGAGGACTCCTACCTCGTGTCGGCGCCACTGTTCGCCGTCGCGGACGGGATGGGTGGCCACAAAGGCGGAGAGGTCGCATCGCACCTTGCTCTGGACACGATCGAGTCGTTGGTCCGCGGCGGCGAGGGCGATCTGGCCGATCAGGTGAAACGTGCCAACAGCGCCGTTTTCGAAAGGGGCAGCGCCGACCGCTCGGTACGAGGCATGGGGACGACACTTACCGCGGCTCTGATGGAGCCCGACGCGGTTCGTCTGGTTCATGTCGGCGATAGCCGTGCGTACCTGCTTCGAGCGGGAGCGCTGCGGCAACTCACTCAGGACCACACTCTCGTCGGCAAGATGGTCTCCTCCGGAGAGATAACCAAGGCCGAAGCCGAGGTCCACCCGCATCGCAGCGTTCTGACCCGAGCATTGGGGATCGAACCAGAAGTGGAAGTAGATGAAACCACCGTGGCCCTGCTCGCAGGCGACAGGCTTCTCCTCTGCTCGGACGGACTAACCGCGATGGTCACGGAGGACCAGATCCAGGCGATCGTCGAGGCCGCCCCCGATGCACAGGACGCCGCGAACCGCCTGGTTCGCGCCGCGAACCGCGCCGGCGGCATCGACAACATCACCGTCGTCGTCCTCGATCTAGCCGAGGGCGAAGGCGTCTCGCTGCCCGGCGCTCGCCCCGTCCGGCGCCGGCGCGCGGTCTCCGCCAGGAAGCTCCTCGTTCGCTCGGTCGTCGCCCTCACGGTTGCCGGAGCGCTACTCGCGGGCTTCCGCTTCTACCTGGACCGGCAGTGGTACGTCGGCGCCTCCAACGGACAGGTCGCGGTCTATCAGGGGATCCCGGCGACGTTCGCCGGCTGGCACTTCAGCCACGTGGTCGAGGAGACCGATCTTCGAGCCGGCGAGGTCGAGGTTCTTACCCTCTACGGCTCGCTTCAAGAGGGCATAACGGCCGGGTCCCGCGAAGACGCCGCCGCCATCGTCGCCCAGATGCGCATGGACCTTGCGGCCGCGGGCGGCCGGACGACGGACGCCGCGAGTTGAGCAGCGCGCTCGAGATCCGCACGCCCCGCAGACGAACGGGCCTGCTGTTGCTGCTCATGGGTCTGGCGATCGGGTTCGGGGCGTATGCGAACGTGGGACTGGCCAGGCGAGGGCGGATCCCGGGGAACCTGGCCTTCTACGTTGCCTTGATCGGGGGTGGGTTCCTCATCGCGTATGTGGTGCAGCGCAAGGTCGCTCCTCATGCGGACGCGGTCTTCCTTCCTGTTGCGGCGGTCCTGGCGGTCATCGGTTTCGCGATGATCTTCAGGCTGGTGCGTCCGACGCCCGACGGCTCTCTGGCAGCCGAACAGGCCACCTGGATGATGATCGGACTGGCTGGGTTCATAGGGACGCTGCTCTTCGTTCGCGACGACCGCCAGCTCGACTCATTCACCTACACGATCGGCCTGGCGGGTCTCGTGCTGTTGTTGTTGCCGATCCTTCCGGGCATCGGGCAGACCATCAACGGAGCCCGGCTCTGGGTCGGCATCGGACCGATCTCGTTCCAGCCGTCGGAGTTCGGCAAGATCCTCGTGGTGGTGTTCCTGGCCTCCTACCTGGAGTCAAAACGGGAACTGTTGTCTACGGGCATGGGGCGGTTCGGCATCCCCCGGGTCAAGGACCTGGGTCCGCTGCTGCTCGCGTGGGGCACGTCGCTGGTGATCCTCTTCGCCGAGAAGGACCTGGGGGCTTCACTCCTGTACTTCGGAGTCTTCGTCGTGATGCTCTGGGTGGCGACCGGCCGGCCCGTCTACCTGGTCATGGGACTGCTGCTGTTCGCCGCGGGCTCGGGAGTCGGCTACGTGGTTCTGCCGCACGTTCAGCAAAGGATCGATTACTGGCTCCATGCTCTGGAAGCCAAGCACGTCTACGAACTCGGGTACGGCCAGATAGCGCAGGGTCAGTTCGGACTTGCCAGCGGGGGGCTCGTCGGCACCGGCCTGGGGGCGGGATCGCCGACGCTGATCCCCTACGCGGAGACCGACTTCATCTTCGCCGCGATCGGCGAGGAACTGGGCCTGCTCGGCACCTGCGCGGTCCTGCTCCTATACGTCGTGATCCTCGATCGGGGTCTGCGGCTCGCCGTCGAACGCACCGACGGCTTCGGCAAGCTGCTCGCGGCCGGGCTCACGACGAGCATCGTGCTTCAGACCTTCGTCATCGTCGGCGGTGTTACCCGCCTGATCCCTTTGACGGGCATCACCTTGCCGTTCGTCTCATACGGCGGGTCCAGCCTCGTCGCGAACTTCGTCATCCTGGCACTGCTGGTACGGGTGTCGGCGGGCCCCTGGCAACGGAAGCTGAAGTCAGCCGATGGATAGGAGGATCCGCCGCCTCGGACTGGCGCTATCGGCGCTCATGATGTTGCTGTTCGCGCAGGTGAGCTACGTTCAGGTGTTCGCGGCCAGCCGCATCGCCGACAACCCAGCTAACGCCTATCGGCAGATCGTCGCCGAGTACGACGTCTTCCGAGGACCGATCCTTGCCAGTGATGGAACGACCGCCCTGGCGCTCAGCCGCCGGACCAAGGGAACGTTCACCTATCAGCGCAGGTATCCGAATGGGCCGCTGTACGCGGGTCTGACGGGTTTCTACTCGCGTGTCTTCGGCAAGACCGAGCTGGAGAGATCGATGAACGCGTACCTGAACGGGGATGCGGGAGAGCTTGCAGCGCAAACCTTCGCGGACCTGCTCCTGGGCCGTCCGAAGAAGGGCGGAGCGGTCGTGACGACGATCGACCCGATCATCCAGGCGGCGGCAGAACGCGCACTGGGCAGCAACCCGGGCGCGGTCGTGGCGATGCAGCCATCGACCGGCGACATCATCGCGCTCGTCTCCAACCCCTCCTATGACCCGAACGCATTGACGGCCGGTACCAGCGATGAGATCAAGACCGCGTGGGACCAGCTGAGCGCCGATCCCTCGAACCCGCTCGTGGCGCGCTCGAACGACGAGCTGTTCCCACCGGGTTCCACGTTCAAGATCATCACGGCCGCCGCGGCTCTCGAGAACGGTTACGGGCCCGACAGTGCCTGGCCCAATCCGCGCGAGCTGGACCTTCCTCTATCCACGGGTACCTTGCAGAACTTCGGGGGCGCCTGGTGCGCCGGCGGTGCCAAGCAGATCACGCTCGCGCATGCGTTCCAGATCTCGTGCAACGTGACCTTCGGCGAAGTCGGACTCGCGCTCGGTCCGGAGAAGCTCCAGTCCCAAGCCGAGGCCTTCGGCTTCTGCCGGACGAACCCGCCGGTTCAGACAGACTGCGCCTCCCCGACCTTCCAGGGCGAACCGTGGACGATGCCGTTCGTGACGGGTCGCTTCCCTGAGGCCGCCTACTTCCAGGGGAACGACCCGTTACTCGCGATCAGCTCCATCGGTCAGGACAACGTTCTGGCGAACCCGATCCAGATGGCACTGGTCGCTTCGGCGATAGCCAACGGCGGGATCCAGATGCAGCCGCGGCTGGTCAGCGAGATCCGCGATCCGAACGGTCGAGTCGTCAAGACCTTCCCGCCGGAGCCCTACGGAACGCCCATCTCGCCTCAGACCGCCGCGCGGATGACCGCTTTCATGACGAGCGTCACGCAGCCTGGTGGAACCGCCTATCCGTACGCCGCCATCCCCGGAGTCACCGTGGCGGGCAAAACCGGGACCGCCCAACACGGAGACGGAGCCGATCCGCACGCCTGGTTCGTAGCCTTCGCGCCGGCCGGGCATCCTCAGATCGTCGTCGCCGTTATCGTGCTGGATGGCGGTAGCCTTGGCAGCGAGGCGACCGGTGGCCATGTTGCGGCGCCGATCGCGAAGATCGTGATCGAGGCGGCGCTTCAGGCCGGACTCGGATAAGGGAGCGTATGAGCGAGTCGATACTGGGGGGGCGCTATCGGGTCGAGGCCCGGATCGGCGCCGGTGGCATGGCAGAGGTCTTCCGTGGGCTCGACACGACCCTCAACCGAACCGTGGCGATCAAGGTGCTCAAGCCGCAGTTCGCCTCGGATCCTTCCTTCGTCGAAAGGTTCCGGCGCGAGGCGCAAGCAGCGGCCCGTCTGAATCACCCGAACCTGGTCGGCGTCTTCGACACCGGCGCCGACAACGGCACCAACTTCATAGTGATGGAGTACGTCGAGGGCCGCACGCTCGCCGACTTCATGGACAAGGGCGGACGTCTTGCCCCCGCGAAGGTAGTTGAGATCGCAGAGAAGATCGCCGAGGCTCTCGCGGCGGCACATGCCCAAGGCGTCATCCATCGCGATATCAAGACGGCGAACGTGATGGTCACCCGCCAGGGCGTCGTCAAGGTCATGGACTTCGGCATCGCCCGGCTCACGACAGGTCCGGACACCATCGCGCAGACCGCGTCCGTTCTGGGAACCGCGGCTTACATCTCTCCCGAGCAGGCTCAGGGCCAGCCGGTCGACGCTCGCAGCGACATCTACTCGCTCGGGGTCGTCCTCTACGAGATGCTGACCGGCGCGCAGCCCTTCACCGGAGACAGCGCCGTCGCGATCGCCTACAAGCATGTCCAGGAGAACCCACGGCCGCCCTCGGCCCTCGACCCCGATATCCCGGCTCGGCTGGATGCAGTGGTCATGCGCGCGATGGCGAAGAACCCCGCGAACCGTTACCAGAGCGCCACCGAGTTCGGGCAGGACCTAGAGCGCGTCAGGACCGGTCGTGATGTCGAAGCCACTCCTTTGCTTCCCCGATCCGACGCCACTCAGGTCATCGCCAGAACCACTGCAACGCAGATCATGCCGCCTGTGTTGGACGAGCCCGGTTCCAGCCGGAAGGTCTGGATGGGGGTACTGATCGGCTTCCTCATCGTGGCCGTGCTGGGTGGGGGCGGCTACCTGCTGGCGACGAGCCTGCTGGGTGACAACGGATCGACCACGACCGAGCAGAAGGTGCCGAGCGTCATCGGTTTCTCGAGGGAAGCCGCGACCAGCACCCTTGAGAACCTCGGATTCGATGTTGTCGTCAAGCAGAAGACCGACGACACGGTCGAGCCGGGGATCGTCCTCTTCCAGGATCCGGTAAGCGGAACCCTGCTTAAGGAAGGCGAGACCGTAACCCTGACGGTGTCCAGATCGCCCAAGACCGTGCTGGTGCCCGACATAACGGGGATGACGCTTTCGGAAGCGCAGGCGGAACTTGAGGCCGTGAACCTGACTCTCGGCACGCAGACGACGGCCCCGAGTGACAGCGTCGACGCCGGCAAGATAATCAGTCAGAACCCCTCGGTGGACACACCGGCCAACGCGGGAGACCCGGTGAACGTCGTCGTCTCCTCCGGCACCGACAAGGTGACCGTCCCCGACGTGACCTGCTTCAGCTTCGGCAAGGCGAAGGCTCAGTTGACGCAACTGGGCCTGATCGTGATCGACGGAGGAACGGCCCCGGCCAACCCCCTTTGCCCGACGCCCAATCGTGTCGCGGTGCAGGCGCCTGCGCCCGGGACCCAGGTGAATTCCGGGACGACGATCACCCTCTACCTGAACGAGTCCAGCCCGAGTCCAAGTCCCACGTAGATGGACTACTTCGTCGAGGGGTTCACGGCCGAGGAACGAGCGGTTCTCGGGCGTCACTTCACGAACCTGGAGGGACCGGTCTTCGCCCTGATCAACCTTCCCGAGGTGGTCAAGGGCGCGCTGTTCGCTCGCTACTCGCGAACCACTAAGTCTCTACGCCGGCTCTTCCTCGACGAGTTCGCGGAGGAAGTCGGCCAGACCGGGGAGCTGACCGCCGCCGGCCAGGGCCGTGCCGAGAAGCTCTACGACCGCGTCTTCGTCGAGTACGGCGACGACTCGGTGGCACAACTCGGCGGCGTGCACCTGGCCTGCGAGCAATCTTCCCAGCTGTTGGCCAAGGCCCTGGAGTGGGGACGGCTCGCCGCCTACCTGGAGCAGTCGACCCGTTACATGCGCTACGACGACAAGCCGGGAGGCAACTGGCGCGCGACGATCCCTCAGGAGGTAACCGAAGCGGGGCTGGAGTCCGGCTATCGAGCCTTCCTCGACACGATCTTCGAAACCTACTCGAGCATGTACGAGCCGATGGAGTCCTACTACAAGGCCCGCTTTCCGCAGGAACCCGGCGACTCGGACTTCGTCTACCGCCAGACGATCATGGCCAAGACCTGCGACACCCTTCGTGTGCTGCTGCCGGCGGCTACGAGATCGAACCTCGGCATATACGCGACCGGTCAGTCATACGAGCAACTTCTGATGCGCCTCGCGGCGCACCCGATGTCGGAGATGCGCGAGTACGGCCTGCTGATGCTGACCGAACTTCGCGCAGTGATCCCGGCCTTCCTCAAGCGCGTCGACATCGAGGGCCGCGGCATCGCCTGGTCTCGGTACTGGCAGGAAACGCGCGAGCGAACAGCTGAGGTAACCGGAAAGTCGCTGCTCGGCGTAACGGCGGAACCGAGAGAAGCGGTGACCCTGACGGACTTCGATCCCGATGGAGAGCTGAAGGTGATCGCCGCGGTGTTGTACGCGCAGAGCGACCTTGCCGACGATCAACTGCTGCAGATCGCTCGAGACCTGACGCTGGAGCAGCGGGCCGAGATCTTGGCCGCGAGCGTCGGCGACCGCGCCAACCGCCGCCACAAGCCCGGCCGCGCCTGGGAGCGAACCCAGTACAGGTTCGACATCGCCTGCGACTACGGTGCCTTCCGCGACCTGCAGCGCCACCGCCCTTTGACCATCGAATGGCAGCGACTTACCCCGGCGCTCGGCGCCGACACTCCGGTCGAGATCGACGACGCGGGTCTTCGCGCCGACTGGGATCACGCGATGCAGACCTCGGCCGCGATGTTCCACGACCTGTCGGCCGCGGGCCTCGACGAGGCCGCCCAGTACGCGGTCTCGATGGCCTACCGCGTCCGTTTCGTCATGCAGATGACCGCGCGCGAGGCGATGCACTTGATCGAGCTGCGCTCGCAACCGCAGGGTCACCCCACCTACCGGCGCGTAGCTCAGGAGATGCACGCAGTGATCGCCACGGTTCACCCTTCGATCGCGGCCGCCATGACCTACGTCGATCACTCGAACGTGGACCTGGAGCGCCTGGAAGCCGAGCGCCGACTCGAAGCCAAGCGCTCGTCTCACTAGAGGAGCTTCCGGTAGGCTGTCGGCCTCCATGGACAGGCAGACGACATTCCTGCTGGCACTCAGCATGCTCATCGCGGCGGCTCTGGTCGTGAGCGCGAGCGGCTGGGTGCTTTTCGTGCGTGACCACCGCCTGCACAAGGCGCTCGTTTCCGACACCCCCCATCCAGAGGTAGCCGAGGAGTTCTGATGCTCGAGCTCCTCGACCTCCGCGAAGGGGGGGAGCGGCTCGAGCCGACCAGACTCGAGATCGACCCCGCCGTTTCCGACGTCGTTCGCGACATCGTTCAGCGCGTCCGCGAGCAAGGAGACGACGAGCTGATCGAGTTGGTGCGACGCTTCGACGGGGCCGACCTTTCCACGTCGGGTCTGATCGTCACTCCCGAAGAGTTCGACAGGGCTCGAGCCCAGATCCCGGGCGAACTTCAGGACGCGCTCGACGCCCTGGTCGAACGGTTGACCGTTCTGCACGAACGCCAGCTTCCTAAGGAATGGTGGGACGACAGCGACGGGGTCCTGGCCGGAGAGATCGTCCGTCCCTTGCGCGCCGTCGGCTGCTACGTACCGGGCGGCAGAGCCACGTATCCGTCGAGCGTCTGCATGACCGTCGTGCCCGCAGTGGTCGCCGGCGTCGAACAGATCGTGTTGTCGACCCCTCCGCAGCCTGACGGAAGCATCCCGGCGGCGGTGCTCTACGCGGCCGCGCGAGCAGGAGCGACCCTGGTGGTCAAGTCCGGCGGCGCTCAGGCTATCGCCGCACTTGCCTTCGGAACGGCGAGCGTTCCCGCCGTGGACAGGATCGTTGGCCCCGGGAACGCCTACGTGACCGAGGCCAAGCGCCAGGTCGCAGGACAGGTCGGCATCGACGGTCTGGCCGGACCCTCGGAAGTCACGGTCGTCGCCGGTCCGGATGCGGACCCCAGACTCTGCGCGGTCGACCTCATAGCTCAGGCCGAGCACGATCCCGAGGCCAAGACACACTTCGTCACCACCGAGCCCTCCCTCGTCGATGCCGTCCGCGAAGCACTCGAGTCCGAACTCGTCGGAGCAGGTAGGCGAGAGATCGTGGAGGCCGCCATGGCTCACGCTCGGGCGATCGTCGTCAGAGACGAGGATCAGGCCGCGCAGGTCGTGAACGACCTGGCGGCCGAACACCTGCTCGTGCTGCTTCCACATCCCTCGGACTTCTTGTCCAAGGTTCGGAACGCCGGTGCGATCTTCCTGGGACCCCACACCGCGGTGCCTTTCGGCGACTACGGGGTTGCCTCGAACCATGTCCTGCCGACCGCCGGAACGGCTCGATTCACCTCGGGTCTCCGGGCGGCTGACTTCGTCACCGTGACGTCGGTCGTGCAGATGGATGCGGCCGCCGCGGCGCGGCTCGGCCCCGACGCGTCGGCGATCGCACGGGCCGAGGGCCTGGTAGGACACGCCCGGGCGATGGACATCAGATCGAGGCCGGACAAGTGACCGGCGCACCCGAACCTCGTCCCGGGTTGCGCGATGTTGCGGCCTACGTCTCTCCACAGCTGGACGTGGCGGCGCGGCTGAACACGAACGAGTGCCCACACCCACTGCCGGAAGCTTTCTCGAAGGAACTCGCCGAAGCCGTCGGTCAGATCCCGCTCAATCGCTACCCGGACAGCCAGATGCTTCGCCTGCGCGAGGAGCTGTCCACCCACACCGCCCACCCGGTCGAAGGCATCTGGGCGGCCAACGGTTCGAACGAGCTTCTGACCGAACTGCTGCTCGCCTACGGCGGACCGCTACGGCGAGCGGTCACCTTCGAGCCGACCTACATGGTCCACTCACGGCTCTGCTGGCTCACGCAGACCGACCTGGTGCAACTTAGGCTCGAGCCGCCGTTCCAGATCCACGCCCGGGACTTCGCTGGCGCCGTCGCGATGCGCCCCGACGTCATCTTCGTCTGCTCGCCCAACAACCCGACCGGCAATACGCAGCCCCTCCTTGCGATCGAGGAACTGGCCAAGTCGACCCACTCGGCCGTGATCGTGGACGAGGCCTACATCGAGTTCGGCGGAGAGTCCGCCCAACCGCTCCTGGCCACGTACCCGAACCTGGTCATCGTGCGAACGCTGTCGAAGGCCTTCGCGCTGGCCGGCGCGCGTGTCGGGTACTGCCTCGCGTCACCTCAGGTGGTGGAGGACCTCCAACGCGTGAGGTTGCCCTACCACATGTCGGCTCTGACCCAAGCCGCGGGGATCGCCGCGCTGCACCATGTCGCGGAGGCCGCGGACGTGATCGAGTCCATCCGGGTCCAGCGAGACCGCATACTCGCTGCGCTGCAAGCCATGGACGGCCTTACCGTCTTCCCCTCCGAGGCCAACTTCGTCCTCTTCCAGACCCCGGCCGACCGTCCGGCCGACCGCGTTTGGCAGGGCCTGCTGGACCGAGGAGTACTCGTACGCGACTTCACATCCGTACTGCCACAAGCCCTGCGCGTCACCGCGGGGGCCGAGCATGAAGTAGACCTTTTCCTTTCCGCCCTTCAGGAGGTGCTGAGCGAATGACCGCCTCACGCGAAGCCACGATAGCCCGCACGACCAAGGAAACCAACGTAAGGGTCGAGCTCAAGCTGGACGGCGCAGGCCGCTCCGAGGCCGACACCGGACTGCCGTTCTTCGATCACATGCTCTCTCAGCTCGGCAAGCACGCCGGCTTCGATCTCTCCGTAACCTGCAAAGGTGACCTGGGCGTCGACGGCCACCACACCGTCGAGGACGTTGGCCTGGCTATCGGCGAGGCCCTCGCCACTTCCCTCGGAGACAAGGCGGGCGTCAGAAGGTTCGCCTCGATCACGGTCCCGCTCGATGAAGCCGCGGTCGAAGTCGCTCTCGATCTGTCGGGGCGTCAGTTCGTCGTATACGACGTCGACATCCCGTCCGAAACGATCGGCACTTTCGACACCGGCCTCATGGAAGACTTCGTGAGGGCCTTCGCCACCGCTGCCGCGATGACCATCCACGTGAGGCTGAAGGCAGGTCGCTCTCCCCACCACGTCTCCGAGGCGATGTTCAAGGCGATGGCCAAAGCGCTCGGCGACGCCTGTAGCCTGACGGGCCGCGACTCGATCCCCTCCACGAAGGGAACCCTCTAGCCCCCCATGAGCACCGCGAACATCGCCGTCCTGGATTACGGCATGGGAAACCTGCTTTCGGTCGAGCGCGCCCTGGCACATGTGGGTGGCAGCGCCGAGATCACGGGCGATCCCGCGCGAGTAGCCGCCGCCGACGCCCTGGTCATCCCCGGGGTCGGCCATTTCGGCGCGTGCATGCGCGCGCTGGCGCACCACGGCCTGGACGATGCGGTCCGCGGTTTCGCTTCGAGCGGCCGGCCCGTCTTCGGCGTCTGCCTCGGGATGCAGGTGCTCTTCAAACGATCCGACGAGGACCCCGAGGAGGGCCTGACGATCATCCCGGGGCAATCGCGCCGGCTTCCTCCCAACGTGAAGGTGCCCCACATGGGCTGGAACGACGTCGAGTGGATAGACAAGCACCCCTACATCGAGGGCATCCCGAACCGAACGCGCTTCTACTTCGTCCACTCGTTCGCGCCGGATGTCGTCGCGGGTACGACCGTCGGTGCGGTGACCTACGGGCGGCCGTTCTCGGCCGTGGTCGCAAGCGGCAACGTCTTCGCGACGCAGTTCCACCCCGAGAAGTCGGGCGAGGCGGGTCTTCAGATATACGACGCCTTCGTCAAGGGGGCGACCTCGTGATCGTCATCCCCGCCATCGACCTGAGAGGCGGCCGCGCCGTCCGCCTTCTGCGTGGGAACCCCGACGACGAAACCTCTTACTCCGAGGATCCCGTCGCCGTAGCCATGAAATTCCAAGAGGAAGGCGCGCGCCGGCTGCACGTCATAGATCTGGACGCAGCGCTGGAAGACGGGCACAACCGCGATGTCATCGCCGACATCTGCCGAGCGGTCGTCGTCCCCGTTCAGGTGGGAGGAGGCCTGAGGTCCCTCGAAGCGATCGGCGAGGTATTGGACACCGGCGCCGCGCGCGCCATCATCGGCACCGCCGCGGGCAACGACATCTCGTTCGTATCGCGAGCCGTCGAGGAGTACGCCGAGCACATCGTCGTCGCCGTCGACGTTCGCGGCGGCCACATCATGGTCCGGGGTTGGAAGGAGGAGGGTCCGTTGCTAGAGGGGGCTCTCCCTGCGCTGGAAGAAGCGGGCGCGCCTCGGCTCATCGTCACCGCCATCGCGCGCGACGGAACCCTCGAGGGTCCCGATATGAAGCTGTACGCCAAGGTCATGGGCGCCTCGAACCTGCCCGTGATCGCGAGCGGCGGGGTCCGCAACGCCGACGACATCTGGGCCTTGCGCGACCTCGGGTGCGAGGCCGCCGTGACCGGCAAGGCGCTCTACGAGAAGACGCTGAAGCTCTCACAGGTGATCAGGGGCTGATGCGCTGATGCTCGCCAAGAGGCTGATCCCGTGCCTGGACGTCGATGCAGGCCGCGTAGTGAAGGGAACGAAGTTCGTCGACCTGGTCGACGCCGGTGACCCGGTCGAGCTTGCGGCTCGATACGACCGTGAGGGCGCCGACGAGCTGGTCTTCCTCGACATCACGGCGACGCTGGAGGGACGCGAGGCGACGCTGGACGTGATCCGTCGGACCGCGGAACAGGTGTTCATCCCGCTGACGGTCGGTGGCGGCGTCAAGTCCGAGGACGACGTGCGGGCCTTGCTGCGCGCCGGCGCGGACAAGGTCGCCGTCAACAGCGCCGCGGTCCGTGACCCCGGGTTGCTCAGCAGATGCGCCGACAGGTTCGGCTCCCAATGCATGGTCGTCGCGATCGACGCTCGTGCGCGAGAAGGTGGCTGGAGCGTCTTCGTTGACGCCGGCCGCACCGATACGGAACGCGACGTCATCGAGTGGGCCGTAGAAGCGACGAAGGAACGAGGAGCAGGCGAGATACTCCTGACCTCGATGGATCGCGACGGCACCGGTACCGGGTACGACCTGGACCTGCTCAAAGCCGTCGGCTCAGCCACCAAGGTTCCGCTCGTGGCCAGTGGAGGAGCCGGCACCCTCGAGCACTTCGCCGAAGCGCTCGTGCAAGCCAAGGCCGATGCCGTCCTGGCGGCCAGCCGCTTCCACTTCGAGGAACTCACGATCCGCCAGGTGAAGGAGTACCTGCACTCCAAGAGGATCCCGGTGCGGCTATGAACCTGGACGATCTGAAGTTCGACGAGCGCGGGCTCATCCCCGTCATCGCGCAGGACGCCGACAACGGCGAGGTTCTGATGTTCGCCTGGGCCAACCGAGAAGCCTTGCAGCGCACCCTAGATGAGGGCCGGATGGTCTATTGGTCGCGAAGCCGTCAGGAGCTGTGGCGCAAGGGCGACACCAGCGGCCACGTCCAACACGTCGAAGAACTAAGGATCGACTGCGACGAGGACGTCGTCCTTGCGCGAGTGCACCAGGAGGGCGCAGCCTGCCACACCGGCGAACGCACCTGCTTCTACCGGCCGCTGGCCTAGCCGGAAGGATCGATGATCCGAAGGTCGCTGAAGTAACTGCGATAGAACCCGCGATCGCGCGTGAGCAAGCGATCGGCCTGCCTGGAAGCGTGAGCGCCAACCAGGAAGTCGGCGACGAGGCGGCTGCGGCTTCCTCCGGCTCGAAGGTACTCGCCCCAAGTCTTGCCCGCCAGGATCGCGCTCCCGCGATCGACGGGCGAGTAGGCAACGCCCAACCGATCGAAAACCGGGCCTACATCGTCGATGCCTCTGAAGCCGGCGGCCACTTCGGCCCAGACGACCTCGCAGGAAACCAGAGCTCCCTCGGATCCACAACTCAGGAGGGAGTTCACGGAACGCGCGGAGAAGCCCTGACCGGGCTCAAGAACATCGATGAGGACACTCGAGTCGACGGCCGTGATCAAGGTCCGGGAGCCTCGATGGCATCGGGAGTTCCGCGGATCAACTCGATGAAGGCGTCCGTCGTCATCCCCGGGAAGGTGAAGGCGCCCGCGACCATCGCCTGGGCGTCGGCAACCGCGGTGCTTGCGACTCGTTTCCGCCCGACGAGGCAGCCGTTCTCCTCGTCGAACTCCAGAACATCACCCGGCCGGATCCCCAGGCGCTCTCGAAGCCGTTTCGGGATCGTGACCTGGCCTTTCTCACTCACTTTGGCTTTCATCCCTCCATTGTAGGAATCCTTGTCAAGAGATTCCTACTTTCCTGCTGTGTCATGTCCCCGGTACACTGCCATCTCGCCCGAAACGAGTCTGTGATGGGCGTCACCTCTCATGTTGAAACTGGTCATCCCCAAGGGCTCCCTGGAGGAGCAGACGCTGCGGCTCTTCGAGGCAGCCGATCTTCACGTGAGCCGCGGCAGCACCCGCGACTACCACGGGAGCATCGATGACGAGCGCATCGAACGCGTGAGCCTCCTGCGTCCCCAAGAGATCCCGACGTACGTTCAGGATGGCTTCTTCGACCTCGGCATCACCGGCCAGGACTGGATCGCCGAGACCGGCGCCGACGTCGAGGTCCTCACGTCGCTCTCCTACGCCAAGTCGGGCACCGGCCACGGCACCAAGATCGTCCTGGCGGTCCCGAACGAGCACCCTGCCGACTCCGCCAAGGAGATGCCGGCCGGCTCGAGGATCTCCACCGAGTTCCTGAACCTGACGCGGCGCTACTTCGAGGAGCTGGGTGTCGACGTCAAGGTCATCTGGTCCTTCGGCGCCACCGAGGCCAAGGTTCCCGAGATCGTCGATGCCATCGTCGACATCACCGAGACCGGCAGCACACTGCGCGCCCACGGCATGAAGATCATCGAGACGCTGTTCACGTCGGAGCCGGTGCTGGTCGCGAACAAGGAGGCCGCGGCCGACAGCTCCAAGCGCGCGGCGATGGACGACATCGTGACGCTACTGCTCGGGGCCCTGCGCGCCGAAGGCCGCGTGCTGATCAAGCTCAACGTCGGCGAGGAGGCACTGGCCGCGGTCCTGGCGGTGGTCCCCTCGATGAAGTCACCGACCGTCTCGCCACTCAACGAAGGCGGCTACGCGGTAGAGACGGTCGTCGAGAAGCGCACGGTCAACACGTTGATCCCGCAGCTGAAGACGGCCGGCGCCACGGACATCCTCGAGATGCCGATCTCCAAGATCGTCCCCTAGAGGATCAAACGACGGTCAAAGTGCCCTTCATCGAGGGATGGAGTGCGCAGAAGAACTCGTAGTCACCGGGAGCAAGCCCCTCTGTGCCTCGATGGAAAGCTCCTCCAAACAGGATCGTCGCGTCGATGTCGGTACCGATGACCGTGAACGTATGGGTCGACGGATCCTTGTTCGCCACGGAGACCCGCGAGCCCGCAGTCGTGACGAGGCATCTAGGGGCGAACTTGAAATCCTCGATCGTGATCGTGAAGCGGGCCTCGTCCGTCAGATCGTCACACACGGGAGCCGGCTCCCCTGGAACGGAGACCGATGGCGCCGGTGTGGAGGCGGGAGTTGGGCTGCCGATGACAACGGAACTCGCGCTGCATGCCACCCCTCCGAGCCCTAGGGAGAGGACGGCGGCGATGGCTCTTCGCATGGTTCGCCTCGCTTCCTTGGTCGGCGGTTGACACGCTGCTGTCGAGAAGACCTACCGGCGCGCGAGTAGGTTCCCTCCGCATCCCTAAGAGGTTTGACCATGATTCGGGCAGCGGCTAGCCTCCCGACAACCGAAAGGAGTACGGATGAGGGCCGGTGCTCGTCTGATCGCCTGCATATCGTTGTTCGGCGCGATGCTCGTCGGATCTCCGGCAGCACAGGCCGGGGTCACATGTGCTGTGCCGACGACCGCCTATCCGACCATCCAGTCCGCGATCGACGACGGCTGCACGGTCATCAACGTGAGGGCGGGCTCGTACTCGGAGAACCTCACCGTTTCCAGCGGCAGCATCACGATCGACGGGGTCGGGATCGGCAAGACGAAGCTCCTGGCGAAGGGAACCGGCGCGGCGATCACCGTGTTGGGCGGCACCGTACTCATGAGGGAACTGACCCTGACGGATACGGACGCCGATAGCTCGGATTCGCCGGTCATCAACTATGCTGCACTAGCCCTCGACCGAGTGAAGATCACCGGCATGACGACGTCGGGATCCACGGGGGGTGCCCTCCTCAATTTCGGATCGCTGGACATCAGTCAGAGCGCCGTCTCTAACAATACGGTCGCCGGCGCCAGCGGATCGGGAGGCGCGATCTTCAACAGCGGCGGCAGCATCACCATGAACTCCGCGACCTTCTCGGGCAACACAACCGACTATCGGGCGAGCGGCATCCACAATCAGTCGGCCGGGGTCATCTCGATCAGCGATTCGACCTTCAGCGGCAACGCGGCCGGAGGGGACCAGGGCGGCGTGATCCTAAACGTGGCCGGCTCGACGGTATCGATCACGAACTCCACCTTCGCGAACAACACGGCCGGCACTGGCGCCACGGCGATCCTGAACTTCGGGGGTGCCGGTGAGGTTTCTCTGTTCAACAGCATCCTGGCCGATACCGACGGCGACAGCCCCCTTTGCGACGGCAGCGTCTCAACCGGCGGCAACAACATCGCGAGCGACACCACGTGCTTCGCGACGTCGGGCTCCGACCTTGCGGGTACGGATCCGCTGGTCCTGCCGCTGGCGAACAACGGCGGCGGCGTTCTCACTCACGCCCTCGACCCATCCAGTCCCGCCATCGATCACGGACCGGTGGGCTGTGGGGGCTTCGATGGGCGCGGCGTCCCTCGCCCGACCGGCTCGGTCCCTTGCGACACCGGCGGATACGAGCGCGCGTTCTGCGGCGGTGTTCTCGTGAACATCGTTGGCACGTCGGGCAAGGACGCTCTGACAGGAACCGGGAGCGCCGACGGGATCATGGGGCTAGCCGGCGCCGATGTCATCGATGGCGCTGGAGGCAACGATGACATCTGCACCGGTGCAGGACTGGATCGGGCCTACGGCGGGGAGGGCGGCGACAAGCTCTACGGAGACGCGGGGAACGACCGACTCTTCGGCGATGCCGGGAGCGACGAGCTCTTCGGCCAAGAGGGCGACGACCGGTTGAACGGCGGTACCGGCAACGACGTGTGCCTCGGGGGGCCTGGTTCCGACACCTTGGTCTCATGCTGAGGCAGGCACAGGACCCTCTGGCCGGTCGGCCGATTGACACACCCGCCCGATGTCTGGCACGATGACGCAGATGTTTGAACGCTCGTTCAACTACGTATCCAAGCGCTAGGCGCGAACCAGGCCAAAGCAGGCCCGGCCGCGCCACCGACCCTTCGCCCGAAAGCGGAGGGTTTTTCGTTCCCTCGACACTTCGAGCACAGGAGCCGGAGATGAGCGACAAGGACACGCAAGAGCAGATCAGCCGAGAGGCGGAGGAACTAGAGCGCGAGTGGGAGACCAACCCCCGCTGGCAGGGCGTCGAGCGACCGTACTCGGCCGAGGAGGTAGTTCGCCTGCGCGGTTCCGTTCGCGTGGAGCAGACGATCGCCCGCCGCGGCTCCGAGCGCCTCTGGGACATGATCAACTCCGAGGACTTCGTCTCGGCGTTGGGCGCGCTCACTGGAGGCCAGGCCGTCGAGATGGTCAAGGCGGGCCTGAGGGCCATCTACCTTTCCGGCTGGCAGGTCGCGGCCGACGCTAACTCCGCCGGCCAGACCTACCCCGACCAGTCGCTCTACCCGGCCAACTCGGTTCCGACGGTCGTGCGCCGGTTGAACAACGCGCTTCAGCGTGCCGACCAGATCGCGTGGTCATCGGGAGAGCGACGCGAGTTCATGGCTCCGATCGTCGCAGACGCCGAGGCCGGATTCGGCGGAACGCTGAACGCCTTCGAACTGATGCGCGCGATGATCGAGGCCGGCGCTTCGGGTGTTCACTACGAGGACCAGCTAGCGAGCGAGAAGAAGTGCGGACACCTGGGCGGCAAGGTTCTGGTGCCGACGGATCAGTTCATCCGGACGCTGACGGCCGCGCGCCTGGCTGCCGACGTGCTCGACGTCCCGACCGTCCTGCTGGCGCGCACCGACGCCCTCGCGGCGACACTGCTCACGAGTGACATCGACCCGCGCGACAAGCGCTTCACGAACGGCGAGCGCACTCACGAAGGCTTCTACCGCGTCCAGGATGGCATCGAGTCTGCGACCGCTCGCGCCATCTCGTACGCGCCGTACTGCGACATGCTGTGGTGTGAGACCTCAACGCCGGATCTTGAGGAAGCGCGCGTCTTCGCCGAGGGTGTGCACGCGATGTACCCCGGAAAGCTGTTGGCCTACAACTGCTCTCCCTCGTTCAACTGGAAGTCGCACCTGGACGATGCGACGATCGCGCAGTTCCAGAAGGAGCTGGCGGCGATGGGCTACCGGTTCCAGTTCATCACGCTTGCGGGGTTCCACGCACTTAACGCTTCCATGTTCGAGCTGGCCAAGGGATACGCAGCTGAGGGCATGACCGCCTACGTTCGTCTCCAGGAGCGCGAGTTCGCGATGGAGTCCGACGGCTACACGGCGACCCGTCACCAGGCCGAGGTCGGAACCGGCTACTTCGATCAGGTATCGCAGGTGATAAGCGGGGGAACCGCCTCGACGCTGGCGCTCAAGGGCTCGACCGAAGAAGCGCAGTTCCTCGCAGAGGACGAGACCTCGCACTCCAAGGAGATCCAGAAAGCCGACTAGCGGTTGGATCTGCTCGCAAACGCTCGGCATCTCTTCTTCCATCGCGCGGACATCGCGCTCGTGCATCGCGATAACGGTCAGCGGAGAGGTGGCGGTGACGCTGGCTGTGCGCCCGTGACGCTCGAACAGGGCTATCTCGCCGAAGAGATCGCCTCGGAGACCAGCTGTCTTCCCTGGGAGACGTCGATCTCGTCGGCCCAACGGGCGACCTGCTCGCGCTCTTTCTTCGATAGAACGGCGAAGAGCGGGATCCCCGCGAGGCGGCCGACGTCCCTGCGCGGATGGTTCGCGAAGACGCCAGTGCGTGTGAGATAGGGTCGGCGCGTGGCCATCACGTACTTGGACGAGCCGCCGGCCACCGCCGACCTGGTGATCGTGGGCGGAGGCGTGATCGGCGCGGCGACCGCCTTCCACGCAGCGCGCGCGGGGCTTCGGCCCCTGATCGTGGAGGCGCGGCCGCGCCTCTGCACGCTGACCACGCCGGTAGCGGCGGGCGCATTCCGGCTTCAGTTCGACAGCCTCGAGGAACTCGAACTCGTCCGCGAGTCGGTCGAGTTGTTCCTGAACTTCGCCGAAGCCACAGGCCAGCGCGAGTATGAGCTTCCCGTCGCTCAGCGCGGCTACCTATGGCTGACCACCGACGAGAAGACGGCCGCCAGACAGAGGAAGCTGGTCGCGCATTTGCACGCCTGGGGGCAGACGGACGTCGAGACGATCGACGGCGACACGGCTCGGGAGCGCTGGCCCTGGATCTCGCCCGAGATAGTGCAGGTCCGGTGGCGAGCCGGCGACGGGTTCCTCGATACGAAGAAGTTGACCTTCGGGCTCGTCGCAGGGGCCGATGCCGACGTCGTGACATCGTGCGAGGTACAGGGCTTCCGCATCCGCGGCGACCGACTGGAAGCGGTCGTGACCGCGCGGGGCGAGATCTCGTGCGGGGCCGCGGTCATCGCGACCGGTCCGTTGTCTCGCCAGATCGCGGGCCTGGCGGGGGTAGACCTGCCCCTCGTGACCATCCGGCGGCAGAAGTTGATCCTTCCGGAAGTACCCGAGGTCCCGGGCGACGGACCGATGACGATCGATGAGGACACGGGCGCCCACTGGCGCCCGGCGCGCGAGGGCGCGTGGCTGCTTCACACCGATCCGGCGACGCCGCCGAGCGAGGCGACGATGGACGTTCCGACGGACCACCGCTTCGCCTTCCGTTTGATGGATCCGTCTTCGCCTGTGAGCGTGGCCCGAGTGGTGCCGTTCTGGCGCGATGTCTGGGATCGCGGTTCCGATCACTGGATGTTGCAGGCCGGCCAATACACGGTCACTCCCGACTACCGGCCGGTGATCGGAACCACGGCCGTCGCCGGACTCTTCGTCAACACCGGATACAGCGGGCACGGCATCATGCTCGGTGCCGCGGGCGGTCGCATCTGCTCCGAGACCCTGACAGGCGCAGTGACGGACGAGGACAACCCGTTCTCGCCCTCGCGCGTGTTCGAAAGACTGGAGCAGCCGACGCTATGAAGCCCTTCGAACTCGCAGGGCCGATCGAGACGAAGAGGCTGCGGCTGCGGGCCTTCAGACCCGAAGACTTCGACGTCCTCTACTCCTACCAATCCAGAGACGACACCACCCGCTACCTCTACTGGGCCGCGCGGACACGCGAGGAGGTTCAGCAGGCACTGGAGCGCAAGATCGCCGCGACGGCCATCCGTTCTGAGGGCGACTTCCTCGCACTGGCCGCCGAGCTGACCTCGACGGGCGCGGTGGTCGGCGACGTGGTCCTCGGACTCGAGAGCGAGCAACACTCCCAGGGCGAGATCGGATATATGGTCCACCCCGATCATCACGGCCACGGCTACGCGACCGAGGCAACGGAACCCTTGCTGCGCATAGCATTCGAAGAGCTAGGCCTGCATCGCGTGATAGGTCGCGTCGAGGCCCGCAACGCGCCCTCGGCCCGCGTCCTGGAGAAACTCGGCATGCGGCGTGAGGCTCACCTGATCGAGAACGAGTTCGTCAGGGGCGAATGGCAGAGCGAACTGGTCTACGCGATCCTCGCGAGCGAGTGGCGGTCGCGCGCGTAGACTCGCCGCCATGACGCTTCATGGCGCGATCGCCGCGGCCGTCACCCCGCTGAAGGAAGGCGGGCGTCACCTCGACGACGAAGCCTTCGCGCCTCTGGTCGCGTTCCTCGCGGCGGGCGGCGTCGATGGCCTTCTCGCGTGTGGAACCACGGGAGAGGGGATCAACCTTTCTCTCGACGAGCGCCGACACGCCACCGAACTGTTCGTGGCGGCGCGACCGGAGGGCTTCCAGGTCGCGGTCCACGCCGGCGCGCAGACGACCCACGACACCGTCGCGCTGGCCGCCCACGCCGTGCGAGCCGACGCCGACGCGGTCGCGGTCATCGCCCCGCCCTACTTCCCCCTCGACGAGGATGAGCTGCTCGCACACTTCCGCGCGGCCGCTTCGGCCGCATCACCGCTCCCTTTCTACGCCTACGAGTTCGCCGGGCGCAGCGGGTATGCCATCCCGCACTCGGTTATCGACAGACTCAGAGAGCAAGCGCCCAACTTCCGTGGGATGAAGGTCTCCGACTCACCCTGGTCCGCAGTCGCTCCCTACATGCGCGAGGGCCTCGACCTGTTCGTCGGCTCCGAACCGCTGGTTCTTGAAGGCCTGGCCGCCGGAGCGACCGGCGCGGTGAGCGGGCTCGCGACCGCGTGGCCCGAAACCGTCGCCGCGTTGGTGCACGAGCGCGACCCGAAAGCCCATGCCCGCGTCGAGGGGATCCGAAACACCTTGGCTGGCATACCCTTCCACGCGGCGCTCAAGACGGTGATCGAACACCGCGATCTGCCCGTCAGGACCGACGTTCGCGCGCCCCTGAGGGCGCTCACGGACGAAGAACGAAGCCGGGTTCTGGCCTTGGCGTGAAGAAGGGCCGGGGCGAAGCCCCGGCCCTTCGACTCAGCGTGAACCGCCGATCCCGCCGGGCCGCTTACGCCGCAGCGCAGGTGCAGTGAACGTCGGCCTCGCCGCATCCGCGGCAAAGGAGCGTGCAATACCGGTCCGATCCCCCGTGAAGGTGATCGAGGTTGTGAACGTCGTTCTCGACTCCGCAGATGGCGCACTTCCATCCGGCCGTCGCACCGCTGCACTTGACGCAGAGTTCGTCGCTCATCGGACCTCCAGGTCGGTCACCACGGGCGTGGCGTTCGTGATGATGTCGCGAACCGGTGAGGTGTCCTGCACGTACTGGCACAGCTCCTCGAGCGTGGCGGCGTCGGCGTTCCGGGCCTTCGCTATGCCCTTCACGCGGATCTCGGAGAACCCGGCGCGAGGACCGCCGCCTAGTCCGACGAAGGTCCTCAGATCCAGGTCGCCCTCGACCTCGTAGGACAACTCCTCGAGCTCGATGCCGCGGGCGGCCGCATTGTAGGCGAACCCGACCGAGTAGCAGAAGCCGAGAGCCGCAAGGACCAGTTCCACCGCGTTGGCGCCGGCATCCTCGCCGAGCAGAACCGCCGGCTCGCTTCCCACGAGCGTATGCTCGCTCGCGTGAGCCGTCTCCTGCCCCGCATGGGTGAACGAGGAGATAGATCCCGCGCTCGTGCCCCCGCTCTTCCAATCGGTCCTGGCCTTGAAGGTGAACCGGCCGATGTCGGGGTTCTGCCCTATCGCGTCGATCGTCTGGACCAGCTGGTCCACATCGACACCGTTCCTCACCGTCGTCGTTGCCATACCTACTCCTTCCTCTGCTGACACCCGGGAAAGACGCGACGGCGATCGGATGCATTGCGTTTGGGGTCAGATGCAATAACTTTGCCGCCACGAGCGTCTTTCCAGCCGAGGACTACTCCGACGCAGAGGGAAACGCCGTGGGATGGAGCAGATCGTGGGCGAGACCGCCATCGACCCCGAAGACGACAGGAAGGCAAGGTTCGAGGCGCTCGCTCGCGAGCAGCTTCCTCGTCTCTATGGGCTGGCGCGCCGGCTCACCAACGACGGCGCGGAGGACCTCGTCCAGGAGTGCCTGTTGAACGCCTACCGCTCATACGGGACCCTCCAGACGGCCGAGGCCGGCCCAGCCTGGCTTCAGCAGATACTCGTCAACGCCTTCCGCGACCGTCTCCGCAAGCAAGCCCGCACGGTCGAAGAGGTCGACGTGGACGAGATAGATGAGTTCTCACTCTACCGGACCATCGCCGACGAGGACCCTTTCCCCTATTCGGATTCGCTTCACGTCGACTTCCTGCAGGCGTTCGGGCGCGAAGACGTGTACGCCGTGCTCGCACGCATGCCCGAGATCTACCGAGCTCCCTTGGTCCTGAGATACATGCAGGGCTTCTCGACCAAAGAGATCGCCCGCATGATGGACACGCCGCTCGGAACCACGCTTGCCCGGCTCCACCGGGGCCGCAAGCTCTTCGAGCGCGAGATGTGGGCCTACGCCGAAGATGCCGGCCTGCTGGACAAGGAGGTTTCGCCGTGAGCGATCGCGCGATCCCCTGCTCCGATGCCGTCCGCCGCCTATGGGACTACCTGGATAAGACCCTCTCGCCCGAGGACCAGGTCCTGGTCGAGTCGCACCTGGCGTTCTGCCGTCGTTGCTGCGGCGAACTGGAGTTCGCCAAGGAACTGCGCGCGTTCATGGCTTCGGACGAGGTCGACGAGATCCCGGTAGAGGTCAAGGAACGCCTCGAACGGTTCATGGAGGAGCTATGACGGACATGCTCTTCCAGAACGAGATCAACGACGTAGTGCGGACCGCGTACGCGGGGATCGAGCACGGCGCAGGCAAGCCCGCGGCCGACCTGCTCTACTCGCCCGAGGAACTGGACCAGCTCCCGGAAGAAGCCGTGGGCTGGGCTCTCGGGGTCGGCAATCCGGTCCGGCACGCCGAACTGGAGCCGGGCGAAACCGTCCTGGACGTCGGCTCGGGCGGCGGCATCGACACGATCCTCGCGGCCAAGCTCGTAGGTCCGACGGGTCACGCGATAGGTCTGGACGTCCTGGACGAGATGCTGGATCGCGCCCGCACCCACGCGGCAGCAGCCGGCGTCGAGGACTGGACCGAGTTCGTCAAGGGAGAGATGGAGGCCATCCCGCTTCCCGACGCGTCGGTGGACGTTGTGATCTCAAACGGGGTCATCAACCTGTCGCCGCGCAAGTCCCGCGTTCTGGCTGAGATCATGCGTGTACTGAAACCCGGCGGACGCATCTGTATCGCCGACCTGACCGTCGAGGACGAACTACCACCAGAGGTGATGGCCAACGAAGCCGCCTGGGCCGGGTGAGTGTCCGGCGCCCTGGCGGAGCGTGCCTTCGCCCTCAAGATCGAGAAGATGGGGTTCGAAGACGTCTGGCTCGGCGAGCGGATCCCCCACGGCGTCGAGAAGGCCGCGCTGTACCCACTATTCACGCCGGCTCTGATCGACCTGATGCGAGAGGTCATCCCGGCGGACCGGCAGGACACCGTGGCCGTAAGCGTGATCGCCAAGGCCCGCAAACCCCTCTGACCTGCGGTTATCTCCCCAGCCTTGACGTGTCGGGAGAGCCCCCGTTACTTTTGCACCTGCAATTCCTACTTACGAGGTGGAGATCTTGATCCGCACGCGAACGGCCGGGCTGGTGGGGGCGATGATCCCGTCTCGCCTGTGCTGTCTCATGTGCGTAGCGTGCACCACCGCGCGGCCGTAACGAACCCCCTCCACAAGCACCGACCGGCCGCCGCATACGGCGGCCGTTTCCGTTTCCAGGAGTCCACATGGCAGACAGCGAGATCAGGGCACCGAAGGTCCCCCGCAAGCGCGGTGAGGGCCAGTGGGCGCTGGGCTACTACGAGCCGCTGAACGCCGCGGAGCAGATAAAGAGAGAGGACGACGGCCTCAACGTACGAGAGCGCATCGAGCGCATATTCGCGCCCGGCGGCTTCCGCTCGATCAGCAAGGGTGACCTGCGCAGCCGGATGCGCTGGTGGGGCCTCTACACCCAGCGCAAGCAGGGGGTCCCCGGCGAGAGAACCGGGTCCCCCGACCTTGAAGAACTCGAAGACGAGTTCTTCATGCTGCGCATCCGGATCGACGGCGGGCGACTGTCCAGCGAGCAACTCCGCGCGATCGCGCTCGTCTCGGAGCGATACGGGCGCGACGTCGCCGACGTGACCGACCGCCAGAACATCCAGCTGCACTGGATCCGCATCGAGGACGTGCCGGACATCTGGCAGATCCTCGAATCAACGGGACTCACGACGGCCGAGGCCTGCGGTGACACACCTCGAGTCATCTTGGGTTGCCCTCTGGCCGGAGTCGCCGCGGACGAGGTCATCGACTCG
Organism: Actinomycetes bacterium; assembly: GCA_031423155.1. Lineage (GTDB taxonomy): Bacteria > Actinomycetota > UBA4738 > UBA4738 > HRBIN12 > JANPEZ01. Next base: position 29,410 of record JANPEZ010000100.1, read on the forward strand.
ACCGCCGTCATCCGAGAAGTGGCCGCCCGATATGTCGGAGACCCCGCGTTCTCGAACCTTCCCCGCAAGTACAAGACCTCGATCAGCGGCTGCGCGGCAGGTTGCACGAATCACGAGATCAACGATGTGGCGTTCGTGGGCGTGATCGGGCCCGAAGGGCGGCCCGGCTACGACCTGTGGGTTGGGGGAGGACTTTCGACGAACCCGATGTTCGCCAAGAGGCTCGGCGTCTTCATCGCGCCCGAGCGCGTGCCCGACGTGTGGGCGGGGGTGACCGCGCTCTTCCGCGAGTACGGTTACAGGCGCTCGCGCAACCACGCGCGCATGAAGTTCCTGGTCGCGGATATGGGTGTGGAGTGGTTCCGCACCAAGCTCGAGACCGAGTTCCTGGACGGCCCTCTGCCCGACGGGCCGGCGCCGGTCGCCGCGCCGATGTCTCGCAGGGATCACGTCGGCGTCTTCGAACAGAAGGATGGACGTGTCTACGTCGGTTTCGCCTCCAAGGCAGGGAGGATCACCGGCCATCAGCTTCGGCTCGTCGCTGAACTGTCCGAACGGTTCGGGAGCGGTTCGATCAGCTTCACCGCTCAGCAGAAGCTGGTCATCACCGACGTCGACGCCGGACGCGCGGATGAACTGGTCAAGGCGCTTGACGAGTTGGACCTGCGCGCCAGGCCTCACGCGTTCCGCAAGGGCATGATGGCGTGCACGGGCATCGAATTCTGCAAGCTCGCGATCGGCGAGACGAAGGGCAGAGCCCAGTGGCTCTACACCGAACTCGAATCGCGACTTCCCGACTTCGACGAGGACATCCGCATCCACGTGAACGGATGCCCGAACTCATGCGCACGCTTCCAGGTGGCCGACATCGGGCTGATGTCCGCGCTGCTTACCCGTCCCGACGGCACGAAGTCGGACGCTTTCCTGGTGCACCTCGGCGGAGGCATGGGCGCCGAAGCCGCGTTCGGCCGCAAGGTCAAGGGCGTGAAGATCTACGCCGAGGACGCCGCCGACTACCTCGAGACGCTGGTGAAGCGCTACCGGCAGCAGCGAGGCGACCAGGACTCTTTCGGCTCCTACGTGAACGGGCTCGATGACGAGCAGATGGCAAGGTTCGCGCGCCCGCAGGTGACCAGATGAGCGACACGCCGCGCGCCGTCCCCTTCTACTGCCCGTTCTGCGGCGAGCAGGACATCCGCCCCGGAGCTGAAGCCGGATGGCACTGCGAGTCATGCGATCGTTCCTTCGAGCTGACGATCACGCATATCGGGGGTAGCGCCGGATGAGCGAACGCGAACCTATCCACGAGCCGGCGCTGCCCTTCATCGATGAGGAAGCCGATCTCATCCACGGCGCCGCTGCCCGCTTCGAGCATGCCAGCGCCACCGAGCTGCTCGAGTGGGCCCTGGAGAGGTTCCACCCGAAGATGGCGATCAGCGCCGCCGGCGGCGTCGACGGCATGGCGATCATCGACATGGCCTGGAGGATCAACCCGGCGGTGCGCGTCTTCACGCTGGACACCGGGCGCTTGCCCGCCGAGACCTACACGCTCTTCGAGGACATCCGCGAGAAGTACGGCATCGCCGTCGAGTTCGAGTTCCCGGAGCGGGAGGCGGTCGAGCGGCTCGTGTCCGTGGAGGGACCGAACCTGATGTACAAGAGCGTCGATCTTCGCGTAGCTTGCTGCGAGATCCGAAAGGTCGCCCCGCTCAAGCGCAAACTCGCGACCTTGGATGCCTGGGTGGCGGGTCTGCGTCGCGAGCAGTGGCGTACGCGCAAGAACATCGCCAAGGTCGAACTCGATCGCGACCACGGCGGCATCGTGAAGCTGAATCCGCTCGCCGACTGGAAGGCCGACGAGGTATGGGACTACGTCCGCAAGAACGACGTGCCCTACCACGAACTGTTCGATCACGGGTTCGCCTCGATCGGCTGCGCGCCGTGCACTCGGCCCGTGCAGCCCGGCGAATCCGAGCGGGCCGGCCGCTGGTGGTGGGAGTCCGAGACCGACAAGGAGTGTGGCATCCACTGCAGCGTGCAGCTGCTCGGCACTCCTGGAGACGACGAGGTAGACAAGTGACCGCGTTCGGGTACCCCGTCTTTCTGGAGCTGGCCGGACGCCGCTGCGTCGTGATCGGCGAGACCGCCGTAAGAGAAGGAAAGGTCGAGGGATTGCTCGCAGCCGGCGCCACTGATGTCGTCGTTATCGCCGAGGGTCCGGTTCCTCGACTGGACGTCCTGGAAGCCGCCGAGGGTGTCGAGATCGAACGCCGCAAGTGGACGGCCGCCGACCTGGATCGGGCCTTCGTTGTCGTTGCTTCGAGCGATGACCAACAAGAGCGCGACCTGATCGCACGTGAAGCGCGAACGCGCCGAGCCTTGACGAATATCATGGACGACATCCCCAACTGCGATTGGGCCGCACCGTCCCTGCTCCGCCGCGGCGATCTCGTGCTGGCGATCTCAACCGGGGGCGCATCGCCAGCGCTCGCCAGGCGCCTGCGAGAGGACCTGTCGGAGCGCTACGGCGAGCACTGGGGAGAACTGGTCGACGTCTTGAGACAGGTCCGCGCCGAAACACTTCCGCAGCTGCCCGATCTTGCCGAGCGCTCCCGCCGCTGGCAGTTCGCGCTCGACATCGAAGAGGCCGAGAAGCTGATCATGGCCGGTCAACGCAGGGAACTGATCGAACGTCTGAAGGCCCGCCTCGTTGGGAGCGCTCGATGACCGGGACGGTCTATCTGGTCGGAGCCGGTCCGGGAGACCCCGGCCTGATGACGCTTAGGGGCGCCGAGGCACTTCGCGCCGCCGATGTCGTCGTCTACGACCGGCTGGTATCGCCGGAGCTGTTGGACCTGGCTCCGGCAGGGGCAGAGCGGATCTACGCCGGCAAGGAGCCAGGCCGCTCGGCGATGCCCCAGGAGGAGATCTCCGCCCTGCTCGTCGCCAAGGCCCTGGCCGGCGCGAACGTTGTTCGCCTCAAAGGTGGCGACCCATTCGTCTTCGGCCGCGGTGGAGAGGAGGCACTCGCCTGCGTCCACGCGGGCGTGCCGTTCGTGGTGGTTCCGGGCGTTTCGAGCGCGATCGCCGCCCCGGCCTACGCGGGCATACCGGTCACCCATCGAGGCCTGGCCCAGTCGTTCGCGGTGATCACGGGCTCAACCGCCCACGGCGAGGAGGTTGACCTTGCCCGCGTCGCCACCGCGGTCGACACGCTCGTTATCTTGATGGCCGCCGGAAAGCTGGAGCAGACTTGCCGCGAGCTGATCGCGGCCGGGCGAGCGGCGACCGAGCCGGCCGCGCTGGTGCAGTGGGCCGCGACCCCCGAGCAGAGGAGCGTCGTCGGTACCCTGGGAGACCTGCCCGAACTGGCTCGCGCCGAACGCCTCGGCCCTCCGGCCACGCTGGTCGTCGGCGCCGTCGCTGCGCTCGCACACGAACTTGCTTGGGCCACGGAACCGGAGCCGGCGCGCCGGACCCGCTAGTCCAGGAAACCCAGGATCTCGTCTATCGATCCGATGATCGGACCGCTCCAGTCTTCCTCCACCTCGGGCCGGAGCATGGTCCCCACCTCTTCATCGGGATCGCGAACGAGCACCGGGAACATCCCGACGGCAGCAGCCCCCGTCAGCTCCCCGTACGCGCCGTCGCCGACGTAGAGGCAAGCCGAAGGCTCCACTCGCAGCTCCTTGGCCGCCAGCAGATAGATCTCGGGTTCGGGCTTGCGCAGGCGGGCCTCGCTGGAGAAGACCTCCACATCGAGCAGTCCGGCGAGCTCGCTCGCTCGCCAGAGGGCGGGCGTGTCGGGCGCGCACATGCTGACCAGCGCACTCGCAAGTCCTCGGTCGCGCACCCCTCGGAGGGCCCGGACCGCTCCGGGCTTAGGGCGGAACAGCGAGTCGTACATCCGCCGGCGCGCGGCCATCGCGTCCTCTAGGCCCCGGACCTGCACGCCGAGAACCGCGCAGATGGCAGCGACGTTCTCCTCCACGGTGGCGAAGAACCCGGTCTGGCGCTGCAAGGCGGTCGCGTTCCACTCGGTTTCGAAACCTTCGGCCGGAACTCCGAGGGCCCCCGCCATCTCGGCGAGGACCCCGAAGAACTTCTCCCGTGGGAACTCGTAGACGAGCGTCCCGTACAGGTCGAACACAACCGCTTCGAACTTCACACCCTGCAGAGTACCGCCGAGCTACAGCCCGAACGCGTACAGGCCGCCGTCGCGGACGCCGACATAGACCTTGCCGTTGGCGATCGCCGGTGACGAATTCAGTCCGCGAGGAAGCGTTCCCCAACCGGACGTCCACAGGGTGACGCCGGTCTGCGCACTTATCGCGTACAGCCTGGTGTCGAACGAACCCAGATACAGAACCCCGTTGGCGAAGGCCGCCGAGCTCGTGGAGTAGTCCGCCAGCTTGGTCGTCCACAGCTTCGTACCCGTGGCCACATCGAAAGCTACGACGTGCCCGTCCATGGGGGTCGTCTCACCTGTGGTCACCACGACCTTGGACCCCGCGATCGTTGGCGAGGACCGAACGATCGGCCCCGTAGAGGGATCCGCCGCTGCCGCGCTCCATATCTGGACACCGGTCAGGGCGTTGAACGCGTATACGCGCCCGGAGTCGCTTCCCGTGAATACCCTTCCACCGGAGACCGAGGGAGCCGAACGCTCGCGGCCCGACGTCGGAGACTTCCACTTGAGCACGCCCGTGACAGCATCGAAGGCGAAAAGTGCGCTCTGGTCCGAGCCGACGTATACGGTGCCGCCCGAGTATGCCGCCGAGGCCCAAACCGCCCAAGTGTTGTAGGACCAGAGCTGAGCTCCGGTCAGCGAGTCCAGTGCGTAGAAACGCCCGCCGCGCGATCCGATGTAGACGATCCCGTTCACGACCAGCGGAGCCGCGGTGATGTTGCCGCCTAGATACTTCGTCCACTTCGAGGCTCCGGTGGCCGCATCGAGCGCGTACATGTTGCCGTCGGCAGAGCCGACGAAGACAGAGGTGCCGACGACCGCGGGGGCCGAGCGAACCTGGCCTCCGGTCGTGAACGACCACTTCACGGCGCCCGTCGTCGCGTCGAACGCCCACACCTTGCCGTCGTCCGAGCCGATGTAGGCGACTCCCCCAACGATCGCCGGCGAGGAGTTGATCCCCTCAGCCGTGACTCCGGTTGCCCGGCTCCACACGATGTGCAGACCCGGCACCGAAGCCTTGGTCAGAACGGTTTCCGTCGTGACGCCGGTGCGTTCGACCGGCCCGTGGAACTGGCTCCAATCGGCTGCACTGGCCACGCCAGGCACCATTAGGACGGCCGCCGCCGTCGAGATGATCGCGAGAACTCGTCTTGCTCGTGCCACTTTCTCCACCCTCCCCATCGCTTCCGACCTCCCGAACGGGGCGGTCCTCAATGGCTTCGGCGAAACGGGCACTAGTTCTTTAGAGCTATGACGATTCCTTGACCGTCCTACCATCGGATCGGTACGAGCCCGTGCCTGGGAGGGCGCGCCGATGGTCCCGCCCGAGCAGGGCCGAGGGTCCCTAAGAGCCGGCCCCGGTCGCTCATACGCTGGCCTGGACAACGGACCGAACCGGTCCGTTGCTCGCGAAAGGAGAAGGTCATGAGCACGGAGAAGGCGGGCACTGCAAGGAAGAGCGGGGCCAAGGTCTCGCGACGGTCCGCGCTAGGGATGCTCGTAGGAGGAGCGGCGGCCGGCGTCGTCGGGTCGAAGGTCGGGTTCGGATCGTCAAGTGGAGGCAGCCTTGCGGACGAGGCCTCGAAGATGGGTCTGTCCGGCGATCAAGCCAAGAGCGCGCTCCGCACATACACAGCACCGGGCAAGTTCGACGAGTACTTCCTGATGGCCTCGGGCGGACACTCAGGACAGGTGATGGTCTACGGGGTTCCCTCTATGAGACTTCTGAAAGTCATCCCGGTCTTCACACCCGACGCCTGGCAGGGCTACGGGTTCGGAACCGACCAAGGAGACGCGGTCCTGGGTGAGGGAAGCGACCCGGCCAAGAGCAACGACCTTCGCTGGGGGGACGCACATCACCCGGCGATATCTGAGACCGAGGGCGACTACGACGGTCGTTGGCTCTACATCAACGATCGCGCCAACGGACGGATCGGGATGGTCGATCTGGCCGACTTCAAGACCAAGCAGATCTTCGACATCCCGAACCTGCAGACCTCGCACGGTGGATGCTTCGTCACCCCCAACTCGGAGTACGTGCACATCTCATCGATGACACCGTGCCCGACCACCGAAAGCGGCTGGGCGCCGATAAGCAGGTACAAGGAGGACTTCCGCGGGTACTCGACGTGGCTGAAGATCGATCAGAAGAACGGCCGCTTCGACCTGGAGAACAGCTTCCAGATCGAGCTTCCTCCGTACACGCAGGACCTCGCGGACGCCGGGAAGCTGACCAGTTTCGGGTTCGGCTTCATCAACTCCTACAACACGGAGATGGCCGTCGGCGGAGTCATGGAGGGCAACGACCCTCTCGAGATCGGAGCCACGAAGAACGACTACGACTTCCTGCACATCATCGATTGGCAGAAGGCCGAGGCTGCGTTCAAGGCCGGCAAGACTACCGACGTTCGGGGGATGAAGGTGATCCCGCTCGACGTGGCCGTGAGTGAAGGGATCCTGCACTTCGCGCCCGAGCCCCGCAACCCGCACGGTGTCGACGTGAACCCCACCGGCGACTACATCTGCGTCGGTGGCAAGCTCGACCCGAACGCCTCCGTCTACTCGATCGAGAAGATCAAGGCCGCGATCGAGGCCAAGGACTACCAAGGCACGGACCCGTTCGGTGTTCCGATCCTGAAGCTGGAGTCGGTTCTGGAAGCGCAGGTCATGCTGGGCGCAGGGCCTCTGCACACGCAGTTCGACGAGAAGGGAAACGCATACACGTCGCTCTTCGTCGACAGCGCGGTGGCGAAGTGGACCCTCGGCGAGAAGGCCGGCGTACCTGCAGACAAGGCGTTCCAGCTGGTGGACACGCTGCCGGTCGAGTACAACATCGGCCACCTGGTCACGGCCGAGGGCGACACGGTCAACCCCAACGGCAAGTACCTGGTGGCGTTGAACAAGTGGTCGATCGACCGGTTCCCGCCGGTCGGACCTCTGCACCCGCAGAACTTCCAGCTCATCGGTTTGGACGGTTCGAAGATGTCGATCATGTCGGACACGCCGATAGGAAACGGCGAGCCCCACTACGTCCAGATGATCCACCGCGACAAGCTGAAGAACGTTCTCGCGGTCTATGCACCGGGGACCGACCCTCTAACCATGGCGAAGTCGGCCTACGCGATCGAGGCGGGAGATGAGAGCGTCGAGCGCAAGGGGAGCGACCTCCATGTCTACGGCACCGTCATGCGTAGCCACTTCACGCCGGACCACGTGGTGGCCAAGCAGGGTGACACGATCCATCTGCACCTGACGAACATCGAGCAGACCCCGGACGCGACACACGGGTTCGCGATCCCGGGCTACAACATCGAAGCCAGCATCGATCCGGGAGAGGTCGTGAACATCGAACTCCTTCTGGATCGAGCCGGAACCTTCGGCATGTACTGCTCGGAGTTCTGCTCCGCGCTGCACCTGGAGATGCAGGGCTGGCTCGAAGTCGAGCCTCAGTGACCTCTAGAGAAAGGGACCGATCCATGAAAGGCACACGAAAGATGCTGATCGGGGCAGCGCTCGTAGCTGCTCTCGCCACCCTGGCCAGCTGCGGCGGCGGATCGAGTAGCCCTGGCACGAACTCCGGATCCGTGCCGCCAGCCGCGACGAGCGATCCGGGCAGCAGCGGCTCTCTGGCGGTATCGGGGCACGAGTTCATGTTCGATCCGGCAACACTCACTATCGCTGCGGGAGGGACGATCGAGTTCACCAACAACGGAACGATCGAGCACAACCTCACGATCACGGACGATCCCTCGCTCGAGGCCACGGCTGCAGCTGGCGCGAGCGCCAGCTTCACGGTCGACCTGGAGCCCGGAACGTACCCGTTCACCTGCACGATCCCCGGGCATGAGCAGGCTGGCATGATCGGGACCTTGACGGTCACCTGAGCAGAGGGACGATGAAGATCTTGACGACCCCGGCGGTGCAGAACGAGACAGCAGCGATCCCTCGGATGCCTTCCGTCCGAGAAGGTCTCGTCCCCCGCACAGCGGCCGGGGTCGTCGCGGCCATCCTCATCGCCCTGGCAGCCGGCTTCCCCGTATGGGAGGCCCGGCTGTCCGCACCTCAGTACCCCGGGGGCCTTCGCCTCTCGGCCTATGGGAGCGGCAAGGTCATAGGCGACATACGCGAGATCAACGAGTTGAACCACTACGTCGGGATGAAGACCTTCTCGACCTCGAAGGTCCCAGAGAAGAAGCTTTGGCTGCCGACGATCGCCCTTGGGATCTTGGGAGCGATCGTCTCGATCGTCGCCGGCAGACGCTTCATCGGACGTCTGGCTCGTCTCGGGATCTGGCTGATGCCGGTCGGCGCCCTGGCCGACGTTCAGTATCGGCTCTTCCAATATGGGCACAGCGTCCAACCGGATGCGCCCATACGGATCGATCCGTTCACGCCGTGGGTCATCGGCAAGACGCACGTCCTGAACTTCACGACGTGGGCCTATCCCGGAGCGGCGACGATGCTTCTGTTCCTAGCCGCCGCGGTCATCACGTTCACGCCATGGGCGATCCGCTACTCATCCGCCAAACTTCGCGACCGAGCACAGTAAGGGACCGGTCCATGCCCGCCCGTGCACTCGCCCGATCCGTGATGATCAGCGCGGCCCTCGCCGGCACACTGGTTGCCCTAGCTTCCGCATTCCGGTCCGGGAAAGACGAGACCGCCGGCGGGACAGAGCCTGCTATGCCCGGGATGAGTTGTTCGCAGATGCCGGAGATGGCAGGGTGCCCCGGCGCCGGCGGTCTCGTGACGCTCGAGGGCACCGGAGACCTGCAGCAGATGGTGGGCGAGACGGCTTCGGGCGAGACCTTGCTGGTTCCGGCCGGAGTTCATCACGGGAACCTGGTGATCGATCACCCACTCGTCCTCGATGGGATGGGCACCGCGACCCTCGACGCAGGTGGGTCCGGAACGGTGATCACCATCACGGCTCCGAACGTCACCGTCAAAGGACTCACGCTTAGCGGCAGCGGGGACGGACCGGTTGGTCAACCCTCCGGGATAACCGTCGAAGAGGCCGATCATGTGCTGATACAGAACGTCACCATCGAGGACACGTACGCAGGGGTGATAGTCCGTCGCGCGGCCGGGGTGACCGTCGAGAACAGCACCATCCGAGGCAGGTCGGACGCAGCCGTGCTCGGTGAGATGCACGTCGTCGGCGGCGAGGGCGGCGAGGGCATGACGGGAGCCAACGTGACCACTCGAGGCGACGGGGTCTCGCTGTGGAACTCGACGGACGTCACTATCGCGAACAACCGGTTCCTCGCGGTTCGGGACGGAGTCTACGTCTCCTTCGGAACCGGGGTGCTGATCGAGAACAACCTCATCCTCGATAGTCGCTACGGCATACACACCATGTATCCACAGGACTTCACGGCCAGATCGAACACCTTGGACGGCAACCTGAACGGGATAGTGCTCATGTACGGGGGTCCCTCGATGGTCGAAGGCAATACGATCGAGCACAGCGGGTCGCCCTCGACCGGGTTCGCGGTGCTGGTCAAGGACGCCGGCGGCGTAACGGTCGAACGGAACATCCTCGTCGACAACCGGATCGGGATCCACGTGGACAACGGGAGCGCTACCGCCGGGGGGCCGACCCTGGTCAAGGACAACACCATCGCCCTGAATCAGATCGGCGCCGACGTCATGTCATCCTCGCGTGTCTCGTTCGAGGGGAACAGCTTCGTGGAGAACGTATCTCAGGCCTTGATGACCGGCTCCGGAGGATCGGACAACGTTCACTGGATGGTCGAGGGGCGCGGCAACTTCTGGAACACGTATCAGGGGTTCGACGCCGAAGGTGACGGCGTCGGGGATGTCCCTTACACCGAAACGGGCCGCCTCGATGACATGATCTCGCGTGCACCCGTCATGACGGCCCTGGCTTCGGGCCCGGGACTCCGGTTGTTCGGATCCATCGCGGACCGCTGGGTCCCGGACAAGGCGGTAGTGAACGACCCTTACCCTCTTATCAGGCCCACCTCGCCGATGCTTCGAAGCTCCGCGGGCGACCGCCCGCCGGTGGCGCTTTGGGTGCCGGGCCTTCTCGCGGTTCTCGGCTGCGGAGCCGCCGTGTCGAGAGGGCGTAAACCGAACCGGCCACGAAAGGACTCTCGCCATGCCGCCTGAGGGATCACTGCTCCGGATAGAGCACCTGTCCAAGACCTACTCGAACGGGCGTGGTCTGGCCGACGTCTCGCTCGAGGTTCCCGCCGGGCAGATCGTTTGCCTCGGGGGGCCGAACGGCGGCGGCAAGAGCACGTTGCTACGGTGCCTGGTCGGCATCACCCACCACAGTGGCGACGTCTGGATCGACGGCCGGCATGCGAACGGCAACCCGGCGGCGCGCCGAGAGGTGGGATATCTGCCGCAGAGCCTGGTGCTTCCGGAGAGCGCCACGATCGGCGAGGTCGTGGTCTTCTTCGCGGATCTACGAGGGGTGGACCCTGACGAGACTCCCCTGCCCGAGGATTTCACCCGAGACAACGACGAACAGATCGGTCCGCTATCGATCGGGCAGCGGCAGCGGGTAGGTCTCCGGGTTGCCCTCCTCGGCTTGCCGAAACTGCTTCTGCTCGATGAGCCGGTCGCGAGCCTGGACCAGGAGGGCCGCGAGCAATTCTGGCAGGTGTTGAGGGAGCTGCGCGACTCGAGAGGCATGTCGTGCCTCATCGCGAGCCCATCCCCGGCCGACCTACTCGGAGTGGCGGATCGCGCGATCTCGATGGTCGACGGCCAGATCGTCGGAGACGAAGTCTTCGACTGGACGAGACGCACCGGCGACCTGGACGAGGTGAACTCATGAACGCGACGCGAGTGATCGCAGGCTGGGAGTACCGCGAAACCGTTCGCAGCCGTTGGGTCATCGCGATGGCCGGTATCTTCGGGGGGTTGTGCGCCGTCGTGACCATGCTGGCGTTCCGTACGGTTCGGGAACTGGGACTCACGGGCATCGGACCGACCTCCGCGACGTTGGTGAATCTCGGCGTGCTGCTTCCCTCCTTGATGGGTCTACTGCTGGGCGCCGGTGCGATCGTCGGCAAGCGCGAACAAGGGCTGTTGGGAGCGATGGCGGCCCAACCGATCGGTCGTTCATCGATCGTCTACGGGGCGTTCGTCGGGCTCACGGCCTCTCTGTGGGCCACGATCGGACTCGGTTTCGGGGTTGCGGCCCTCATCCTTTCCGGAGTGGTCACGGCCGGAGATCTTCCCGGATTGATCGCGCTCGTCGGTTCGACCTTCGCCGTCGCCGCGGCCTGCGTCTCGCTGGGGATCCTCGTCTCGGTCGCCTCGACTACGCGGTTACAGGCGGTCTCGGCGGTCGTCGCCCTGTGGATGGTCCTGGCCCTCGGCATGGACCTTGCCCTGGCGGCACTCGCCCCGTCGATACACCTCGGACCTCAGGGTCTGCTGCTGGCGATCGCGCTGAACCCGCTGGAGGCTGGAAGGATCCTGGCCCTTCTCGGAACGAACGTCGAAGGCACTGCCCTTGGACCGTTCGGTGCGTACATGGTGGGCAGGTTCGGGTCTTCCGGGAGTCTTCTCCTGCTCTCGGGCCTCCTCGCCGCCTGGATCGCCGTGCCTTTGATGATCGCTCAAGCGACCCTTAGGCGACGGGACCTTTAGGACTTAGGTGAGATGAAACTCTCGCGGGAGAGCCGGTACGCCTTGGTGGCCCTGACTTTCCTGGCTCAACATCCGCAAGGGACCCTCATCGAGTCGCGCGAGATCGCAGAGGCGACCAAGGTTCCGGCCGCGTTCCTGGCGAAGATCCTGGCGAAGCTGATGCGCTCGGGCCTGCTGACGTCGGTCCGAGGCGGCGGCTACGCGCTGGCGCGCGCCCCCGAACAGATCACCGTTCGCGACGCGCTGACAGCCATCGAGGGGGTCGATCTGTTCGCGCGATGCATCTTCTGGCGCGACGAGTGCTCCGAGGAAAGCCCGTGCCCGCTTCACACGATGTGGGGAGCGGTGCGACCACAGGTCGAGACGGCGATGATCGATCTTAAGATCGCCGATATCGGTTCGCGGGCGTCGGCGCCGCGCTGAAGCGAGGCTAGGGTCGTCTCGCGGCCCACTCGTGGGCGAGCAGCCCGTACACCACGAGGTCGACGTATCCACTAGCGACGCGGCCAGCCTCACGGATCTGGCCCTCACGCGTGAAGCCGAGCCGTTCGGGGACCGCGCGGCTGCGCGAGTTATCTGGAGCGGCGTGGATCTGGATACGGTGAAGCCCCATCTGGCCGAACCCGTGGTCGATCAGCGCGACACAGCATCGAGTGATGATCCCCCGGCCCTCGTGGACGGCGTCGATCCAGTAGCCGATCTCACCGACCCTGTTCAGCGCGTCCACCGAAAGGCCCGCCGAGCCGATCAGCTCGCCCTCCAGGTAGAGGCCGTTGCCCTCGCGTTCGCCCTCGCGCTTGATGGCCGACTCGATGAACGCGCGGGTGTCGTCGGCGGTGCTTTCGGCGGTGGCCCAGGGCATCCACGCGGTCAGACGGTCGAAATTAGCACGGGCGAGCGCGAAGACCTCCTCGGCGTCCTCGGGTTTCCAGGCTCGGAGCTCCAGGCCCTCCCCGACCTCGAGGCGCCAACTCATCCCGCGGCTTTCTGGCGCTCCTCCTCCTGCAGCACCCGGCGCAGAACCTTGCCGATGAGCGTTTCGGGCAGTGAGTCGCGGAACTCGATCTTCTTGGGAACGCGGTAGCCGGTCAGTCCCTGCTCGGGGTCGCGGCACCAGGCGATCAGCTCTTCGGCGGTGGCCGACTCGCCCGGGCGCAGCACGACGTAGGCCTTCAGCGCCTCGCCGGTGGTCTCGTCGGGAACACCTGTGACGCAGACTTTGAGGATCTTCGGGTTGTGGTACATGACCTGCTCGACCTCGGTCGGATACACGTTGAAGCCCGAGACCAGGACCATGTCTTTGATGCGGTCGACGATCGAGAAGTAGCCCTCCTCGTCGATGACTGCGATGTCGCCGGTGTGCAGCCATCCGTCGCGGATCATCCCGGCGGTCTCGTCGGGGTGGTTCCAGTAGCCGAGCATGATCTGCGGCCCCTTGATGCACAGTTCGCCGGCCTCGCCTTGCGGCATCTCGCGGTCCGGCTCGTCCAGGGCCACGATCTTGCAATCGGTGTCGGTGATAGGCAGCCCGATCGAGCCCTCTTTGCGCTTTCCCTTGATCGGATTGACGTGGGTGACGGGCGAACACTCGCTCAGTCCGTAACCCTCGACCGCCTCGGCTCCGCCGGTGATCTCCTTGAACCTGTTGGCCACAGCCAGCGGCAGCGGGGCGGCCCCGGAGATACAAGCCTTCAGCGAACGCAGGTCGTACTTCTTCGTCTCGGGAGCCTCGTTCAGTGCGATGTAGATCCTCGGCACCCCCGGGAAGAGCGTCGGCTTCTCCTTGGCCAGAACCTTGAGCACCATGTGCAGTTCGAAGCGGGGCACCATCACGTTGTTGCAGGCCCTGTACATACCAAGGTTCATCGCGACGAGCCCGAAGGCATGGAAGAACGGCAGAACGTGAAGGATGCCGTCCTCACCTGGCTTGACGTCGGAAAAGATGGCGGCCGCCTGCATCGCGTTCGCCACGAGGTTGTAGTGCGAGAGCATCGCGCCTTTGGACGGACCGGTCGTCCCGCCCGTGTAGACGAAGGCGGCGGGGTCCGTGCGGGCGTCGACCTGGGCGACCGGAGGCCGTTCGGAGCCGGCCGCGGACTTCATCAGGTCCGACCACCGCTTCACCTTGGCTTCGGCGGGCACCGGCGGCCAGGGCTTGCCCTCGTGTTTGGCCTCCTTGCGGAACTTGATGGGAGCCAGCTGCTTCAGAGGGAACTTCATGTAGTCGGTCACTGCGGTGACGACGACCTCGCGGATCCCGACCTCGTCGCGAACGGCCGCCAGGCTCGGGTAGAGCTGGTCGAGAACGATCATGACGGTCATCCCGGCGTCCCCGAGCTGATGCGCCAGCTCGCGCTGGGTGTAGAGCGGGTTGTTGCCGATAGCGATCGCCCCGAGCCGCTGACACGCGTAGAACGCGATCACGTACTGGGGGCAGTTGGGCAAGAGCAGCCCCACTCGGTCGCCTTTCTTCACCCCGAGGCCCGCCAGGACCGCAGAGAAGCGCTCGACCTGCTGCAGCGTCTGGAGGAAACTGAGGCGCCTTCCGAAGAAGGTCAACGCGGGTCGATCCGGAAAAGCCGCGGCCGAGTCGGCCAGAAGTGAATAGAGCGAGACCTCGGGGTAGGGGGCCAGGGTTCGGGGGACGTCGGAGGGCCAGCTATCGAACCAGGGTCGATGGTCGCTCATGACCGGCATCATAGGGGTCTATGTCCATCGCAGTGAAGTCGCCGCAGGAGCCCAAGGGCCTGTTCACGAGGGGTATGCGCCTCGTCGGGTCCTACATAAGGTTGCACCCGAAGCCGTTCTGGGCCTCTGTCGGGGGCGCACTCCTGTTCGCCCTCGCGTCGATCGCCCTAACCGCCTCGCTGGGCCGGACGACCGATGAGGTCCTGAGGCCCGCCTTCGCCGGCGAAGTCGACCGCTCGGCGGTCTGGATGGCCGTCTTGGCTCTGGTCGCTTCGGGGTGCCTGCGAGCTCTCGGCATCATGTTGCGTCGCTACTACAGCGGGGTCGCCGGGGAGCGAGTGATGGCGACGCTTCGCTCGAAGGTTGCCGACACCTATCGCGAACTGTCCCTGGCCTACCACCGAGAGACTCCCACGGGCGAACTGCTCGCACACATGGAGGCCGACGTGAAGGCGGCCGTGGACCTCTACTGGCCGGTCCCGTTCGCGATCGGAGTGATCGCGCTGACGGTCTTCTCGATGGTCTGGCTCATAGCATCGGATGTCTATCTGGCGATCGTCGGGCTCGTGATCTTCCCGTCGCTGGCCCTGATGAACCACAGCTTCGCCCGACGGATGCAGGGACCGGCAACAACAGCTCAGGAGAAGATCGGCGACGTCAGCGCCGTTGCCCACGAATCGATCGACGGTGCCCTCGTCGTCAAGACCCTGGGGCGCGAGGATGCCGAGACGGAGCGGCTCGCGGTTCACGCGCGCCAGCTGCGCGACGCGCGCGTCGCCGGTGGATTCGTGAGGAGTACGTTCGACGCAGCGCTGGACGCGCTCCCCACGCTGTCGACGGCCCTGCTGCTGATGGTCGGCTCCTGGCGCATCTCCACTGGGGCGGTGACGGTCGGTGACCTGATCGGGTTCATCGCGCTGTTCGGGCTGCTCTCCTGGCCCATGAGGTTCATCGGCTGGATCTTGGCCGAGCTGCCCCGGGCGGTCGTCGGGTACTCGCGACTGGAAGCCGTCTTCGCAGAGCCGGTGACCGTCATTCCTCCGGCCTCCCCCGTGGCGCTTCCCCCCGGCCCGATCGGCCTGCAGGTCCGTGACGTCGGGCTGAACTACGACGGCGAGGCCGTGCTCGACGGTCTGAGCTTCGACGTCGAAGCGGGTGAGTCGGTCGCGATCGTCGGAGCAACAGGGGTCGGAAAGAGCACGCTGTCGAACCTGATGGTGCGACTTGCCGACCCGGACTCGGGTTCGATCGCTGTCGGCGGGGTCGACCTTCGCGAAGTCGACCCGGCCTCGTTGCGCTCATCCGTCTCGATCGTCTTCCAGGAGAGTTTCCTGTTCGCGGCAAGCGTCAGGGAGAACATCGCGTTGGACTCGGGGGCGGGCATCGAAGGCGTCGAGAGGGCGGCCCGGATCGCGGCGGCGGACCGTGTCGCGGACAAGCTCCCGGAGGGCTACGAGACGGTCGTCGGTGAGAGGGGTCACACGCTCTCGGGGGGTGAGCGCCAGCGCGTAGCGCTGGCGCGGGCCCTGGTTCGGCAGCCGCGCGTCCTGATCTTGGACGATGCGACCTCGGCGGTCGACCCGGCGATCGAGGCGGACATCCTCGCGGCCCTTCGGCGTGAGCTGAACACCACCTTGATCGTCGTGGCCTACCGGCTCTCGACGATCCGGCTCGCCGACCGAGTCATCTTCATGGAGGACGGGCGGGTGCGCGCGACCGGCTCGCACGACGAACTGCTCGGGAGCGTTCCCGGATACTCCGCCATCATCCGCGCCTACGAGAAGGAACGGCGATGATCCTCGCCGACGACCTGGAGGCGCCGCCGCACCTTCGCAGTGCGACCGCCGTACTGAGGCGTGGCATCCGCGAGAGCCCGGAGCTGCGCCGAGGCCTGATCTTCACGGTGATCATCTCGCTCGGAGTGACCGTGGCTTCGTTGCTGACACCGATCCTGGTGCAGATGGTCTTCGACCACGGGTTCGACGGCGGGTTCAGGGCGCGATACGTCTACACGATCTGCGCGGGTGCCCTCGGGCTGGTGCTGCTTACCTACGTCGCGGCGCGTGCGGCCGCCAGGCGCCTCGTGACCGCCTCCGAGGAGGCTCTGCTGAACCTTCGGGTGCGCACCTTCGCGCACATACATCGCCTGTCCATCGCCGAGCAGTCCGAGGAGAAGCGCGGAGTCTTCGTCGCCCGCGTAACCGCCGATGTCGATGCGCTGCAGCAGTTCATGGAGTGGGTCGGCATCTCCTGGCTCATCTCCGCGGCGCAAGTGATCGGGGCGCTCGGACTGATGCTGCTGTTCTCTTGGCAACTGGCGCTGGCTATCACGCTGCTCGTCGTTCCGCTGCTGCTGATCGTCGGCTCCATGCAGTCGAAGCTGACCGATGCGTTCAACTCGGCGCGCACTCGGGTCGGCGAGATGCTTTCGGAGGTCTCCGAGACGGTGATGGGCGCGGCGGTCGTGCGGGCTTACGGCCTTGAGGACCACATAGACAGCAAGGTCAAGCGCGCGATAGACCGCCGTTACCGCGCAGAGGTTCTCGCGCACTTCCGCGAGGCGACACTCTGGCCGATGTCGTCGGTGTTCTACGCGATCGCGCTGTCCGTCGTCATCGTGTTAGGAGCGCTGTACGGCGAGGGTTGGGGACTCACCTTCGGGCGCGTCACCGCATTCATGTTCCTGGCCGACATCTACCTTCACGTGTTCACCGACCTGCCCGAGATCTACAG
The DNA here is from genome assembly GCA_031423155.1 of Actinomycetes bacterium. Classification (GTDB taxonomy): domain Bacteria; phylum Actinomycetota; class UBA4738; order UBA4738; family HRBIN12; genus JANPEZ01. The sequence goes on from JANPEZ010000100.1 coordinate 46,652, forward strand.
CGAGACGCAGACCGCCATCGCGGGCTGGCGCAAGATCTTGACGGTGCTAGATCTTCCCGTCGAGATCATCGAGCCGGTGCCGGGCGTGCTGCTGGCGCGCGGCGCGTCGTCGGTACGCACGCGAGACGTGAGGTTCTCCTACCGCACGGGAGGCCCCGTGCTGCACGGCATCTCCCTGGAAGTTTCAGCGGGTGGTCACGTGGCGATCGTCGGCGAGACGGGTTGTGGCAAGACCACTTTCGCCAAGCTCCTGACGCGGCTGGCAGATCCTTCCGAAGGTGTGATCGAGATCGGCGGAGTGGACCTGCGCGAGGTCGCGCCGGGGTCGCGGCGGTCAGCGATCAGGATGGTCCCCCAGGACGGTTTCCTCTTCGACCGCTCGGTTCGAGACAACGTCAGGGCCGGTCACGAGGGAGCCTCTGACCGCGACGTCGAGACCGCCTTCGAGGAGCTGGGCCTGGGCGATTGGATCGCGAATCTGCCCGACGGCCTGGAAACGCGCGTCGGCGAGAGGGGCGAGCAGCTATCGGTCGGCGAGCGGCAGCTCGTGGCCCTGGTCCGCGCGCAGATCGCCGACCCCGGACTGCTCATCCTCGACGAGGCGACGAGCGCCGTAGACCCGGCGACCGAGCAGCGCATCACCGAAGCGCTGCGGCGTCTGTCGCACGGCCGGACGGTCGTGACGATCGCCCACAGGCTGTCCACCGCAGAGCACGCCGACAAGGTGTTCGTCTTCGATTCGGGCCGCCTGGTCGAAGAGGGCACGCACGCGGAACTGGTGGCTTTGGGAGGCGAGTACGCGCGCCTGCACGCGAGCTGGCTCGGCAACGTGCGCGACTAGCGTCGGTGCCTGCGAGACCTCTGTCCCTGGCGCGCCGGGAGCCAAGCCTCCTGCCCCCGGTAGGCTTCCCGGGCTATGACGTCCTCCTTCGACTGGCACCCCGAACCTGAGCTGATCGACTTCGCGGATCCGGCGAAGGCACGCCCCGCCCTGGAGAAACTCGGCGAGGATCTTTGGACCGAGGCTCTCGACTGGCTCTACGACGAGGCCCTCAAGCGCCCGACAGCGCCCGACCGCTATCCGGACGTGCGGCGCGGGTTCTTCGGAGACGCCGGCCGGCCCGGCCCCGCCCCGGCGCAGGGCACGACATCGACCGCCGTCTTCGCCGAGTTCCGCGAGCGGCTCGCGCCGTTCACCTTCAACGCCCAGCACCCGGGCGCTTACTCGTTCTTCACCCCGCCTCCGCTGCCGATGGCGATCGCGGGCGAGACGCTCGCCGCCTGGATCAACCAGGGCATCGACCTGTGGCTCTCCGGAATGGCGGGCCCCTTCATCGAGGAGGAGGTCATCTCCTGGCTCTGCGACCTCGCCGGGTACGACGACGGCCAGGGCTGGGGAGTGCTGGCCTCCGGCGGCGTCATGGCCAACCTCCTCGGGCTGACCGTCGCGCGGGACATCCATCTGGCGAAACTGCGCGGGACGCAGGAGCCTCCGCGTGGGGCGGCGCTCGAGGGCGTCCGCGCGTACGCCAGCGACCAAGCGCACTTCTCCATATCGCGAGCGCTCGACATGCTCGGCTTCCCGCCCGACACCCTCAGGATCCTTCCCAGCGACGACAGCTTCCGACTCCACGCCGAACCCGTCGCCGAAGCGATCGCCCAAGACCGCGCCGCCGGCCTAACCCCTTGGGCCATCTTCCCCGTGGCCGGCTCCACCAACACGGGCTCGATCGACATGATCCAGGACCTGGCAGACCTGGCCGCGCGCGAGAACCTCTGGCTGCACGTCGACGCCGCCTACGGCGGGGCCGTCCTGCTCTCGCCGCGCGACGCCGGCCGACTTCAAGGCCTGGACCGCGCCGACTCCATCACGATCGATCCTCACAAGTGGTTCTTCCAGCCCTACGACATCGGCGGGCTGCTCGTGAAACGCCGGCGCGACCTGCTCGACACGTTCCACCGCGCTCCGGAGTACTACCGCGATGTCATCCCCGAGGACGAGCCGCTGCACTGGTACCAGTACTCGATCGAAGGCACCCGCCGCTTCCGCGCGCTCAAGCTCTGGCTCTCCTGGAAGCACCTGGGTACCAACGGTTTCGCCAGGCTGATCGAACACAACGACGACCTGGCCGCGCACCTTGCCGCGCGTTGCCGCGCCGAGGGCTTCGAGGTCATCGAGCCCGAACTCTCGGTCGTCTGCTTCCGCCA
>JANPEZ010000101.1:0-43435 GCA_031423155.1 Actinomycetes bacterium
CGGACACCGTCCAAGACTTGCCCCAAGCCGCGATCGCCGCTGCCAAGTCGGCAGGATGCTCCACCGTTCAGACGCCCGCCGACGACGCGCCGGGGGGCCAGCACCTGGGCGCCGGGCAGCCGACGACCTACCCGGATCCCCTTCCCGCGACCTCGGGGAGTCACGACCCTTCGCCTCTGCCGGATACCCCGCATGTCTACCGCGAGGTGATCTCCGAGACCAGGGCGGTTCACAACCTGGAGCACTCGTTCGTGATCATCTACTACCGCCAGAGCGGAGACGGCGCACTCCCGCAGGAGGTCGTGACCGAGCTCGAGGCGACGGCCGAGGCCGGCAAACACGTGTTGATGGCTCCGCACGCTTCGCTCCCGGAGGGTCAGGCGATGGCTCTCACGGCATGGAACAAACTTCAGACCTGCGGGAACAACGTCACGCCCGATCAGGCGGTTACGATCGCGCAGGGCTTCATCGATGCGTACGTCTGCACGTCGAACTCGCCGGAGAGCGCTGGTTGCTGAGTCTCTAGGAGACCGTGCAGGCGCCGGCTCCCGGCGGCGGGCACGAGATGGATCCGTTCTCGAAACCGGCCGAGGCCGAGCCGTCGCCGGCCACGACCACCCGTGACGTAGGGAAGCCGAGCGATCCGCCGGCGCCACCGGCGGCCAGGTACTCGGAAAGGACCCTTCCCCACAGAGCGTTCGCGCCCACCCCGCTCTTCCAGTAGATCCGGCCGTCGTCGAACGTCACCCGGTTGCAGCCGTCGGCGCACCCCGGTCCGGTGATGTCGACGACGTTGGAAGCGGGTAGACCGAGCGGCCCGTCGACCCCTCCGGCTCCGACGTACTCGTCGTAGATCGGGCCCTTGAGCCAGACCGTAACGTCACCCGTGTTGTGGAAGATCACACCGGTCTCGAACCGCTGCTTGCTTCCACCCGTCAGGCTTACCTGGACACCGGTGGGAAGTCCCGGAGCGCACATGATGTCGTCGTACTCGGTTCGGATGGCACCGGTGATGTTCTTGTTCTTGTTGATCCAGACCTTGTCATCGTTGAGGCCGAGAGCCGCCTTCAGTTGCGCGCCCGTGATGACGTCCGAGCCTGAGGCTCCGTTCGCCCGGACCGTGACGATGCGCCCGGAGACCCCACGAACGTAGTCGGAGAAGGACTTCACCGTGCCGATGTCGCCCGTGTAAGCCGCTAGGCGCGAGGTCACGTAGGCGGCGGTGAAACTCTCGGTCCAGACGCGGTTCGGGTTGGCTCCCGTGAAGTCCCCCGGGTCGCAGACTCCCTTCAGGTAGCTGATGGGATCTCCTCCCCACACGTTCTGCTTATCCTCGGTCATGCCCCCGTCGGATGCGGTGAAGAACGCCTGGATGACCGTACCGTGCGATGTCGCGACCTTTCCGTCCGTGTCACGCACCGCACGTATCCATCGACCGCCATCGACGCCCGACTCCTTCGAGTAGCCGACGTAGGCCATGTCCGCGGCGTAGTCGAGGAGAGCGCAGTTGCACGGCATGCGGTGCTGGCCGTAGATCTCGATCTTGGAGAAGGCGTAGGAGCGAGCGGCTATCGCCTGAGCTCTGAGCGAAGCCATCGGCCAACTGCTCGGGACCTCTCCCAATCCGAGCAGGTACTGCTCGGGCGGGATGATCAAGATCAGCCTCATGAGGCAGGAGGACCCTCCGCAGTCGTAGATGTTGAACTCGGCGAAGCCGTGGCTGTAGGTCGCTCCGCCCTCAGAGGAGTGGAGCCTGCCGCCATCGGGAACGTATGTGGCGTAAAGGTTCCGGGCGGTGCCGCCCCAGTCCCTACCGCCGACCTTCACGCCCTTGGCGTTCAGCACGCGGTACTTGTCTCCGACCTCGCGCACCGTCCACGTCTTTCCTTCCGGGATCGTTCCGACCAGCGTGCCGGTGGTGTGGTTGGAGATCCGCAAGGTCACCGGGCCCGCGAGAGCCTCCAGATGGATCTTGGTCTGCGATTGCGTCAGCCCCAGCCTGATCCGGTTGGGGGCCGCGGTCGATTCCACGATCGAACCCGTGTAGAAGTGCTTGACGATCTTCGTGTGTCCCCAGCCGTCCTGCGCCAGGCCGTACGCTCCCCATTGAGAGAGCCCCAGCCCGTGTCCCCAGCCCGATCCGTAGAAGTCGAATCCTGCCCCGGCGCCCCTAGTGACCACCTTGGCGCCGCCGGCGTAAGTGCCGTCACCGACGCTCGCCGCACCCTCGCCGGCACCGCCGGCGGCACTCGCCGACAACGCCGACGCCGAGGCGACGGCTAGGGCGACAACGAGTGTGATGAGGGCTCGACGCATAAGGGGAGTGGCGGTTCGAGGTGAACCGGCACCGTAGCACATCGCGCCGTGGAAACCGGGGACCTAGCTCTGAGCCTGCGCCGTCGCGCGAGATCCGACACGGGCGTCGATCAGATCGAGCCCATCAGGTACTGAAGAACCCTCTCCCAGGACACATCCGGAAAGCGTCGCTCCCGGGCCGACCTCGGCGTTCGGACCTACGATGGTCCGGTCCAGACGTGCACCCGCCCCGATACGGGCACCGGCGAGAACGACGGAGTCCTCCAGGGTCGAACTCGCCTCGACGACCGCATCCGGGCCGATCGCGACCCACCTGCCCAGATGCGCGTTGATGTCCACCGTGGCTGCCGGCGAGACCCAAGGAGCCGGATACCGCAGGCCCTCCACCTTTCCCTCGAGGATGTCGGCATGGCCCTGCAGGTACTTCTCGGGGGTACCCAGGTCCATCCAGTAGCCGCGGGATAAGAACCCGAAGACGGGCCTGCCATCGGCGATGATCGCGGGAAAGATCTCACGTTCGATCGAGAGCGGCTCGCCGCGGGCGAAGCCGTGAAGCACCTTCGGATCGAGCACGTACGTTCCGGCGTTCACCTCGCCGGGGATCGGTTCGGCGGGCTTCTCCAGGAACTCGAAGACACGGCCTTCACCGTCCGTCGGGACCAGGCCGAAAGGTCGAGCGTCTTCAACCCGGGTGAGCGAGATCGTGACCGAGGCCCGTTTCTCGCGGTGGTAGGCGAGCATCGCGGTCAGATCCAGATCGGTGAGGATATCCCCGTTGAGCGCGAAGACCGGTTCGTCCGCCGGCAGGTGATCCAGCGCGTTGACGATCGCGCCGCCCGTCCCGAGTGGGCTGGACTCCGTAAGCCAGATGATCGTCGGAGCCGCACCGGCGCGCGCGGCGATGAACGGCGCGAACGTGTCCTGTAGGTAAGGAGAGGACAGGATCGCTTCGCTGATCCCGTGACGGGCCAGGTGGTCGAGCACATGATCGAGGAACGCCCTGTCCATCACGGGGATCAAGGGTTTGGGGATGGTCTCGGTGAGTGGGCGAAGGCGGGTCCCCTCTCCCCCGACCAGGACTACAGCCTTCACGCGAGCCTGGCTCTCATCCAAGCTATCTCGGCTCTGAGACGGAGGGCGGCCCTTGCGAGCGGCAGCGTCGCACGCTTCCAGCCCGTCGCCCGGTGCTTGGCGTAGTAGCGGTAGACGCTGCGCGAGTGCATCAGGATCGAGGACCGAGACCTGCCGGTCGAGACGGCACCTTCGTGCAGGATCTCGACCTCCGGGGTGAAGAGGACCTTCCAGCCTGCGGCCTTGAGCCGCGTCGCCATGTCGAGTTCCTCGGCGTATAGAGGGAAGTTCTCGTCGAAGAGTCCGACCTCATCGAGTGCGGCGCGGCGCAGGAGCATGCATGCGCCCGAGACCCAGTCGACCTCGCGTTCGGACGTGCGATCCCAGCCGTCCATCTCGTAGCGGCGTGTGAACGGGTTGTCGCGGCTGAACGGCGCCAGGAACGCGTGGCCGACGGCGTCGGCCACGCTCGGGAACGTGCGCCCGCTCGGGTACATGCTCCCGTCGGAGTTGCGGACCACCGGACCGACGATGGCGGCCTGCGGGTGCTGCTCGGCGACCCTGACGTAGGTTTCGAGCGTTCCCTGCCAAAGTTCGGCGTCCGGATTCAGGAGAAGGATGTAAGGCGCCGCCGTGTCACGGATCCCCTGGTTCCACGCCGGCGAGAGGAAGACGTTGCTGGGGTTCTCGACGAGCCTGACCGAAGGGTGGGCCTCGATCGCCCTGATGTGTGAGCTGTCCTTCGAATCGTTATCGATGACGAGGACGTCGGCATGGATATCACCTCTGTGTCGCTCGAGGGAGCGCAGGCACTTCTCCAGGTACACGCCAGTGTTGTAGTTCACGATCACGACGGCCAACTCGGCCGTCCACGGCTCGCTCATGCGTGCGGGGTCTGCGCGACCATGACGATGCCGGCGACGATCAGCGCCACTCCCCCGAGTCGCATGGTCGTGATCTCTTCGTGCAATACGAAGTGCCCGAGGATCAAGATCAACACGTAACTCAGCGAGGCGAACGGGTAAGCGAAGGAAAGCGCCGCCCTGGACAGGACCAGGAGCCATACGACCGCCGAGACCCCGAACAGAGCCAATCCGCCCCAGATCACCGGTGACCCGGCGAGCGAGCGGAGAGAGTCCCCCGACAGCTTCAGAGCGACACCGTCTCCGGCTACGCGATTCACTCCAACCTTCAGGGTGACCTGGGCCAGCGCGGCCAGGCCAACGGAAACCAAGATCAGTCCGATCAACATCGTGCGGCCTTTCGTATGGGTTGCGGTGGAATCGTTCACAGGTCCTCGACGTTCGCGTCGTAGCGGAAGGTCACCGGAGCGTGCGGCTTGTCCTCGTCTACTACCTCGAACCAGTATCGCTGGGTCTGAACGTGGTACAGACGACCGGTCTCGCCGCTCTCCAGGCCGATCGTGACGAAGTACCGGCCCGGCACGAGGGGAACGTCCCTCAGCGTGAAGCCGATGCGCTTCTTCGCCTCGATCGTCCCAACCGGCTCCCGCCCGTCGACTATCGGGTAGTTGGCGGAGTCCAGGACCTGGAACGAAACCATCAGGTCGGTCACGGGCTGATTGGCCTTCGCGTCGATCTGGATCGTGAGGTCCTCGCCGATCCTGACGGGACGCTCGGTGGTGCCGTCGTCGCGGATCAGCTCGACGGAAGCCAGCTCGACCTCCTTCGTGCCTTCTTCCGGAGTGAAGTTGGGATCCCGGCGCAGCAGGACGTACCGAAGCTCACGGACCACGTCTAGGGGTGCCCCCTTGGCATACAGCTCGCCGTGGTCGAGCATCACTGCGCGGTCGCATACCTGGCGCACCGTGTCGAGTGCGTGCGTGACCAGAACGATGGTGCGGCCCTCGTTCTGGAAGCTGCGGATGCGGTTCAAGCACTTGGCCTGGAAGGACTCGTCGCCGACGGCCAGGACCTCGTCGACGAGCAGGATCTCAGGGTCCACGTGGACCGCAACCGCGAACCCCAGCCTGACCAGCATCCCCGAGGAGTAGAACTTCACCTGGTTCTCCATGAAGTCTTCGATCTCGGCGAAGCCGACTATGTCGTCGTAGACGCGGTCGGTGTCCTTTCGGGAAAGACCCAGGAACGAAGCGTTGAGGTATACGTTCTCGCGGCCCGTCAGCTCGGGATGGAAGCCCGCACCGAGTTCGAGCAGGGCGGCGACGCGGCCGCGATAGCGGATGGTCCCCGAGGTCGGCCGCAAGATCCCGGCGATCACCTTCAGCAAGGTCGTCTTGCCCGAGCCGTTGTGGCCGATCAAGCCGAGAGACTCACCCTGCTTTACCTCGAAGCTGACGTCGCGCAGTGCCCAGAAGTCCTCGGCCCTCGAGCGCCCGCTGACGAGCCGAGCCTTGAGCGAGGAAGGCTTCTCGCGGAAGAGCCTGAACTTCTTGGAGATCGCCTCGACCTCGATCGCCGCGGTCACAGCTCCTCCGCGAAATCGCCCGAGAGCCGGAAGAAGAGCCGCCAGGTCAGGTAGAGCAACACGGTCGAGCCCGCGATGACGGCGCACAGGACTCCCGCCGTCCATGCGGTCGAGACGAACGGTGTCACGGTTGACCCCGCCGGAGAGGGACCGTAGAGCGCCCGCTGGAAGCCGAAGATGATGCCGGAGAGGGGATTCATAAGGTACAGGTTCCACAGGTTCTGCCCGTGGAAGTCCGTCAGCTGCTGCTGGGCGATCGCGCCCGGATAGACGATCGGGGTGAACCAGAACCAGACCAGGAGCGCCAGACCGATCAGGTGGCCGATATCGCGGTAGCGCACGTTGAGGGACGAGATCCAGAAGACCATGGCGACGCTGAAGATCACCAGGGCCAGCACCGAGAGCGGATACAGCATCAGGGCCTCGAGATGGAATCCGTACCCGGTAACCAGCATGAAGATGAACAGGACCGAGGACTGCAGGACGAAATCGATGAGCGTCACGCCCACGACGGCCAACGGCAGGATCTCGCGCGGGAAGGCCACCTTCTTGACCAGGTTGCCGTTGTCCACGACCGAGCGCGCTCCCTGCCCGAGGGCCACGCTGAACAGGTTCCACGCGAGCAAGCCGGAGAGCAGATAGACCGGGAAGTGCGGGATCGGATTGGCGAGCATCGCGACGACGAACGAGAAGACCGCCAGGAAGACGACCGGATTGAGCAACGACCAGACCGCCCCCAAGATCGAGGCCGCGTATTTGACCTTGAGTTCCTTGCGGACCAGGTTGACCAAGATCTCGCGGCTGGCATAGATCTCGCGGATGCGAGGGATCACCCGCAGCGTCGTCGCTTCCGACGTTCGCTCGGTGACACTCATCGCGGTCGCTATGACGGTCTCCTAGAGGTATCCGCGCTGGTCAGACGCGTCGGGCGGGGACGGAACCCGAGTCTAACAAGGGGCGGGAGCGCGACCTTTGAAGCTTCTATGGACTTTCCCGGAAGCTCTCCATCGATCGGGCATACGAGAGGCCGTAGCCGGATGCCAGCTTCTCCCCGTCTACGCCGATGTCGGCGAGGGCGCCGGACCAGCGGGCGTAGGCCTTGCGCGCGGGATCGCGGACGAGTCCGAGGGTCCGCTCGATCGCGTCGGCATATCCGTGAGCGGTCGCATCGGAGGCTCGCAGCCGGGCCATGTGGTCGCGGGCCGAGGCGCCCATGCGGGCCCTCCTATCGGGATCTTCGGCCAGGGCCCTGATGGCGGCGGCTATCTCTGATGGATCGGCCGGACCTGCTGTGATCCTCGTCACGAAGTCTTCGGGGATATCCAGATAGGTGCCGGTCGCGCTGACGATCGCGGGACGGCCAGCCTGCATCGCTCGAGCGAGCGAGCCGCTGACCTCTCCCCGGTGGGGGAAGCGAAGGTCCGCGATCACATCGGCGGCGAAGAGCCAGCCCCGGAAGTCCGCGTCGGAGACGTCGGGGGCAAGGCTCGCCCTTTGAGCCAGTCCGCTCGCAGCGATCGCGGCCTCGGCGTCGTAGCCCTCGATGCGCCGGCCGACGAGCGCGACATGAACGTCGTCGGGCAGGATGGCGACCGCCGCGAGCAACGCGTCCAGTTGCTTCGCATCGTTCATATCTCCTGGCGCGACGACCAGTGTGCGCGCACCACGAGCCTCAGTGGGTGCACGCAGCTGGGCCCCCCGCGCTTGCGCCCTACTCATGTCTTCTGCCGTTTCCACGACCGGATGTGGAACGACGAAGACCGGCGTGAGGCACCCGAGTTCCTCCAGGTATCGCTTGCAGAACTCGGAGTGGACGATGACGCCTCGCGCGCGGCGTACGACGTGACCGCACCAGGGATCCTGCAGAGGCTCGTTCAACAGCGCGTCAGGCGACGTTAGCCTGGGCTTCAGGACCGAGGCCTCTCGCTCAGCGACGTAGCCCAGCGGATCGCCCGCCGCCTTGAGACCCCGGACGAGGTCGTCGAGCGCAAGGTCGTGGAGGACGACCAGTCCCGGCGCCTGACAGGCGAAGCGATAGATGTCGCGGTGGAACGCCACGTTGTTCCCGAGCTGGTAGATGCCGAGCCGGTACCAGGGAACGAGGCCCTCATGCTTGGGTTCGATGGGCCAGATCGTGTCCATCCGGTGCCGCTGGGTGAAGCCGATCCTGCGAAGACCCTCCAGGACGGCGGTGCTGTAGGTAGCGATTCCCGTCGGCTCGGGCGGCAGCGGCGAGTAGAAAGCCATGCGCGGGTTCATCTGAGCGTCCCAGATGCGACGCTGGCGGTACTTCTTGTATCGCTTGCGGGCCAAGTCTTTCGCGCGGGCGGCCATCTCAGTCAAGCAGCCGCGCGACGACATCTCCCCAGGAGGGGACCCTCTCGCGCAGCACCGCATTGCCCGCGTTGCCGAGTCGCTCTGCCAGAGCGCGATCCGAATAGAGCCGGTCGAAGGCTTCGGCCATAGCCTTGGGATCGGGCTCGGTAACGAGTCCCGTTTCGCCGTCTGAGACGAACTCGAGAGGCCCGCCGCTGTCTGTCGTGGTGACCACCGGCCGGCGGGCGGCGAAGCCCTCAAGGGTCACATAGCCGTAGTCCTCGTCGAAAGGACCGTAGTCGACGGCCAGGGCGCCCAGGTACAACTCGTGCAAGCGTTCGTCCGAGACACCTATCTCGAACGACACCCTGCTCTCCAATCCGTGTTCGCGTACCAGGCCGCGCAGCATCGTCTCGTCGGGTCCGGCGCCGACCAGGACCAGTTTCACTGCCGTCTTGACGTGGCGCATCGCCTCGATCGCCATCGGCTGGCGCTTCAGCGCCTCCATCCGCCCCGGAAGGAAGACGTACTCGCCGTAGGGCCCAGCCGGCATCGACAGCAGCGCCTCTGTCGGTGGCGACGGGTGATACAGCACCTCGGATGAGAGGCGCATGGAGTTCCAGAGCCGGTCCTGGACGTTCTTCGAGTTCGAGAAGATGCGCTTGGCCTCGCCCAGGCCGATCCGGTCCGAGGCGTGAACCATGTCGCGCACCGCCGGACCATCCTCCTGTAGGGACAGGTCGGCGAATTGCGGATGGTTCCACAACTCGTAGGCGCTGCGGTGTTGGTGGATAAGCCACACGATCTTGCGCTCATGCTGGACGAGGTAGGCGGGGAACTTCAGGGCTACTACGGCGTCGACCTTCAGACCGTTGGACTCGGTGATGTCGAAGGAACGCCAGACCGCCATCTGATGGGCCAGCTCCCAGGCCGGGTACCACTTGCCGGCGATCGTCACCATCTCGGCTTCGTGGCCTGCTGCTTTCAGCGCGCGAACCAGAGCCTCGGTGTGGGTCTCGGCGCCGCCGCGCGAGAACGCGGTCTGCGGATGCAGGACCGCGATCCTCACCGCTTATCGAGCTCCTCGCGCAGCTTCCCGACTTCGGCTTCGAGTTGCTGGACGCGTTCGGCCAGAGCCGTTGTCAGCTCGGCGTGCTCGGCTATGAGCCGGTCGTAGCGCCATGAGATCGGACGCATCAGCCGGAAGAGCCGCAGTTTCAGCTGCCGGCGCCAGCGCGACGTGGACGCAAGATTGATCTCTCCTCGCGGGATCGCGGCCTTCTCGTCGGCCCGCATGAGCGCGGCGAGATCGTGAAGTTCGTTGCGGACGTCGCCGGTGCTCATGCGTCCGCGCGATGTGCCCTCCTCGGCCCAGTACAGCTCGCGAGCGAGGGCTTCGGCCGCCGGATCCTCATCGGTCATGATGGCCGAGCGTAACACCGGCCGCCTCGGCGACCCGTGATGTTCGTGTGGAGATGATCGCTACCCGCCCGGAGGGAAGATGCCTCCTACGCAATCGGTCCGAAGGGGCATCGGATCGGGAGGCCGAGGCTCCTGGGAGAAGTCGAACGCCTCGATCAGGTTGTGCGCGTCGCGGTCGCGCTGGGTCAGCTGCGACAGCCCCCAGTTGTCCTCGATGAATCGAAGGACGCTGGAGAACTCCCCCAACCTGTGGTCGATGAAACCCCTCTTGGCGTACGGCGAGATCACCAGCAGCGGCACCCGGAACCCGAAACCGAAGTCATCGACGAAGGGCGGGGGCACGTGATCGTAGAAGCCGCCGTAGTCGTCCCACGTGAGGAAGATCGCGGTGTTCTTCCACATCGGACTCTTCATGATCGCGTTGATGACTTTGGTGGTCCAGTTCTCGCCGTGGCAGAAGCTGTACTCAGGGTGCTCGGAGACCTCGAACCTGGGCGTTATCCAGGTGACGGGAGGCAGGCGGTCGGCGCGGATGTCTCGGACGACCTCGTCTACCGGGAAGATGTGCCGGTCCCAACGCTCGGGGTTCATCCGGTAGCGCCGGATCGCCGAGTAGGCGCTCCAGATGTAGCCCTTCTGCTGCTCGTCGGCCGCGTAGTAGCTCCAGGGGATGTTCGCCTCGTTCAGCAGATCGCCCTCCGTTTCGAAATCGAAGCAGGGCGGGATCTTGGTGACGATCCCCTCCGAGTCGGTGACCTCGACGAGCTGCTCGTCGGGCGCGTCGCAGCCGAAGGTGTTCGACCCCTGGGTTACCCCCGGGATGCGGCGCGGATTGTCATGGGCGCCGCCCGACTGCGCCGCGATCGAGTAGAGGTGATTGGGGAACGAGGGCCCGTAAGCGCTGGAGAAGAAGTTGTCACCCAGGACGAAGCTCTTGGCCCAGTGCCAGTAGTTCGGCATCTGGTCCTTATGCAGCTGCGTGTACGCCCAACGGTCGGCCGACTCGCCCTGGTTGAAACCATCCATCAAGCCGTTGTTGTAAGCCAGGAGCGAGCACGGATAGCAGTGAGGGATGTCATCGTACGTCCGTCCGTCGGTCCCCTTGATGAGCGGACGTTCGACGCCATGGTCCATCCCCGCACTCGCTCCGTTCGCCCCCGGGAAGGTCCCGTAGAGGTTGTCGAACGTCCTGTTCTCCTTGATGAGGAAGACGACGTGCTTGATGGGCCAGCGGGTCTTGAAGGCGTCCGCGTCCACGAACGGCGGCAGATCAGAAGGACCCGAAGCGCTCGGCGAGACTGAGGGCGATGAGGACGTCGACGGATGAGAAGGATCACCGGCGACCGAGCACGCCCCGGCGATGAGGACCATTACGGCAAGAGCTGCGGAGAACGCCAGGCGCGGTTTCATCGACCGGCGGAGTCTAGCTTCAGCCCTGGGGGGCGGGGTCGGGAGGAGGCGGTTTCCAGATCGGCCCCTTGCAGTCGGTGCGGAGCGGCAGCGGTTCGGGCGCCCTGGGGGTCTGGGAGAAGTCGAAGTTGTAGGCCAGGTTGTCGGCCCTGCGATCGCGCTCGGTCAACTGCGACAGGCCCCAGTTGTCCTCGATGAAACGAAGAACGCTGGAGAACTCCCCCTCCCGGCTGTCGATGACGCCCTGCCTCGAGTACGGGCTTATCGTCAGCAGCGGAACACGGATGCCGAAACCGAAACGATCGATCGACTTCGGAGGAACGTGGTCGTAGAACCCGCCGAAGTCGTCCCAGGAGATGAATATCGCGGTCGACTCCCACTCCGGGGAGTTCATCAGCGCGTTCACGACCTCGGTCGTCCAGTTCTCGCCGTAGCAGAAGTTGTATTCGGGATGCTCACTGAGTTGGAACCTTGGCATCACCCAAGTGACCGCGGGAAGGCGGCCCTTCTCGATATCGCGAACCACGTCGTCGACGGGACGCATGTAGGTGTTCCATAGGTCGGGATCGTTTCGGTAGCGATCGATCGCGCTGTAAGCGGACCAGATGTACCCGAGCTGGGTGTTGGTCGCGGCGTAGTAGGCCCACGGTATGTTCGCGGCCCTCAGGAGATCTCCCTCCGTACGGAAATCGAAGCAGGGGTCGACCTTCACGGTCTTACCCTCGGGGTCGATGATCTCGACGTAGGAGCCGGGCTGGGCGATGTCGCAACCCCAGGACTTGGCCAGGCCCTTGTCCAGCTGCTTCTTCAACGAGGGATACGGCTGCCAGGGATTGTCGAGCGCCCCTCCGGCTTGCGCCGCTATCGCGTAGAGGTGGTTGGGGAACGAGGGTCCGACGGCCGAGGCGAAGAAGTTGTCGGACAAGACGTTGCTCTTGGCCCACCGCCAGTAGTTCGGAAGTTGAGAGGGCCTGAACTGGGTGTAGGCATACTTGTCCGCGTACTCGGTCTGGTTGAAGCCGTCCATCTTCCCGCCTGCGATCGACGCCAGGTTGCAGACGTAGCAGTGCGGGATGTCGTGAGCGCGCTGATCGGTCGCGCGGGTCAAGGGACGCTCGACGCCGTGATCCATCCCGGATGTGGCGCCTTCGGCTCCGGGGAAGCGGCCGAAGAGGTGATCGAAGCTGCGGTTCTCCTTCAGGATGAACACGACGTGCTTGATCGGCCACTTGGTAGGGATGGACGTGACGTCGACGGCCGGGGGCAGCGAGTTGGTCGTCGGGTCGGTCGAAGGAGCGGTCGTCGGGCCGGTGCTCGGATCCGTGCTCCCGTTGCATGCGGCAGCGACGATTGAGAGAACACCGACGAGTGCGACGATGGACGCGATCCGCTTACGGGGGGAGGTCACTTCCGGGCGAGTGTACCGGCGAGGAACTCCATCAGCGCGGTCTCGAGAGCGGGGAATGGCTCGATCCCGAGGTGTGGAACGAGTGCGCTCGTGAGTCCTGAATGAAGGGGCCGCGGTGCGGGAAGTCCGAGATAGACGGCTTTCTGCGGTTCGACCGTACCCGGAAGATTCCCCAGGCCTTTGAGTTCCCTCAGGACGTCGTACCAGGTCGTCGTCTCGGGCCCCGCCAGGTGATACGTGCCGTAGCGCCCGGTCATGAGCAGCGGCAGGATCCGCGCCGCCAGATGGCCCACGAACGTCGGCGAACCGGTTCGATCCTGCAGCCCACCGGCCGCCTCTCCGGCTCTCAGCTTGGCGACGGCGCCGGTGAGGAAGTCTAGGCCGCCGCCGAAGACGTATCCGGTGCGCACGATGAAGTGCTCGGGCGTTGCGGCACGGACCATCACTTCGCCGGCGAGCTTGGCGCGGCCGTAGACGCTGAGGGGCGCCGGAGGGTCCAGCTCATCGTAGGGCGCGCTCTTCTTGCCATCGAAGACGTAGTCGGTCGAGACGTGCAAGATCGAGGCCCCGCAAGAGCGCGCGGCCAGCGCCAGTGAGTGAGGGCCGAGCGCGTTGTCGCGAGTAGCGCGAGCTGGTTCGGACTCGCACGCATCGACGCCCGTGAATGCGGCGAAGTTCAGGACGGCATCGGGTCGCAGCAGCGGGATGGTGCCCATGACGGCGTCGTGATCGCCGATGTCCAGCTCCGCTCGAGTGAAAGCGTGGATGTCGTGGTGAGCCGGAGCCTGCTCTAGGAAGGCGCGGCCTAGCCCTCCCCCGGCTCCGGTGACGACAAGCTTCATCCCGCAGCGCTCTCGGCAGCCCGCATCGCCTCGACCCAATCGCGGTTGTCCCGGTACCAGCCGACCGTCCGTTCAAGGGCGTCGTCGAAGTCGGCGACGGGTGACCACCCGAGCGAGCGGAGGCGGTCGACCTTCAGTCCGTAGCGAAAGTCGTGCCCCAGGCGATCCTGGACGAACTCGATCGAGGACTCGCCGGCACCTGCTATCCCGGCGACCTTGCGCGCGAGTTCCAGGTTCGACAGCTCGTGTCCGGCTCCGATGTTGAATACGGCGCCGGCTTCGCCCTGGTCGAGAGCCGCCAGACACCCTGCGACCCAATCGGTTACGAAGAGCCACTCTCGGCGCTGCTCACCCTTGCCGTAAACGGGGAGCGGGCGACCGTCCAGAGCGGCGAGCGAGTACGTCGGGATGGCCTTCTCCGGGTTCTGGCGAGGGCCGAACGCGTTCGTCCCTCGGACGATGCTGACGGGCAGGCCGTAAGTCACGAAGTAGGAATGGCAGAGAAGATCGGCGGCTGCCTTGCTCGCCGCGTAGGGCGAGCGAGGGCGCAGGGGGTCGTCCTCGCCGAAGGCGGTCCCCTCGGCGCCGGCGCCGTAGACCTCGTCGGTAGAGACAAGGAGCATCCGAGTGCCGGTCTCGCGGCACGCCTCCAGCATGACCTGGGTCCCGAGGACGTTCGTGCGGACGAACTCGGCCGGCCCGGCGATGCTGCGGTCGACGTGAGTCTCGGCAGCCGCGTGGATGACACGGTCGGCGGAGGCGACCAGCGGTGTGACGGCAGCGGTGTCGGCGATGTCTCCGAGTACGAACTCGAACCTATCGTCGCGCTCGTGCCCGGCGAGGTTGCGCATCGAGCCGGCGTAAGTGAGCTTGTCCAGGACGGTCACGGAAGTGTCCCGGCGCTCTAGCAGCGCGTCGACGAGGTGCGAACCGATGAACCCAGCGCCGCCCGTGACCAGCACATGAGTCATGGCAGGACCTTTCCTTGATCGGGGATGCTCGAGTCTACCCTCGGGAGTCCTCGAAGGCCCCGCGCAGGGTCGCCGCGGTCGCGCGCGCGGTCGCCTCCCAAGTGAACCCGGCTACGCGCGCGTGTCCGGCTGCGCGCAAGAGCCTGCGCAGGTCCTCGTCCGTGAGCAGGCGGCTCAGTGCGTCGGACATCGCATCGACATCGTCCGGATCGACGAGCAGGGCGGCATCGCCGGCCACCTCCGGCAGCGACGAAACGCTCGACGTCAGGACCGGAACGCCAGCGGCGAAGCCCTCCAGCACCGGGAACCCGAACCCCTCGTACTTCGAGGGATACACCAGACACGCGGCACCCGAAAGCAATGCGACCTTGTCGGCGTCGCTCACGTAACCGGTGCGAACGACACGCGACCTCGCCTCGGCCGGTAGCTGAGCCACGGCCCGGTCAAGAGCCTCGACCGCCCGCGGGAACCAGCGAACGGCGCCGCCCGCGATGACCAGACTCGCTCCCTCGACGCGGCCGAAAGCCCGAACCAGGTTCTCCAGGTTCTTGCGAGGTTCGATGCCACCCACGAAGAGCGCGTATGGCCCCTCGATGCCGAACCGGCGGCGCACGTCGTCGATGACCACTTCCGGAGAGGGACGGAAGGCGTCTGCGTCCACGCCGTGATGGACGACATCGACCTTGGCCGCATCGATGTCGAACAGGCGCGCGAGGTCATCCCTTGCGGACTTCGAAGGAACCAGCACACGCGGTGCGTCTCGCAGCGTCGACTCGAACCGGCGCAGCCACCTCGCGTCCATGTGGGGTGCGGTCTCAGGCAAGAGCCTGAAGGCCAGATCGTGGACCATCGGCACGACGCCTGGGCTGCGCGTCGGAGGGGGAACGAAGTTCGTCGCCAGGACCACGTCGAAATCGACGAGAGATTCCAGCCGGGGCAGGCCGGTTCGCCAGGAGAGCGGTTGATACAGGCGCGCCGGCAACCGAGAGGCCTTCTCGGTCAGGTTCTTCACGCCAGGGAAGAAGGACCTGTGCTTCAACAGACCCCGGGCGTGCAGATACCAGGCCGTGTAACCGTTCTCGGGATCGGCGGCAGGAAGGTGCCGGATCAGCTGCTGAGCGTAGTGCCCCACCCCGGTTCGACGAGGATCGAGCGCCGACCTTGCATCTATCAGAACTCTCACGCCATGAAGGCTAGTCGACTTCGATGCGCGACTGGTCGCCGACTATCAGCCGGTGTATGCCTTCGCTGCCCGAGTGCCTGACGTCCACGCCTCGGCCCAGGATCGAACCGGAAAGACCTTGTACTCCCTCGATCGCGCAGTCTTCCATGACTATGGAGTCGGCGATCGAGCTGCCTCGGATCAGGCAATCGCGCTCGATCGAAACGTCGGGCCCCACGACCGCATCCTCCACGACGACATCGGGGCCGATCACGACCGGGCCGATCAGGCGGCTGCGGATCACCTTGGCTCCGGCAGCGATCACCGCCACGCCCTCTACGGACGAAGCCTCATCGACCTCGCCGTCGTTCTCGGCAGCCAGCACCGAGAGCATCATGCGATTCGCTTCGAGGAGGTCCTCGGGCTTGCCGGTGTCCTTCCACCAGCCTTCGACCATGGTCGCGCGAACGGTCTTGCCGTGGTCGATCAACCACTGGATCGCCTCTGTGATCTCGTACTCGCCTCGCCAGGAGGGCTCGAGGGTCTCGGCCGCCTGCAGGATGGAGTCGTCGAATAGGTAGACGCCGACCAGCGCCAGGTCGCTCACGAACTCCCTCGGCTTCTCGACGAGCTTGACCACGCGCTCGCCCTCAAGGACCGCGACGCCGAAGCGCTCGGGCTCGGGTACTCGCGCGAGGAAGATCTGCGCGTCGGGCCGGGCGCGCTCGAACTCCTCCACGAAACGCGTGAGTCCTTCGAGCAGAACGTTGTCGCCCAGGTACATCAGGAAGGGCTGGCCTCGGACGAAGTCGGCGGCGGTCAGGACGGCATGCGCCAGCCCGAGAGGGGCTTCCTGCTGGATGAACGTGACGGAAAGGCCCCAACGCGAACCGTCCCCGACGGCTGCCCTAACCTCATCGGCGGTTGCGCCGACGACGATGCCGACCTCGGTGATACCCGCGTCGCGGATCGCCTCCAGGGCGTGGAACAAGATCGGGGTGCCTGCGACCGGTATCAGCTGCTTGGCGCTCGTGTGGGTGATGGGCCTCAGCCGGGACCCCTCGCCTCCGGACAGGACGAGTGCCCGCATCAGACTCCCGAGGTGGGGCAGTTCGAGGCGGTGCCTCCCCCGGTACCGACCGGCACGGGCGTGTAGCCGCCCGTCACGAGCACGGCGACGGTGGCGCCGGTCAACTCACCCTTCCTGGCTTCGACCAGCTTCAGGTTGGGGAAGTACTTGGACACGACGTCGGCCTCCGCCTGATGTCCGGGCGCGAAGAGGATCATCGAACCCTTCTCGGATAGTCCGGTCGAATCGTACGTCACGGTCCCGGGGGCGATGTCGAAGCCGCTGTCGGACAGGGTCTGCTCGACTCCGATCGCAAGCTCCCCGGAATCGTGATCGATCACTACGGTCAAGATGTTCGCCGGGGAGATCGGGGTGTTGATCAAGGAACTGCCGGTCTCCTTCGGCAACGGCTTGCCCTCGCGGATCGCCTTGAACAGGGCATTGGCCGAAGGGTCCATCTTCACGACCGAGAGACCGATCACGTAGCCGGGTGGCAGGACGGTCGTGGGAACGCCGGGTACCGCGCGGAACTCGGCCGCCCCCGTGGAGATCCCCTGTAGCTGACTGACGAGGTAGATGACGTCGGCCAACTTGAATCCGGGGTCGGTCACGAGGTTCTGAACCACTGGCTTGATCAGACCGGGGGCCTTGATGATCTCGGCCGGCGATAGCAGCCGGTTCAGCACGGCGCGCAGGAACTGCTGCTGACGCCCGATACGGGAGAAGTCGGGGATGAAGTCGCACGGCAGATGACGGGTTCGCACATACGCGAGCGATTGCTGGCCGTTCAACCTCTGACAGCCGGGTTTCAGATCCAGCTGCGTCAGGGGATCCTGCACCCGGCCCGTGACGGGATCGGCCAGATAGGGCGGGATGCAGATGTCAACCCCGCCCAACGTGTTCACGACCCCCTCGAACCCCGCGAGGTCTACGTACAAGATGTGATTGATGTGAAGTCCGGTCAGGTTCTGAACGGTGCGCGCGACGAGCTGGGGCCCTCCCCCGTTCAGTCCTCCCTCGAAGGCCGCGTTGAGCTTGTCCTCGCCTTGTCCGGGGATCTCGACCCACAGGTCACGCGGGAACGAAAGGATCGTCGCCTTCTCGGCTTTGGGGTCGGTATGCACCAGGATGACCACGTCGGAGCGGTTCTCGCCGCCGATATCCGCGTTGCTGCCGTTGGCCTCCTGCTCGGCCGGGGACAGCCCCGCTCGCGAATCGCTTCCCAGGATCAGGTAGTTGCAGACGTCGTCCACACACGGACCCAGGGTTTGCTGAGGAGTCGAGGTGCCGTCGGCGGACGGATCGTCCAGCACGAAGGTTCGGGCAGCGTGCTGAGCCGAGATGTAGGAGGCCATCGCGACTCCGGTCACGAGCGCGATCACCAGCGAGAGGGTCGCGACCCCGCCGACCAGCGCGCGCATCATGCGCCCGTGGCCACGCTGATCGCGGGGAACGAGGGGATCTGCCATGTCGGGCAAGCGTACCCGGCGGGCCCGCGCGGGAGTCCCCCGGCGCGTTGCGTTCCTGTGACGGAATCGTGGCCGAGCCGCGAGGCCCCCGCGATGCGATAATCCGCGAGCACGAAGTCAGGGAGGGACATTTGCCCGAAACCAAGACCACGATCCTGTTCATAGGTGCCCGTCCCGGCGACGAGCAGCTCGAGGAAGACCTCGCCACGGACGGCGGATTCGTCATCGAGCACGCCCAGCAGATCGCCGAGGCGCTCGACCGGCTGGACGCCGGGGGCATCGACCTCTTATTGCTCTCACTGGATGGACCCGATCCTCAGGAGCGGTTCGAGAACGCGCGCGACCACTCATCCGATACGGCGATCGTCATCTTGACCCAAGAGGGCGACGGGGCGGCAGGCGCGGCGGCGGTCCGGGCCGGCGCGGAGGATCACTTGATACGCGGCAGCATCCCCCCGGGACTGCTCGCAAGGGTTCTGCGTTACGCGGTGGATCAGCACAGGCTGCGCCGCGAGCTGAAGGCGCTTGAGATCGCCGACGAACTCACGGGCATGCCCAACCTGCGCGGGTTCCTCCCGATCGCCGAGCACCATCTGCGGATGGCCGACCGTTCCGGCGAGCCGGTCGTCTTCCTCTTCGTTCAGCTCGATGACTTCGAGGATGTGATGAGCGGCGATGGACACGAGGCCGCGTGGCGACTGATATTCAACGCGGCCGGAGTTCTGATGGAAGCCGTCCGAGACTCGGACGTTCCCGCCAGGGTGGCCGACGACACGTTCTGCGTTCTGCTCACGGGGCAAGCGACGGGGGCCGAGGCCCTGGTCCTGTCGCGGCTGGTCGAAGCCCTGGCCGTGCACAACGCCAGGGCCGATCAGCCCAGGCCGCTGTCGCTTTCGCTCGGGTCGGCCATCTACGACCTCTCGCGGCGAACCACGGTGGAGGAGATGCTCGATACGGCCCGCACACGTATGGCCGAACAACGGATGCAGGGTCGATCCGAGCCGTCGTGAGCTGCGAATACGACCTGTACGACCCAGACAGGAAGGATCGGCGATCGGCGTTGCTGAGATGGAACTCGTTCGACCTGGGAGCGGGCGTTTGAACGCGGCCGATCTACCCGAGGTCGCTGACGGGGAGCTGATGCTCAAGGTCAGAAGCGGCGATGAGGACGCTTTCAGGGGTCTGTTCGCTCGATACTCCCCGAACGCCAAAGCGCTGGCGATGCGAGTGGTCAAGCGATCACATCTGGCGGAGGAGATCGTGCAGGAGGTCTTCCTCGCGCTTTGGAAGGACCCTCAGAGCTACGACGCGAACCGGGGGTCGGTGAAGACCTGGCTCATGGGGATGGTTCACCACCGGGCGGTCGACCTCGTCCGGCGGGAGGAGTCACAACGCCGCCGCGCCCAGGAGGCCGGCCGCAAAGTGGTCGAGATCGAGGACGACCCGGCAGAGCAGATCGTGATCGCCCTCGGAGCGCCGGAGGAGCGTCGCGCGGTCCGCGAGGCACTCGCCACGATCCCGGAGGAACAGCGCGATGTTCTGGAGATGATGTACTTCGACGGGCTCTCGCAGAGCCAGGTCGCCGACAAGACCGGGTTGCCGCTGGGCACGGTCAAGTCGCGGACCCTCCTGGGCATGCGAAGGCTTCGCACGAGTCTGGCGGCGCTGGAACGATGATGCGCGACCATTCCCTGATCGAGGAGCTCATGAGCGCCGAGATCCTCGGCGGTTTGGACGAGGCGGATCGAGTGGTGCTCGATCGCGAGCGCGCCGAGCATGGCGACTGCCGAGAATGCAGTCGGATCGGATCGGAGCTGGCCGAAGCTGCAGCCGCGCTCGCCATGTCGCTCGAACCGGTCGCGGTCCAGGTCACGGCCGACGACATCCTGCGCGCAGCCGGACATCGACGCGACGCGGGCGAGATCATCCACATCGAGCGGGCGCCTCGCTCGCCCTGGAAGTCGCTCGTGGCTGTTGCGGCGGCCCTGGCTCTCTTCGTCGGCGGTTGGTTCGCCCGAGACCTTGCCGGCGGAAGTGGCGTTCCTCGACTGGTGAGGTTCGAGGGGCAGACTGGCCAGCTCGCGGCCTCCTACCCCGCCGATGGCAGCGGCATCACGGTGTTCGGCACAGGCCTGGCTCCGCTGCCCCAAGGGCAGGTCTACGAGCTTTGGACCATCGACGGAGAGACCCCTTCATCGGCCGCGTGCTTCACCCCCGTAGACGGCGAGGTGCTGGAGTTCGTGGATCGCCCGGTGGGAGGCGCGGACCTGATGGCGGTTACGGTTGAGTCCTCCTCATGTCCGGCAGCACCCACCACCGAACCGGTGCTGGTCGCCGAGCTGTCCTGAAGGCTTTCCGAGCGCTTAACCCTTCCTTGGGACCTCGATAGACAGGCCCTCCCTATGGTCATCGCATGGGTCAGTCAACCGAGAGAAGGAGGACCCCATGAACAAGCGATCCGCGATCGCTGTAGCACTTGGCCTGGTGGCCGCACTCGTGGCCGGAGGAGTTGCACTGTCCGTCGGTCTCGGCGAGACCGGAACCGCCGCCCAGGCGGCATCGGTTCGTACGCAACAGAAGCCGAAGGTTCGCACGATCCACAGGACGATCAAGATTCGTCGCAGCGCGGACGGCTCGAACGGCGGCACCGTCGTCCTGCAGGGCACCTCACAGGACCAGACTTCCAGCGGCTCGAGCATCTCCGGGGACGACTCGACCGACGACACCGTTGAGTCGGACGACATCGGTGAGGACACCGAAGACTCCTCTGACGACTCGATCGACTCTGACGACTCTGACGACTCTGACGACTCTGACGACTCTGTGGACGACAGCAGCGACGACAGCGGTAGCGGCGGCGGGGATGACTGAGGAACGCTCCCCGAGGAAGAAGCGGCTCACGCGAGGGTGGATCCGGGCGATCGCCTGGGTGGCCGGCGGCGCCACCTTCATGAGCGGAGTGGGGGTCCTGGCTGCTGCGCCCAAACCGGCGGAGTCGGCCAGGGCCTCGGCCGGCAGGAACCGACCGGTGCTGATCGTCCGCAAGATCACGCGGCGCGTGATCATCACCGAACCGGCCGCGCCGGCTCCCGTCCGGTACGTCGGAGCGCCAACGTCATCGGGCGGTTCTACCGGAGGAGGCGGCGCGCCGCCTCCTCCACCCACGACCACTTCCGGAGGATCGTGAAGTGACCGAGAAAGTGCACTCGTTCCGCGGGATGGGCACCGAGGTGCGGCTGATCGCCGATCTCACGGAGGACCCCAGCGCGTTCGAGAACGCGGCGCTGCGAGTGGAAGCGATCTTCGCCCGCGAGGGAACCCGCTTCTCCCGGTTCCGCCACGACAGCGAGCTATCGGCAGTGAACTCCCGAGCCGGAAGTTCGATGGCGGTCAGCCCGGTCTTCGCCGAGCTGACACAGCGAGCGCTCACCTGGGCATCGAGCACCGACGGCTTATTCGACCCGACCGTTCTGCCGGCCCTCGTCGCGGCGGGATACGATCGCGATCTCGACGAGGTGATGGCAGGGGCCCGCAACGCCCAACATCCCGCGGTTCCGTGTGGAAGGTGGCGCGAGATAGAACTGCTCGGTCTGGAGCTGTACCTGCCGGATGGGGTCGGCTTGGACTTCGGAGGCATCGCCAAGGGGTGGGCCGTCGACCTAGCCGCTCGTTCTGCGATCGAGGCCGGACTGGGGTGGGCGCTGGTGAACGCGGGCGGAGACATCCGCGTCGCCGGAACAACCCGTGAGGCCGAGATCGCCATCGAGGACCCTTTCGATCGATCGAAGGAGTTGGCTCGGATCGTCATCACGGAGGGAGCCGTCGCGACTTCCTCGACGACGCGCAGGACCTGGGGGCCGGGGCTCCACCATCTGATAGATCCTCGCACCGGGGAGCCGGCTTCGACCGGAGTCGTGCAGGTGACGGCTTGGGCCTCAACCTGCGAGGAGGCAGAGGTGAGGGCCAAGACGGCGCTGATGTCGGGATCGAAGATCGATCGGGCTCTGCCCGGGATCTGGGTGGGCGACTCCGGCCAGGTTCTCGTCAACCTCGACCGAGAGGCGGCTGCATGACGACCTGGATCATCCTGCGAGCGGCCGGCATCGGTTCCTACCTCATGCTATTCATGTCAGTCGCATGGGGGTTGGTGGCCACCACTTCGGTGGTTACCAAGCGCGTCTCCAAGCAGTCTTCCAACCTCTTCCATCAGTTCGCCGCGACGGTGGCCCTGCTCCTGCTCGGCGTGCACCTGGGGGGCCTGTTGCTAGACACGTACATGAAGTTCCATCCGCTGGATGTGTTGGTGCCGATGCACAGCAACTTCCGGCCGGTCGCGGTCACGTTCGGTGTCGTCGCGATGTACGGGATGGTGATCGTGTTGGCGACCTCGTGGACGCGCAAGGCGCTCGGCACGAAACGGTGGAGGGCTCTGCACCTGCTGGCCATCCCGGCCTTCACCCTGTCGATGGTTCACGGTGTCTTCGCCGGCACGGACACCGTGCGCCCCTGGATGTGGGCGATCTACGTCGCGACCGGACTCATCACGTTGTTCCTGGTCATCGTCAGAGGTCTGTCGGTCGGATACCGGCCAACGCGAGGACAGGTGCCCGCGCACGCTCAGGAACGACGGACGCCCCCTTCCGTGGAGCCGGCGTCCTCGCGCCCTACGCCCAGGCCGGTCCAGGGGAGAGGAACCTCAGGACCCTGCAGATCGTCCTCCGCCCAGGTGATGCGAGCCTGCACGCCGATCACTCCGTCCACCTGCTTGATGCAGTCGACGAGGACTGAAGCTAGGCTTCGCTTCGTTACCTGGCCGGTCACCTGCACTACACCCGAGGTGACCCGCACGATGAAACCCGCCGGATCCAGCCAGAGCGCACGGGCTATCACGTCTTCGCAGATCTCCCGGCCGATCTCTCCGTCGTCGCGCAGGAGAACTCCGATCAGGTCAGAGCGCGAGATGATCCCCAGGATCCGTCCGCGTTCGTCTACGACCGGCAGCCGCTTCACGCGCTCTCGGTGCATCAACCGGGCTGCCTGGCGATGAGTGGCTAGCGGCCCGATCGTCACGGCCGGGGCGCTCATAACCTCGGCGGCCACCAGACCACCTGCCTTCGCACGCTCGGCCTTGCGCCGGCGTCCGCTGAAGAGGCCATCGCTCACGAAGCCTGGGTCCTCCTTCAGCAGAAGATCATCCTCGCTGACGACCCCGAGTACCCTGTCCGACTCGACCACGGGGAGCGCGCTCACGCGGTACTCGTGGAGGATCCGGGCGATCTCCTTGACCCTGGTCTCTGGCGCCGCCACCACTACGGTCCTCGTCATCACATCTCCAACGGTCAGTTCCATCGCCGCTCTCCTTCGCTCGTAGGGTCGGCCTCCGTCAACTCAACCGTAGGCTCCTTGAGGGGACGGACCACGGGCCGAGCGGCCCGCTGCAGCCGGTCCCTTCGGGTGCTGCGAGCAGTTCGCGAAGCCTGCCGCTAGTCTCAGGCGCGATGCAAGAGCCGGCCACAGGATCCACGCCCGACATAGCCTCGATGCTGATCGAGGCAGGGCTCGCGCTCTCCTCAGAGCTCGAGCTCGACGCCGTCCTGCAGAGGATCGTGGAGCTGGCCGTATCGATAACCGACGCCCGCTACGGAGCCTTGGGTGTACTGGGGCAAGACGGATCCATCTCTGAGTTCATCACGGAAGGCGTTACCGATGAGGAGCGCGCCGCGATCGGCCATCCTCCCGTTGGCCACGGGATCCTCGGGCTACTCATCCGAGAGAAGCGCGTCGTCCGCCTTCCCCAGATCTCGGCGGACCCTCGCTCCGTCGGATTCCCCCCGAATCACCCTCCGATGTCCTCGTTCCTTGGCGCACCGGTGCTGGCGCTCGGGCACGTCTTCGGCAACATCTACCTGACCGAGAAGCGCGGCGCCGAAGCATTCTCCGAAGAGGACGAACGGGCGATCCAGGTTCTGGCGACCCAGGCCGGCGTCGCGATCGAGAACGCGCGACTGGCTGATGAGACGCGGCTGGCTCATCGAGAGATCGAGCGTCTGCTCGTCCTGGATGAACGCGAGCGGATAGCGAAGGAACTGCACGACGGAGTGATCCAGTCGCTCTTCGCCGTAGGTATGGGCCTTCAGGGAGCGGCGGCCCTGGGAACAGATCCCCGGGTCGACGCCCGGATCGAAAGCGCGATCTCCGAGATCGACCGTGCCATAAGAGACCTGCGCAACTACATATTCGGCCTGCGCCCCGGCATCCTGGCCGACCGCCAACTGGACCAAGCACTCCAAGACCTATGCCGGGAATTCGAGGCCAGATCCGACGTAGTCACGATCGTCGATGTAGACGAGGACCTGGCCTCCGAGCTCACGTCCCTGGCCGTTGACTTGGTTCAGATAACGCGAGAGTGCCTTTCGAACATCGGGAAGCACGCGAAAGCGACGACCTGTCGAGTCTCCCTCCGCCGAGGCGATGGCCGGGCGCTCCTGTCCATCGATGACGACGGCCAGGGCTTCGACCCGGACACCGACCATAGCGGGATGGGACTCGCTAACCTGCGCGACCGCGTCGCCGGCATAGGTGGGACGCTGAGCGTCACCAGTTCGCCCACGGAGGGCACGGTCGTAGAGGTTCAACTCCCCCCGGCGAGCTAAGGGCTACTGAACCACCAGTGCCGTCACCATCCCGAACATGCCCGCAGGACCCTCCACGTGCGGAAGGATGTGGCAGTGGAAGGCCCATGCTCCCGGGTACTCGGCGTGGACCAGCACGTCGTATCTCTGGCCCGGCGCGATCACGAGAGTGTCTGCCATGTAAGGGTTCTGCAGTGGGAAGCCGTCTTGGCCGACGACTTCGAAGTGGTAGCCGTGCAGATGCATCGGGTGAAGCATCGAGCCGTCGTTCGCCAGGTGGATCAGGACCCAGTCCCCCGTCTCGACGACGATCGGTGCTGTCGCGGGAAATGACTTGGCGTTGAGCGTGTATCCCAGAGGTCCGTCGCCCAGGAACATCGTGGTTTCGACATCCACCTTGGGCGCGGCCGACACCCTGGTCTCACCGGTGCGCGGGTCCACGTCGAGGGCCGGATAACTCCAGCCACCCTGCGGCTGGACGATGATGGCTCCGTAGAGGCCCGCGCCGACCTGCTCGGTTGAGTTGAAGTGCGAGTGGTAGACGTACATGCCGGGCGGATCCTTGACCGTGAACTCGTACTTCCAGTAGCCGCCCGGCATCACCGGGTCCTGCGTGATGTAGGGAACTCCGTCCTGGGCGTTGGGAACCGTCATCCCGTGGAAGTGAAGGACCGTGGGTTGGGTCAACTGGTTCTGAAGGGTGATCTGGACCTTGTCCCCATAGCTCAGGTTGAGCTGAGGTCCGGGGATCTGACCGTTGTAGGCCATCGCGTCCTTCATGACGCCGGGCTCAACCTCCCACTGGACCTGCGTCGCGGTGAGAGTGAATACCTTCACCCCGTGGTCCATGGTCGGCTCGAGGACCTCGTTTCCGGTTCCAGCCGTCTCCGCCGGGAACGCCGAGACGCCGGCTTCGTGGGAACTGGCCATCTCCTCCGCGCTCATATGCGGCATGGCCATGCCGCCCATCGGGTCCGTTCCGCCGGAAGCCCCGGAGGTGCCCCCGGGGACAGCGTCCGCGGATGCGGTCACGGTTGCCACCATCCCGAGCTTGTCGTGCCCGGGGACGGAACAGATCGCGTTGTAGGTGCCGGCCTCAAGGGAGGGAACCTCCAACGACCCCGAAGCACCGGCCTCGATGTTCCCCGAATCGAACGACTGCCCACCGACTTCGACGGCGAACGTGTGCGGCGTCGCCCCGGTGTTCGACAGGTTGAACGAGATCGGCACACCCGAGGGGACCTGGATGTTCGAGGGAGTGATCGCGAAGTCGGTGAGCGTGACTTCGACGGCGGCGGGCGCGCCGGCGGCCTGCCCGTCGCCTCCAGCCGGCGGCGCGGTGGAGCCGCCGTTCCCACAAGCAGCAGACACGAGTGCCAGCGCGACGGCGGCCGCGACGAGAGTTGCCCCTCGGATGGATGCGAACATGTTCTTACCCCTTCCTGAGTCCTTGATCGATCGACGTTGCGTCATCTCGCCGAAGCCTGTGCCAGAAGGGCCAGGGCATCGGTGAGTTGGTCGGTGGAGGGCATCCTGGATAGATGAACGACCGGCTCTTCGCCGAACACATCGACCGCACCCCTTGGAGCGCCGAGCGTCAGGACCGGCAGACCGTTGGCGTGGTAGAGCGTCAGGAGCTCGGATGCCGGAGTCCCCATCGAAGCCGTGTCGCTGTCGAGCCAGGTATCCAAGATCACCAGGTCGGCTGCGTCGACCAGCGGGCACTGTCCCTCCCGCTCGCCGACGCACGTGTAGTCGGGCCCCGTAGGCCCGAAGCAGACGGTGACGTCGTAGCCCAGAGATTCACAGATGTCGCCTAGACGCTCACGCTCCACGGCATCCGCCTCGACGATCAGCACGGCGCGGCGCGGTTCATGCGGTTCGTTCATGGACATAAGTTTCCTCGGCCTGAGGCGCCGAACGCCGTGCTGAGGGGCCCTATGTACCCGGGACCTTCGCCCTTGAGCGGGGCGAGGGTTCCCAAGCACACTCAGCGGTATGTTCGCGCGCTACTACGTGGAGTTGCCTGTGGCGGCCGAGGACGTCGAGCGCGCCGTGCTCGACGATCCGGGAGCTTGGGTCCCGGGCATCGCCGGGGCGGCAAGCGCCCGGGGCGAAGCTCTCCTGGCCGAGGTGGGATTCGGCGAGAGCCTGCGATTGGGCAGGCAGGTATCTTTGGAGTTCGACCCGCCCATCCGCATGCCGTCCAAGACGGTGCTCCCGATCAGGTGGAGAGCCGCGGCGGCCGAGAGCCTCTTCCCGGCGCTCGATGCGGACCTGGAGGTGGCAGCCCTGGGTTCTCACTCGACCCAGCTATCCATGAGCGCGCGGTACGTTCCCCCGATGGGAGCGCTCGGGCGGATGATCGACAAGGCCCTGCTCCACCGCGTCGCGGAGGCCACCATCAAGGACTTCCTGGACAGGGTCGGCGAGCGGCTCATGACACTGATACCGAGCCGCGACGCATGAAACTGCGACCGCCGCTAGTATCCAACGCATGACGAAGACCCCTCCATTGCGCGTCATGCTCGTGGACGACCACGAGGTCGTTCGGGGCGGCGTCAAGGCGATGCTCCAGACGACGGACGACATCGTCGTCACCGCCGAAGCAGGTTCGGTACGAGAGGCCATCGATGAGGCCGACCGCGCCAGGCCCGACGTCGTCGTCATGGACGTGAGGCTCACCGACGGGAGCGGCATCGAGGCGACCCGCGAGATCCGTGCCAGGCATCCGGATACGCGCGTGCTGATGCTCACTTCATTCGCCGACGACGAGGCGCTTTTCTCCTCGATCATGGCCGGTGCTTCCGGTTACGTTCTCAAGCAGGTCAAGTCCGGTGAACTCCTGCGGGCTATCCGTGCGATCGGCAAAGGCGAGAGCCTGCTCGACCCCGCGGTGACCAGTGCGGTTCTGGACCGGTTGCGCAAGGGCAAGCATCTACTGCGCGACGAGAAGCTGGCCAGGCTCTCCCCTCAGGAGGAACGGATCCTGACCCAGGTCGCCGACGGCAAGACCAACAAGGAGATAGGCGAGAGCCTTCACCTGGCCGAGAAGACCGTGAAGAACTACGTCTCCTCCATCCTTTCCAAGCTCGAGGTCGCGCGCCGAGCCGAGGCCGCGGCCTACCTGGCCCGTCACACCACCCTGCCCGGCACCAACGAGTAGCCCATCAGCCCATCGGCATAGGGCCGTCCGGCACGTCCCCCAGCTCGCCCGTCGCGCGAAGCTTCCACCAGAGACGAAGAAGGAGGTGGGAACGATGGCGATGGTGCAAAGCAGAGAGCTGAGCATGCCGGTCATCGAATCCGAAACCCGTCAGAGCCGCGCGCTCCACAGGGTGCTGGGCGCTTTGCGGCTGCTCGTCGGCTTCGAGTTCCTCTGGGCGTTCTTCGACAAGGCCTTCGGTCTGGGGTTCGCGACCGAGAAGGCCGACGCCTGGGTCAACGGTGGGAACCCGACCGCCGGAGCGCTGTGGTTCGCCCTGAAAGGCCCGTTCAAGGGGTTCTACGAGGGGATCACGGGCGCGTCCGCGACATTCGCTGCGGACGGTACGCCGCTGACGATGGTCCCGCCACACGCTTGGGTCAACTACGTCTACATGGGAGCCCTGCTGCTGATCGGACTGGGACTCATGACCGGCGTGATGACTCGCCTGGCGGCCGTCGGCGCCATCGTGTGGATGGCGATCTTCTACACGGCGACGGCGATCTGGCCCGACTACAACCCCTTCTACGACGTACACGTTCTATCGATCGTCGTGTTGGTTGCGATCATCATCGCGAACGCGGGCCTGTACCTGGGACTCGGCAAGGTTTGGCAGCGCTTCGAGGGAGTAAAGAAACACCCCATCCTCTACTGACGACCCTCGAAGTTCCCTGGGGCGGAGGCGAAAGCCTCCGCCCCTTCTGCGTCAGCCCTTGAGCATCTGGCGCAGCACCATCCGCAGGATCCCACCGCTGCGGTAGAAGTCCACTTCGGAGGCGCCGTCGATCCGGACCTTCGCGGTGAAGGTTCTGGTCGCTCCGTCATCAGAGGTGGCGGTGACCGTGACGTCCTGCCCGGGCACAACGCCACCGCTCAGGCCGGTGACCGAAAGGGTTTCTCGGCCGGTCAGGCCGAGGACGGCCGATGACTCGCCGCCGCGGAACTGCAGGGGCAGCATCCCCATCCCGACTAGGTTCGACCGGTGGATGCGCTCGTAGCTCTCGGCTATGACGAACTTCACTCCCAGCAGGAGCGGACCCTTCGCGGCCCAGTCCCGGCTGGAACCGCTGCCGTACTCCTTGCCCGCGATGACCGCCAGCGGCGTTGCATCCCGGAGGTAGCGGCCCGATGCCTCGAAGATGCTGACGACCTCTCCCGTGGGAAAGTGCGTCGTCCAGGTTCCTTCCGTTCCGGGTGCAAGCGCGTTCTTCAACCGGATGTTGCCGAAGGTGCCACGCATCATCACCTGGTGGTTGCCGCGCCGCGTCCCGTAGGAGTTGAAGTCCCCGGGCTCGACCCCTTGATCCTGCAGGTAGCGTCCGGCCGGCGAATCGGCCTTGATGGACCCCGCAGGTGAGATGTGGTCGGTCGTGATCGAGTCGCCCACCATCACGAGTACGCGCGCGCCCTCGATATCGCCGGGCTCTACCTGCGCCCCCTCGATGCCCTCGAAGAACGGCGGCTCCTGAACGTATGTGGAGTCTTCACTCCAGGAGTACATCGGACCGACCGGGGAGGGCAGGGACCTCCAGTGCTCGTCGCCGTTGAAGACGCGGCCGTACTCCTCGTCGAACTGCTCGGACGTTATGGCATCCGACATGGCGGCGGCGACTTCCTCGGGGCTCGGCCATACATCTTGGAGGTAGACCGGGCCGCTGGGCCCCTGCGCAAGAGGATCGGTCGACAGGTCGATGTCCACGCGGCCCGCCAGCGCGTATGCAACGCAGAGTGGCGGTGAGGCCAGGTACGAGGCGCGGACCTGAGGATGAACGCGTCCCTCGAAGTTGCGGTTGCCGGATAGGACCGCCGCCACGTTCAGATCCTCGTCCTCTACCACCTTGGCTATGGCTTCCGGAAGCGGGCCCGAGTTGCCGATGCAGGTCGTGCAGCCGTAGCCGACGAGTGCGAACCCCAGTTTCTCCAGATAAGGGGTCAAGCCGGA
The DNA here is from genome assembly GCA_031423155.1 of Actinomycetes bacterium. Lineage (GTDB taxonomy): Bacteria > Actinomycetota > UBA4738 > UBA4738 > HRBIN12 > JANPEZ01. Next base: position 29,684 of record JANPEZ010000101.1, read on the forward strand.
ACGATCGAGGTAGTCGGTGACGACACGCGATCCCGGTGCGAGCGAGGTCTTCACCCAGGGCTTGGAGGCCAGGCCCGCTTCGACGGCCTTCTTCGCCAGGAGTCCGGCGGCAAGCATCACGCTCGGGTTGGACGTGTTCGTGCAGGAGGTGATGGCGGCGATCACGACGGAGCCGTCGCGAACGGTGCCGGTCTGCTCGGCGCGGCGATCTCCGTAGCGCTCGGTGAAGCTCGGCCAGACGCCGGGGAGGGTCACGCGGTCCTGAGGACGTGACGGGCCGGCGAGCGAGGGCTCGATCGCCGAAAGGTCTAACTCCAGCATCTCGGAGAAGGCGGGCTCGGGATCACCGTCGCGGCGGAAGAGTCCCTGCTCCTTGGTGTAGCGCTCGGCCAGATCGGCGCTCGCCCGGCGGCCGGTGAACCGCAGGTAGCGCAGGACCTCCGCGTCCACGGGGAAGTAGGAGGCGGTGGCGCCGTACTCGGGACACATGTTGGAAAGCGTCGCTCTATCCGCGACGCTGAGTGAGGAGAGCCCGTCTCCGAAGAACTCGACGAACTTGCCGACGACGCCGTGGGCCCGCAGCATCTCCGTCAAGGTCAGCACCAGGTCGGTCGCGGTCGTCCCCGGCGGCAGGGCGCCGACGGTCCTCATCCCGATCACCACCGGCTGCGGCATGAACATCGGCTGGCCGAGCATCGCCGCCTCGGCCTCGATCCCGCCGACACCCCAACCCAGGATGCCGAGTCCGTTGATCATCGTCGTATGCGAGTCCAGCCCGACCAGGGTGTCGGGGAAGGCGATGCCATCACGTGATGAGACGACCTGACCGAGATGCTCGAGATTCACCTGGTGGCAGATCCCGGCGCCGGGAGGCACGACGCGGACACCGTCGAAAGCCTGCTGGGCCCATCTCAGCAGCGCGTACCTCTCACCGTTGCGGCCATACTCCAGATCGATGTTCCTCTCGTAGGCCTCGGCGGTACGGAACAGGTCCACCTGAACGCTGTGATCGATGACGAGATCGACCGGGATCACAGGGTTCACGGTGGCGGGATCTCCCCCGGCGCGCTGAAGGGCGCTGCGCATGGCGGCGAGGTCGACGATCGCGGGAACGCCCGTGTAGTCCTGCATCAACACACGTCCGGGCATGAAGGCGATATCCCCGGCCGGACCGGGCCAGGCGCCGAGCGCTTCGACGTCTTCGGCGGCTACTCCGGGGGTTCCGGCGCGCCGCAGCAGGTTCTCCAGGAGGATCTTGACGGTCATCGGCAGCCGGGCGGGATCGGCGATCCCGTGCTCGGCGAGCCATCTCAGACTGAAGAGGTCCAGGGGTCCCTCGGCGGTATCGAACCGCTGCCGCGCCCCTGAGAGGTCGGTGGTCATGGTTGTGGCCTTCCTTCTCGTCGTTGTGCCTTCATCCTGTCAGACGAGGTCTAACCGGCGTCGATCAGGCGCCGCGGTCAGCGTCGCGGGCATCCTTCACGGCCTGCTTGTGCGCCATGCGGGCCTTGCGCCTTAGCTTGGCCTCACGCTGGCGGCGCAGTTCCTCCTCGGTCTCGGCCAAGATCGGCGGGACTGGCCTGGGGTGGCCGTCCTCGTCGATCGCGACGAAGACCAGGTAGGCGCTGCTCGCGTGGACCTTGCGGCCGGTCACCGGGTTCTCCGCGTCGACCCGCACACCGCACTCAAGCGAGGTCGTTCCGACGTCATTCACCGTTGCGTGCAGCGTGATGACCTCGCCGATATGCACCGGCTCGAGGAACGACAGCTCATCCACCGAGACGGTGACGCACAGTCCCCCGGCGTGACGAACCGCTGCCAGAGCGGCGGCGGTGTCGACCAACTTCATGATCGTCCCTCCGTGGACGTTGCCGGCGATATTGGCGTCGGTCACCTCCATCAACTGCGAGATGGTCACGGCCGAGTCCGAGGCACGTTTGGGGGTCAGATCCCAGGGCATGGGGCACATCCTAGCCGGGGCCGCGACTAGCATGGGCCCATGCGTCTCGTTCCATTGCTGGTTGCCGGGCTCACCGCGTGTTCGGCGGGCTCGTCCTCCTCGATCGCACCTTCTTCACCCGGCTCAACCGCTTCGGTCTCGGTGTCGGCCAGTCCGTCCGCGGGCGCGTCTGCCAGCACCGAGCCGGTGTCGCTTCCTCCAGGGGTGCCGGCCACGTACGAAGGTGGTCAGGCGGCGGGCGACGTCCCGGTGGCATCGCTGGTGCCGGCCGAAGCCCAGGTAACGGGGACCTGGTACGCGCCGCAGGGAACACTCACTTCGATCGTCGTCGCCTACTCGATCGGAGACGATCCCTTGTTCCAGGAGCATGGACTCGTTCTCTGGAGCGAGTACGCGGACGAGCCGAGGTGGCGTGCGGCGTACGGCTTTAGGGACAAGGCCAAGGACGGTGTCTTCGGGATAACGGCCGTGATAGGCGATGCGACCGGCGACGGGCTGGAGGACGCCCTGACCTTCGAGGCGACCGGCGGTAGCGGGGGCTGCGGCACCTACCGGGTCATCTCGGTGGTCGATGCGGCCGAGGTGTTCAGCCAGACGGTCTGCGACACCTTCGTCGACGTCGCCTCGGCCCCGGCGGGGCTCACGTTGACCGAAGCCGTCTTCGGCCCCGGCGATGACCACTGCTGCCCCAGCGCCCAGAGGGTGACCAGGCTGCGCTACACCGGGTCCGGCTGGAAGGTCATCTCGCGGGAGACGCTCCCCCTGGCGCCGTAGGCCGTGTCGGCGGGCTCGGCTAGGATGCGCCGATGGCACAGATCTTCGTCGAGGGTTGGTCTCCCGAGTACGGCAGCCCCCTCGATCAGGACGACGCTCTGGCTCCCGCCGAGGGCTCGGTCGATGCGACGGTCGAGACGGCTGACTGGGAACCGCTCGAAGGCGCCGACGACGGCGTCCCCGTGATCGCCTTCGTCGACGGCGTCAGGCGCGTCGACGCTCGGCTGACGCTCGACGATCCGGTGGCCGGGCCCGTCACGGGCATCTGCGGCACCTTCGCCGTCGGCGCGACCGTCTGGGACAGAGGCGCGCGCCACTCGATCGTGGACCACGCCCGGATCGAACGCTGGGCGGTCTTCGGCGGAGCGCGAACCGAGACCTTGCCTCCGGTCGACCTGGAGCCGGGCTACGACACGACCACGACCGCCGATCCGGACCCGGCCGCACCGATGCGGGTCCTGCATACCAAGATGCGCAAGGCCGAGGGCGAGGTCGCCGCCGAGCTGGCGGCCGAGTGCTTCGTCGTGGCGGACGGTCCACTGAACGACTTCGCGCCTCGGCCGGTGGTCGGCTACATAAAGAGCCATCGGGTGGCCTACCTGCCGCCGGAGCAGAACGCGGTGGTTGGCCAACTCGCTCCCGGCCAGCGCACTCCCCTGTTCGGCATCACCGATTACAAGCGCTACTCCTGGTACGTACGTCTGGCGATGCTCGCGGGAGGGCACTCGTGGACCGGCATCGTCAGATGCGAGGCCAGCGGGCAGCTCCCTCTAGAGGATGTTCGCGCCATCGCTGACCGGACCGCCGCGGTGCTGCCGGTCGTCGCGTCAGAAGCGCACATCGACCCGCGAGCCCCGCAGAACCTCGTGCCGATCGCGGCACTGGAACGCGAGCTTCGGCACCGCATGGGCGACCAGCGACTCGTATACCGGGCGCTGCGAGAAGCGGTCATGAGGGAGGCGTCGTGAGCCAGGATCGGGTCGGTCGCGTTCTCGGATCGGAGCACACCTCGACGGGCGAGTTCCGGGTGGTCCTGGACGAGAGCGAGTACCTGCAACTCGACGACCTCGTCGTTGTGCGAACCCAGGTTCCGAAAGCCGGAGAGATCAGTACCTACGGCGTGGTGACCGAGGCCGAGGCCGTCTACGAGGGCGCGTCTTTCGAATCGGACACACATCGCATCGCCGAGCTGGGGATCATGCCGGCCGCGAAGGTACGCAGCGCCCGGGTTGCGGTAACGCGCGTCGACCCCGAGGTCTGGGTCTCTCCTGACCCCGGCGAGATGGTGGCTCGCGCCACGGGCGCCGAGCGCGACAAGGCTCTGTACGTGGACGAGATGGGCCGTCCTCTCGCGATCGGCATCGGCCGCGACGAGCTTGCCGTCCACGTCGACCTGGACTTCTTCGACGGCCGCAAGGGCGGGCACATGTCGATCAGCGGGATCAGCGGCGTCGCGACGAAGACCTCGTTCGCGTTGTTCTTCCTGCGGATGCTGACGGCCCGCGAGCACTCGGCGATCGTGGGCGAGGGCGCTGCCAATCTTCGGGTCCTGGTCTTCAACGTCAAGGGCGAAGACCTGCTCTGGCTCGACAAACCCAACCGCTACTTCGACGAGGAGGCCGCAGCCGGCTGGGCCACGCTCGGCGTCGAGGCATCGCCGTTCCCGAGCGTGAAGTTCTGGGCGCCTCCTCGCCGCAGGTCCGGCGACGTCCTGCTCCCGGACACCGGCGGTCGCCAGGAGGGCGTCGAGGTCTTCACCTGGACCCCGCGCGAGTTCGTCGACGAGGATCTGCTGCAGTTCCTACTCACCGACGCCAACGATCAGCGCAACCAGATCCCGTTCGTGCGAGAGAGGGTTCAGGCCCAGCTGAAGCGTTTCGCGGCGAACGTGGTGGGCATGCCGGGCGCTGTGGTGCTGCGCGACCCCCGGGACGCTCCCGCAGGCGGCTGGCGAGGCGAGCCCGTCAGCGCTCAACCGGGCGAACGGGTGATCACCGACCTACAGACGATGGTCGATGCGGTCGGCGAGTTCTTGGAACCCGAGGACGGCGATGAGCCCGACGTCGGCTGGAGCGGACGCGTTCAGGCTGGGACGGTCTCGGCGTTCATGCGCCGGCTGCACGCGGGCGCGGCGCGGATGGGCCAACTCGTGCGGGCTGGCGAGTCGCATCGCATCGACCGCTCCTTGGCCTCGGTCAGCGTCGTTGCGATCCAATCGCTGCACGATCAGGCGCAGCGCTTCGTCGTAGGGGCGCTCCTGAACGAGACCTTCGCCGAGAAAGAGGAGTCAGGCCAGCGGCTGCCCCTGTCCGTGATCGTGTTGGACGAGATGAACAAGTACGCGCCGCGCGAGGGCGCGAGCCCTCTGAAGGAGATGCTGGTGGACATAGCCCAGCGCGGCCGCTCGCTCGGGGTACTGCTCGTCGGCGCGCAGCAGACGGCATCGCGCGTGGCATCGGAAGTTCTGGAGAACGCGGCCATCCGAGTGAGTGGGCGCCTGGACGCGGCGGAGGCCGAGCGCGCCGAGTACGGATGGATGCTCCCGTCGACGCGTGCGCGGGCCAGGCTGCTCAAACCCGGAACGATGGTCGTGTCCCAACCGGCGATCCCGGTTCCGTTGGTAGTGACGTTCCCGTTCCCCCCGTGGGCCACTCGCAAGGAAGAGGTCGCATCCGACGCCGACCCGTTCGCGGGTCTGTAGCGCCCGATGCGGATCCTGCACACATCGGACTGGCACATCGGCAAGCGCCTCGGCCGTCACGACCGGATGCCCGAGTTCCGCGAGGTCCTCGATGAGGTCGTGTCGATCGCTGACGAGCGCGGGGTGGATCTCGTGCTGGTCTCGGGTGATATCTGGGACAGGCCTATGCCTCCGATGGACGCGCTCGGGCTCGGACTTGAAGCGCTTTTGCGGCTGGCCGAGACGCGCCCGGTGGTCGCGGTCGCGGGTAACCACGACTCCGCTGATCTGTTCGAGACGTTGGCCCCCTTGCTACGCGAGCGAGGCGTCCATCTCATCGGCGACATCAAGCGCCCCGACGAGGGCGCGCTGGTGGATCTTCGGGAGGCGGGGGTCCCGGCCGTCGTGGCGGGGTTCCCGTTCCTTCGCGAGGGCCGTGTCGTCGACTTCATGCGAGATGCGGGCGAGTGGTACCGGGCCTACGCCGACCGTGTAGCGGCGATCGCCGCTCGTTACAACGAGGCACTGCTGGCGCGAGCCGGCACCGACGCGGTACCTATCCTCATGGCCCATTTCATGGTCGGCGGGGTAGAGGTGGATCGCGCGGGCCCCCGCGGAGAGCGGGAACTGCACATGGGCGATGCGTATGCCGCTACGGCGCAGGCCATCCCGGCCGGACCTCAGTACGTCGCCATGGGTCACATCCACGCGCCGCAGAAGGTCCCGGGCTCTCCGGTTCCGGCCGAGTACGCGGGCTCGCTGCTGGCCCTGGACTTCGGCGAAGCCGGCGAGCAGAAGCGAGTCGTGATCGTCGAGGCCTCGCCCGGACAGCTCGCCGTCGCCGAGAGCGTGCCGCTCGGGTCGGGGCGTCCGCTCGTTCGCGTCACCGACACGTGGGACGCGATCGAAGCGCGCACGGATGAACTGGCGGACTCGTTCCTCGACCTGACGGTCAAGACGAGCGGGACAGACTCGAACCTGGCCGAGCGGGCCCGGGAGACGTTCCCGTTCCTGGTCAAGGTCCGGGCGCAGCGGCCCGCCGCTGAGGGGCGCGAGCAGGTCGCGAAGGGCCACCGCGGTTGGGACGAGCTCTACGCGGACTTCTACCGGCGCGAGCACGACGAGGATCCCCCTGAGCCCCTCCTGACCCTGCTGCGAGACGTCCTGGAGGAGGCGGCCGATGCGACCGCTTGAGCTGACCCTCGAGGGATTCCGCTCGTACAGAGGCAAGACGACGTTCGACTTCCGCGACCGCCGCCTGCTCGGAGTGGTCGGCCAGATCGGTTCTGGCAAGTCATCGATCTTGGACGCGGTTTCCTTCGCCCTCTACGGCAAGACACCTTCGATCGAGGGCGCCACCAAGTCTTTGATCAATCAGCTCAGCGACCAGTGCCACGTCGAGCTGATCTTCCAGGTCGACGGCGAGGTTTGGCGCGCGCAGCGTGCGCTGAGAAGGAAAGGCCAAGCCGGTCACCGCCTCGAGAAGCTCGCATCCGGCGAACCCGAAGCCGAAGTCCTCGAACAGATCACCGGAGAGGGCTCGACCAACTCGCGCATCGAGCAACTCCTGGGGATGGACTTCAAGGCCTTCTGCCGGTCGGTGCTCCTGGCTCAGAACCGCTTCAGCGAATTCTTGACCGCAACGCCGAGCCAGCGCGACACGGTACTGAAGGGGGTGTTCGGGTACGAGCGGCTCGACGCCGCACTGGCCGTCGCGCGCACTCGCCTGGCCCGGGCCGAGATGCAGCTCGAGTCCTTGCAGGGCGAGCGCCGCCGGATCGACGAGGCCCGCACTCAACTGGAGGAGGCGCGCACGGCCGCGACGACCGCCGCGAAGAGATCCGACGAGCTCGAGGCCTCGGCGGAGGAAGTCGAGGCCCTCGGAAGAGAGCGAGGGGCGGCCGAGGCCGAGTCCGCTCTCGCCTCCAAGGTCATGACCGACCTGGCCGAGATCGTCGCCTCGCTGCCGGCTCCCGAGACCGTCGAGCTGGCCGGCTCGGCGGGCGCCGCCGCCGAAGAGGCCGTCAGCCGGGCCAAGGCGGCCCTCGTCGAAGCCGCCGCGAACAGGGCTGCAGCTCAGGCCGACCTCACCGACCTTTCGTCCAGGTTCGGCGATCGCGAGCGATTCCGATCCTTCGAGCGGCTGGTCGAACGCAGCGAACAGGAAGCGGCGGCTGTCGAAGCCGCGCACTCGCACGTTGCAGCAGCCGAGAAAGAACTGGCCGAGACCGCCACGGAGGTCAAGCGCTCCGCCGGAGCCGCGGAGTCGGCCGTCGAAGGCCTCATCGAGATCGAGGAGTCGCTCCAGCACCTGGCTTCGACCGAGGAGGAAGCCGAAGGTGCACTCCTTGCGGCGCACCACACGGACATCGCTCACGAGCTTCGAGCCGGTCTGGTCCCTGGTGAGCCGTGCCCCGTCTGCGCCCAGCCGGTCCACACCCCGCCCAAAGCGGGAGCCGCGACCAAGGTCGCAGCCGCCGAGAAGGCACTCGCGAAGGTGCGGAGCGATGCCGCCAAGGCCCGCGAGAAGAAGGAGAGACTCGCGGCCGCCGCCGCCTCCTCGCGAACGGCCGCGGAGGCTGCCAACGAGACGCTGGACAGGATCAAGGTCGTCCTCGCCGATGCGAACGAGGAAGTCCTCTCGGCCGAGGCCGCCCGAACAGCGACCCAGAGCCAGCTCATCGAGTGGCTCGGCGTGGGCGACTCCAGGTCCCTGCTCGCATCACGTGAAGCCGAGCTGACGGGGGCGGAGAGCGCGCTGAACGAAGCCACGGCCGCCGTGGAAGCGGCTCGGGTCGCCCACGACCAGGCGCGCGATGAGGCCGACCGGACGAAGGCGTCCATCTCCGAACTCGCCAACCGCCTCACGGGGGCTTGGGGGCGGCTGGGGCACGATCGCCCGCTCGAGGCCGATGCCGCCGCCCTGGCCGCGTCCTTCGCCGAGTTGGGCGAGACGATCGTGTCCGGACACGAGACGGCCGAAGGAACCCGCGCCGATGCCGGCGCGCGGGTCGAGGCGGCCGGCGAGCAACTCGCTGCGTCGCTTTCCGCGCTGGGGCTCTCCGCGGGCGAGGACTTCTCGCGCGCACGAGCCGACGCCGCCGCTCAACGCGGATCGGCCGAACAGCGGGTAAGGACCCTCGAGGAACAGATCGCGGCCGGCGGCGAACTGGAACGCGGGATCGTCGCTGCCGAGAACGAAAAGCGGATCGCCGAGCGCCTGGCGAAGGACCTGCAACCCTCCAGATTCCTGGCGTTCCTCCTGGAAGAAGAGCGCGCCGACCTTGCCGATCTGGGCAGCGAGCACTTCGAACGGCTAACGGACGGGAACTTCCGTTTCAGCCAGGACGGCACCTTCAACGTCTTGGACCTGAACGCGGCCGGAGCCGAGCGCAAGGCCGATTCTCTCTCCGGGGGCGAGACGTTCCTGGCTTCGCTGGCGCTCGCGCTGGCCCTGTCGGAGATGGTCGCGCGCGGCGGCGGCCGCCTCGACGCGTTCTTCCTGGATGAGGGGTTCGGCTCCCTGGACCCCGAGCACCTCGAGCGCGCGATGGACGGCATCGGGCGGCTGGTGGCGAGCGACGAGAAGCGCCTGGTCGTGCTCGTAAGTCACGTCGCCGAGATGCGCGAGGCGATCGAAGACCTCATCGAGCTGAGGAAGGACGACGTGACCGGGGACACGGTCGTGGTTTCCGGCGCCGTGTCGGCCGTTCGGCGGATTCCTGAGGCGTAGTCGAGCCTGTCTGAACATAAATGACTAGAAGTTGACGGTCCTCCCCTTTGTTTTCCGGAACCGGCTGCCGATAAAGGTCACGAGTTCTCAGGTAGATGTTTGTGGAGCCGGAGGGGGACGATGGCTGGCACGAGAAGTACCGATCGCATAGCGCCTTACGCACTAGCGGCCGTCGTGGTCGCGCTCGGACTCGGCATCTTCGGGACGTTCGGCAAGGCGAACAGCGCACTGGCATCCGCCGAGGCAGATGCCATTACTGGCGCAAGGGCACTCTCCGCCCACATCTCGACCATCGTGACCCCGGAAGATCTCGACGGCACGATGGGAACCGCCAGATCCAAGCAGATATCCGATCGCATCCTTTCCGCTATCGCCGGGACGCCGACCGACGCCGTAACGATCTGGTCGACCGACGGCGTCGCGCTTCTTTCCACCGAAGGCAGCATCTCCGGAACTGCCGGAGCGGCCCAGCGCGAGGCGATCCGCATCGCCATCCGCGACGGCGCCACGAAACTGATCTCGGGCAACGTCTTCTCGTCCACGGTCGCGCTCCAGCCGCAGGAGGCTCTCGAGCCGATCGCGGTGGTCGAGGTCGACCGCGCCTACAAGCCGATCCACTCGACGGCCGTCAGCACCTGGAGGATCGCCGCCGTGGGTTTGGCCGTAGCCCTCGCACTCACCATCGGCATGTTCTTCAGGACGATATCCCGCCTACGCAGCTCGGCCGCGGCGAACCGCGCGTTCACCAGGCCGCTGCGAGAGCGGGCGCAGGATCCGACGCCTGCGCCCAAGTCGGCCAAGCGCTCGCCCGACTACCTCAGCCCGGACTTCCACGCGGAAGCCGAGGCGCGAGAGGCAGCCGAGAAGAGAGCCCTGGCCGCGGAGGAGCGCGCGAGCGCCCTTCAGGAGCAGTACCGCACGACCCTCGAGGAGTTGCAGGAAACCCGCCGGGAGCTGGAGGGTGCCTCACCTGAGACTCCATCTCGTCCCGACCCCGAGATCGAGGAGCGCCTCCTCAAGGCCGAAGGCCGGGTGCGACTCCTCGAGGGTCAGCTCCAAGCAACGAAGACCGAACGCGATCGACTGGGACTGGCGATGCAGGAGCCCGCCAAGACCACGCCCGATCCGGAGACCGAAAGGGCTCTCCGCCGGGTCGAGCAGGAGTCGATCGGGCTGCGCGCCGAGCTGGAAGGCGCACGCACCGAGCTGAACGCGGCAACGAAGCAGCGGGATGCCGTCCGCGCCGAGGTCGAGAACATGCGCACCGAGATGGTCGACCTGCGCGCGAAGGAACAGCGGGCTGCCGAGCTCGAGGCAGCGTTGACGTCGACCAAGGCCGAGTTCCAGAAGGCCAAGGCGGAATCCGAGATGCTGCGCACCCTGGTCGACGAGATCAAGTCGGCAGCCAAGTCCGCCCTGGAAGAGGCGAAGGCCAACGCCGCCGCGGAACTGGCTACCGCTCGGGCAGAGGCGATCGCAGAGGTCGATGAGGCGCGAGTGACCATGGCAACCCTTCAGTCGGCCCTGGACGAGGTTAGGGCCGCGGCTGCGGCCGAGGTCGAGGAGACGAAGGCCTCGATCAGCACTCAGATGCAGGCAGCGCTCGACGCTGCTCAGGCCGAGCTCGCGAGCGCTCGTGCCGAGCTGGCCAGGATCGAATCCTCCGCCGGCGAGAACGTCACGCTGGCCGAGACCCAGGCCGCGCAGGCTATAGCCGAGGCCCAGGCTCGGGCCGATGCCGTCGCCGCCGAGGCCGAGGCGGCCCTGCAGGCCGCCATCAGCGAAGCCAAGACCGAAGCCCACGCCGAGATCGAAGCGACGAAGGCCACCGGTCGCGCGAAGCTGAAGGCGCTGGAGGACGAGCTGCGCGAGCAGATGCTCGCCCGCGAGGAAGAATTGCGCGCAACCTTCGCAGCCGAGCAGGCCGCTCTCATGGTCGAGATGCAGGCCGACATAGCCGCCGCCCGCGCGGAGACCGAGCAGGCGATGGCGGCCCTCGCGACTGCCACGGAGGAACTGCAAGCCGTCAAGACGGAAGCCGAGTCCCGTCAGGGCGACGTCGGCACCATCCGGGCCGAGATCAAGGCCGTCCAGGCTCAGCTCGCATCCGCCGAACAGAACCACGAGGACACTCGCGTCGAACTCGCCGCCGCCCTCACCGAGCTCGGAGTTGCGCACGCCGACCTGCAGTCGGCACGCGACCTCATCGCCGAGCTTCAGGCCGGCATGGAAGACAGCACCCGCGGCACCGCCGAGGAGATGGCCGCCGCCCGCGACGAGGCTCGCCGTCTGCAGGTCCAGCTCGAGCAGACCCAGGTCAAGCTCGACCAGACCGAGGCCTCTCTCGAAGAGACCCAGACTCGCCTGGCCGCTGCCGAGGCGGGGGTCAGCTCCGAACTGCGTTCCGAGATCGAGCGCCAGGCCGAACTGGCCGCCCGCGCCGACGCGGCCGAAGCCGAACTGGCCTCTGCACTGAAGAGCGCCACGGCGGCCCAGGCCGACGCCTCGGACCTGCGCGCCCGGTCGGAGGAAGCCGAGCGCCAGATCGAGCACCTGATGCTCCAGCACGCCAACGCCACCGCCGACTCCGAAGAGCGCGCCGACCTAGAAGAGGTCCTGCGCCTCACCCAGGAGCGGCTGGCGAGCAACACGGATCGCCTCGCCGAGATGGAGGAGCGCACACACGCCGCCGAGGCCCAGCTTCAAGCCTCGCTCGAGAAGGTCGAGGAATTGGAGAGCGCCGTCCGCGTCGCCGAGATGGAGAAGGCGGCCGCCGTCCTTCACATCGCCCCCGCCATGGACGACGACCTGGCGGCCGCGACCCAGGCCGCGATGGCCGAGGGACAGGCCGCGATCTTGGAAGACCGTCGAGCAGCCGCTCCGTTCATGAAGGAGCTGGCGATGGACGCCAAGAAGCAGCTCACTTCGATCCTGGGGTTGACGCTGACGCTCAAGCACAAGAAGGCTCCGAACGAGCAGGCTCCTCTGCTGCGTCAGCTCGCGGCGATGGCGCGCCGGCTCGACCACACGGTCGCCGACCTCGTCGAGGCCGACCAGCTTGCGCGCGGCACGATCGAACTTCGCGTCCGTCGTACGAACCTTGAGGCTCTCATGCACCGCGTGATCGAGGAGTCCCAGGTCTCGAGCGAACACGACATCCGAGTCGAAACCGAAGAGCTGATCATCTCCGTGGACCCCGTCAGGACCGAACAGATCATCGCCGGGCTGCTGCGAGGCGCTGTCGACCGCACTCCTCCGGGATCTGCGATCACGGTTCGCATGGGTCACACGAAGGGCGGAGCGCTGATCTCGGTCGAGGACATGGAAACGTCCTCGGACGCATCGCTCAGCCCGGTCGTCGCCCGCTTCGCCGATGTCCAGGGCGGCTGGGCCAAGGTTGAGGGTCGCCCCAACGGCGGCTCGGCCTTCCGGGTGTTCCTGCCCGACCGCGTCGCTGAAGCCCTGGACGGAGACCTGGTCGAAGGTCCGGGAGTCGACGAGGCCGACGGAGCCGACAGGCCCGAGCGCCTGGCCGTGACGTCCAACGACGGAACCGAGATCGTCGTGGACTCGGTAGAGGAGGAGCCCTACGACCCCTGGGAGGCCGGGCGCCTACTGGTCCAGGAGCTTCACCAGCTCTCTCGCGACGACTAACCGCTGGATCTGGTTCGTGCCCTCGTAGATCTGAGTGATCTTCGCGTCGCGCATGAAGCGCTCGACCGGATAGTCCTTGATGTAGCCGTAGCCCCCGAGGATCTGCACGGCGTCCGTAGTGATCGCCATCGCCGAGTCGCTCGCGAAGCATTTGGCGACGCTGGAATGGTAGGTCGCGCGTGGATCGCCGGCGTCGCATGCGGCGAGCGCTCGGTAGGTGAGCAGGCGCGAGGCCTCCAGCTTCATCGCCATGTCGGCGAACATGAACCTGATCGGATCCATGTCCACCAGACGCTTGCCGAACTGCTTGCGCTCGCCGGCGTAGGCCAGCGCCGCGTCGAAGGCGCCCTGGGCGATGCCAACCGCCTGAGCTGCGATCGCCGGACGGGAGAAGTCGAGCGTTCGCATGGCTATGGCAAAGCCGCCTCCCTCTTCGCCGATGAGCCGGTCTGCCGGGATGCGGGCGTTATCCAGGATGACTTCGCGGGTCGGTGAGCCCTTGATACCCATCTTCTTCTCGGCTCTGCCGAAGGAGACGCCGGGGTCATCCTTGTGGACGATGAACGCGCTGATGCCTTTGGTTCTGAGTGTTGGGTCGCTCGTTGCGAAGACGACGTATGCGTGTGAGACGCCGGCGCCTGTGATGAAGCGTTTGGTGCCGTCAAGAACGAAACCCTGGCCGTCATGCTCGTAGCGCGTGACCAGGGCTGCGGCGTCCGAGCCGGCCTCTGGCTCTGTTAAGGCATAAGACATGAGGATCTTCCCTCTGCAGATGCCGTTCGTGTAGTGGTGTCTCTGCTCTTCGGTGCCGGCCACGGTTAGTGGGATGACTCCCAGTTTGGAAACGAGCGGGGTTAGGGAGACGCCCGCTGAGACCCTGGATAGCTCTTCGATGAAGACTCCGAAGGCGAGAGAGCCGCCGCCTGAACCGCCGTCCTCTTCGGGGTAGCC
>JANPEZ010000102.1:0-2197 GCA_031423155.1 Actinomycetes bacterium
AGGGTAGCCATCACCCCCGCGCGCATCACCGAGGGCTCCCCGCCCGTCGACACGACGAAGAACACGACGGTTGCGAACCCGAGCAGGAACCGGGGCCACCGCGTGAGCCTCAGCATCAGCGCCAAGCCGAGCATCGGCCCCAGGACCATCGCGACGTTCTCCCCCGAGACGACGAGCAGGTGTCCGAGTCCGGTCGCCTTGAAATCCCGCGCGAGCCCCGGGTCCAGACGCGAGTCGTCGCCCAGCGCCAGCCCCATCAGCAGTCCCGCCTCCTTCGGAGGGAAGAGCCGAGTGATCGAACGACCGACGAACGCTCTGAAGACCTGAGTCGCGCGGACGAACGGGTTGGAGGCGCCTCCGAGCCGGCGGAAACTGCTCGCCGACAGCTCAGCCACCAGCCCCTTTCGACGCAGGGCGTCGGCGAACCCGGCGTCACCGGGGATCTGAACCCGGCCTTCCAGTTCGACCACGTCGCCTCGAACGACCTGCGGCGCGCTTCCGTTGCCGCTCACCCAGACCGACTCATGAAGCGACCAGATGTCGTCACCGGCTTTCACCCGGGACAGATCGACGACCGCCGACCATCCGAACGCGCCGATGCTCGGATCGGTCCGCATCGAGCCGACGGCGATGACGTGGCCGGGCGAGATGCGCGCGAGCAGCGTCGAGTCGAGCCTCGCGTCGTGGACCCCTCCCCACTCGGCAGCCAGGGCGACCAGTCCCAAGAGCGCCATCGCTACCGCGAGAACCGGCGAGCCCCTCGGATCGACCCGGATCGAGGCGACCGCCTCGACCGCGCGGGCGCGCGTGATCTCGGGCGCGATGCGCTCAAGCGCCCTTCCGTCCGTCGAACGGCGCGGCGCGAAAGCGGCAGCGGCCGCAAGCAGCCCGACTCCGGCGATCAGCCACTCGGGCGGCGAGGACCACGACCTGACATGCGGCCAGGCCAACAGGCCCGCCCAGAAACAGGACGCCGCGGCCGGAAGTATCCAGCCCGTCACACGGTGGCCATCGACCGGATCTCTTCCAGGGTCGCGGGACCGATCCCGCTGACGTTCAGCAGGTCATCGATGCTCGTGAAGGGACCGTTCTCTGTTCGATAGGCGATGATCGCGGCACCCAAGACCGGACCCACCCCGGGCAGGTTCTCCAGCTCAAGCCCGGTAGCGGTATTGATGTTTATGAGCGACCCCATCGAACCAGGCGCCGAACCCGTTGCGCCGGAGCCCGTCCCGGGCACCTCTCCTTCCTTCATGACCAGGATCTGGGAGCCATCGGTCAACGGCGCCGCCAGGTTCAGAGCCGCGAGATCCGCCCCGGGCCTTGCTCCACCTGCCGCCTTCACCGCATCGACCACACGGTCACCTTCGCGGAACTCGTATACCCCCGGCTCGCGCACCCACCCAGCGACATCGACCAGGATCACCGCCATGCTGGGACTCGGGGATGGATTCGGCGCACCAGGCGAAACGAGCGGAGCCACCGTCGCCGCAACCGCCACCGGCCGGGGAAGCGACCGTGAGTACCAGAGCCCCGCTCCCCCGAGGGTCACGGCCAGCAGCAGCACTACCCCGACGATCTCCGAACGCGACAGCGAAGCGAAACGGTCCCCAAGCGACATGCGGCCAACGCTAGACGCGCCCGCGATCAGACGCAGTGACTCCGATCACAGAACGAAGGAGAAAGATCGCGGAGAGCATCGTCGGGAGATTCGAGGCGACGCGTCAAGAGCATGGCGGAAGCTTTGCCTCCAATGGCGGGGCGTGGAAGACTTCAGGCCCCCTGCTCTCGACTTCCGCAGGCCCGCTCAAGCGCAGATCGTGGATCGAAACGAAGTTAGCGCTCATCTCGTCGAGCGGAGACCCAAGGACGGGATACAACCTCTCGCTAAGAGGCGGGTCATCACCCACGGTCAGCGAGAGATCTGCCCCGTGAACGGATGGACTCGTGGTCGAAAGCGGCGTGACTTTCCCAGACACAGTCATAGATGAAGCCGTGTGCGTAACGGTCGCTATGTCGAAACGCGCGACTCCGAGGTCGAGAGACATACCCTCAAGATCGGCCAGAGAAGCCGCCTGCGCGTGATCGTCGTGCAGAAGGAGGACACTGATTCCCACGAATCGGATGGCGCTCGGCAGCGGGCCTTGGTCTAGCACGGGCAAGGTGCTGGACGGCCCTGGGCCTGCGCCGTAGGCGG
>JANPEZ010000103.1:0-13508 GCA_031423155.1 Actinomycetes bacterium
GCCTGCAGCTCCAGCGGCCCCGCGCCTTTCTTGTAGCCTTCGAGCAACCACCCCAACGGAAGGACAGACGTGCCCACCATCAACCTCGTGACGCCCCTTCCCGGACCCAAGTCGCGCGCCGTGATCGACCGCAAGCAGCGCGTGATCGCCGACGCCTTCGACCTTCACGTCCCCGCGGTGATCGACCACGCGCAGGGTGCGGCCTTCACCGATATCGACGGCAATACGATGCTCGATCTCTCCGCGGGATTGGGGTGCCATCTCGTGGGGTACTCGCACCCGAAGGTGATCGAAGCCGTTCAGAAGCAGGCTGCGCGGTTCTCTCACACCGATTTCTCCGTCATCCCCTACGAGCCTTTCGTCGAGCTGGCGGAGAGGCTCGTCGCACTCGTCGGGGGAGACCGCAAGGCGGCATTCTTCAACTCTGGTGCGGAGGCCGTCGAGAACGCCGTTAAGTTCGCGAAGGCGGCAACCAACCGGCCTGCCATCGTTGCTTTCGAGGGAGGGTTCCACGGCAGGACGCTCCTCACGATGACGCTTACGTCGAGGATCAAGCCGTACAAGCAGGGGTTCGGACCGTTCGCCCCTGAGGTGTACCGGCTGCCGTATCCCTATCCGTATCGCAGCGCGGAGCCGGACAACGCCGGACGCGACGCGCTCGTAGCCATCCGCAGGATGTTCACGACGGTGGTGGATCCCGGTTCTGTCGCGGCGGCGATCGTCGAGCCCGTGCAGGGCGAGGGCGGCTTCATCGTTCCGACTCCCGATTTCCTGCCGGGCCTGGCAGCCATCTGCGCCGAGTTCGGCATCCTGACCATCGCCGACGAGATCCAAAGCGGCACGGGCAGAACCGGCAAGTTCCTGGCTTCGGAGCATCTGGGCTTCGACCCGGACATCGTCCTTCTGGCCAAGGCACTCGGGAGCGGGTATCCGATCTCGGCCGTCGTCGGGCGGACCCAGGTGATGGACGCCCCGGGTCCGAGCGCCATCGGCGGCACCTACGTCGGCAATCCCGTTGCGTGCGCGGCGGCCAACGCGGTCCTTCAGGTCATCTCGGAGGAGGGCCTGATGGAGCGCTCCGACGTCGTTGGCAAATCGATCCGTTCACGGTGGGAGGAGATCGCCCGAGACGTCCCCGAGGTCGGCGACATACGCGGACTCGGCGCGATGATCGGAGTTGAGATGGTGAAGGATCGCGAGACCAAGGAGCCGAACGGGGATTACCTGGGAAGGCTGATGGCCGAAACACAGAAACGAGGAGTGGTTACCGTGTCATGCGGGATCTACCACAACGTGTTGCGCCATCTCGTTCCGCTGGTCATCACCGATGACCAGCTGGATGAGGCCCTCGACGTCCTGGCCGACTCGGCGGTAGCGGCCCGGTCGTGAGCTCCGCAGACCTTCCGGTCGGCGACCCGGCAGAGCCGGGGGACCCTTCACTCCATCCAGTTCGAGCCCCGTTGCAGGGTGAGCACGTCAGGCTCGAGCCCTTGGATCCCAAGGCCTATGCAGAACAGCTCTTCGCCTGCTCGAACGGCGATCTCGAGACGGAGGGGCTATGGACCTACATGCCCTACGGGCCGTTCGAAGATCTGGCGAGCATGCGGGCCTGGCTCGATCCCATGGCCGGCTCCTCGGACCCGAGTTTCTTCGCTGTCGTGGATGAGGGCTCGGCAGCGGCTGTCGGCGTGACCAGTTTCCTCAACATCGACCCGGTCATGCGCCACCTGGAACTCGGACACATCTGGTACGGACCGCAGGTCCAGCGGACGAAGGTGAACACGGAGGCCGTCTACCTGATGCTGAGGCACTCCTTCGACGACCTTCACTACCGCCGGGTCGAGTGGAAGTGCGACTCGCTGAACGCAAGGTCGAGGGCGGCCGCTCTCAGGCTGGGATTCACCTTCGAGGGCATCTTCCGCAAGCACATGATCTACAAGGGGAGGAACCGCGACACGGCCTGGTACGCGATGCTCGAGGAAGATTGGCCCCTCATCGGGGCGAACATGCGTGAGTGGCTGAACGCCGTTCCGGGGACGCTCTCGCTCGCGGAGATGAATGGGGTATCGAAGCAAGAGTGACCGAGCTGGAGCTGATCCGCGAGGAGGTCATCGCATGCCGGTCGTGCCCGCGACTCGTCGCCTGGCGTGAGCAGACCGCACGCCAGAAGGTCGCGCGGTTCTCCGATCAGGAGTACTGGGCGAGGCCGGTTCCCGGCTTCGGCGATCCGGCGGCCCGCGTACTGATCCTCGGCCTGGCCCCGGCGGCTCATGGCGGCAACCGCACAGGGCGTATCTTCACCGGAGATAGGTCCGGCGATTTCCTATTCGCATCGCTTCACCGCACGGGATCCGCGAATCAACCGGAGTCGACGGCCTCCGGCGATGGGCTCGAGCTCTCCGGAGCCTATGTAACGGCCGCGGTCAGGTGCGCCCCTCCATCCAACAAGCCCACGCCGGAGGAACGGGATGAGTGCCTGCCGTTCCTGGGGCGCGAGATCTCGGCCCTGCCGCAACTTCGCGTGATCGTTGCGCTCGGAGGATTCGCTTGGGACGCCGCCCTCAAGGTGCTCGCAGGCCTGGGGCACACTTCCGGGCGCAAGCCCAGGTTCGGCCACGGCTCGCAGGTCGAACTCGGCTACTCGCTCCTCGGTTGCTTTCACCCGAGCCAACAGAACACGTTCACGGGAAGACTCACCGAGTCGATGATCGACGACGTTATGTATCGGGCGAGATCTCTGGCGGGTCTTCCTCTTCCTGGCCTTGACGCAGGAGCGACTTGAGCAGCGGAACGCGGTCTGCCTCCAAGATGACCAGGATCATGACGGTCACCAGCGGCGCGGTGATGTAGAAACCGACTCCACAGATCACGCCGAGTGATGCGACCGTCCAGTTGGTGGCAGCGGTGGTCAGTCCTCGGGCCTGCTGGCCCTCCATCCTCCAGATGACGCCGGCGCCCAGGAACCCTATCCCGGTGGCCACGCCGGCGATGATCTTCTCCGTCGAGACGGGGAACGCCACGACTCCCACGGCGGTGAACGCCGCTGAGCCGAGAGCGACGAGCGCGAAAGTTCGCTCTCCGGCGCTCTTGCCACGTCGTTCCCGTTCGGCTCCGATCGCGAACCCGAGCGCCGCAGCAAGCAGGATGCGTCCGAAGACGGTTAGCTCTGTCGCTGTCGAGATATCGGGCATCGGCTAGCAAGCCTAGCGAAGCCCGGGCCGAAGGGGTGAATCCGGACCCGCCCTTATGCTGAAGCGATGAGCAGGCACGGACGCTATTACGCGATGCCGGTGGAGGTGGATGAGCGACCGATCGGGCGGGCGACCGTCCGGCGGGTCGTCGATACCTTCAAGCCCTACAGATCCAAGGTCAGCCTCGTGGCGGGGATGATAGTCATCACATCCGGGCTCGGAGTCATCAATCCCCTCCTGATCAAGGCGATCTTCGACAGGGCACTGTTCGGTGACCCGCCGACGCTCTGCAGCGGTGGCTCATGCCCGAACATGGGGCTCCTTTGGTTCATGGGCGGCCTGATGATCTTCATCCCGGTGATCACCTCCGTTATCGGGATCGCGCAGACCTACTACGCGAACCTCGTCGGCCTTCGGGTCATGCAGGACTTCCGGGATGCCCTGTACTCCCACCTGCAGTTCATGCCTCTTCGATTCTTCACAACCACGCGGACCGGTGAGATCCAGTCGCGTCTGGCGAATGACGTCGGAGGGGTACAGACGGTCGTGACCGACACCGCCTCCAGCATCCTTTCCAACTTCGTCGTGATAGCCAGCACCCTGGTCGCGATGCTGCTGCTCTCGTGGCAGTTGACGGCGCTGTCCCTGTTCATGCTGCCGTTCTTCGTCTGGCTCACCGTCAAGGTCGGCCGAGCCCGGCGCGAGGTTGCGACCAGTACTCAGAAGACGCTGGCGGACCTGACCGCGATCACCGAGGAGACGCTCTCGGTATCGGGCATCCTGCTTTCGAAATCTTTCGGACGGCAGCGTTTCGAGATCGACCGGTTCCGGGGAGAGAACGAGAGACTGACCGGCTTTCAGATCCGCCAGACCATGATCGGGCGATCCTTCTTCGCCGTGGTCGGCACCTTCTTCGCGATCACTCCGGCCTTGGTGTATCTGGTCGCGGGCTACGTCCTTAGGGACGACCCGAACCTGCTGACGGCAGGCACGCTCGTTGCGTTCACCACGCTGCAGTCCCGCCTGTTCTTCCCGATCGGATCGATGCTTCAGGTCTCGACCGAGGTGCAATCCTCGATGGCTCTCTTCGACCGCATATTCGAGTACCTCGACATGCCGCACGAGATCGTCGATGCGCCCGACGCGGCCGTCCTGGATCCTGCATCCGTCCGAGGGAAGGTCCACCTGCGCGATGTCAGATTCCGCTACGACGGGTCTGCAGAGGACGCTACGGCCCCTGTGTCGCCTTCCGGAGTGTTGGAGAACGACGGGCCGGCGCGCGAATGGACACTCGACGGCATCGAGATGGAGATCGAGCCGGGGCAGCTGGCGGCTCTCGTTGGATCCAGCGGAGCAGGCAAGACGACGATCACATATCTCGTGCCTCGCCTGTACGACGTCCAGGAGGGGGCCGTCGAGATCGACGGGATGGACGTTCGCAAGATCGCGCTGGAGTCGCTCGGACAGATCATCGGTGTCGTCACCCAGGAGACGTATCTGTTCCACACGACCATCCGGCGCAATCTGCTGTACGGAAACCCATCCGCCACTCAAGAGCACATGGAAGCCGCGGGGCGAGCCGCTTTCATCCACGACCGGATCATGGAGTTGCCCGAGGGCTACGACACCATCGTTGGCGAGCGGGGCTACAAGCTCTCCGGCGGGGAGAAGCAGCGCCTGGCCATCGCGCGGGTGATCTTGAAAGACCCGAGGATCCTCATCCTGGACGAAGCCACCTCGAGCTTGGACTCGACCTCGGAGCGACTCGTTCAAGAGGCCCTCGTTCCCCTGATGAAGGGCAGGACCACCCTGGCTATCGCGCACCGGCTCTCGACCATCCTTTCGGCGGACGTGATCTTCGTCGTCGATGAGGGACGCATAGCCGAGCAGGGAACCCATTCGGAACTTCTGGCGCGTGGCGGCCTGTACGCGACCCTTTACGAGGAGCAGTTCAGGTCCGGGGCGGCCTCGGTGAGCTCGTGAGCGACTTCGAGTAGGACAGCAACACGAAGCCGTCGGGGAACGTTCGGTCGGCCTGCCTTTCGTAGCCGAGCGATCGATACATGGCCTGGGCAGCCTGCATCCGGTCAGTCGTGTTCAACGTCATCACGGTTCGACCGGCAGCGCGCGCCTCGGACTCGCACGCGGCCATGAGCAGCCGGGCGACCCCGCGCCGGCGAGCCCCGGGGCCGACGCCGAGCATCCGGATGTGCGCCTGATGCGGCCGAAGCGGCTCGTCATCGGAGTCGACGCGACCGTCGACCTCGAGTGTGGCGCTACCCAGAACCGCGCCGTCCTCGACGGCGACGATGATCGTGGTGCGTTGGGCGCGCCCGCGGATGTCGGCGATCTTCTGCAGGTACGACTCCCAGTCGCCGTGGCCGGGTTGGGCGAACTCCCGGTAAGAGTCCGCCGTCACTCGGCCGGCTTCTTCGTACTCGTTCGGTTCCGCGATCCTGGCTTCTATCGGCATCGACGGGCAGGTTAGCGCCTCCTGAACGTCAGGTTGGTTGACCATCGTCCCCCGTTCGGCCACCATGGCGGGATGGTTGAAGCCGACCTGGGACGCATGCTTCTGGAGGCCCAGCGCGCGCTGGCGGGAGAGCTGGTCGCCGAGCTGGAAGAGCGAGGCTATGCGGATATTCGGGCCGGTCACGCTTCGGTGTTCCTGCATATCGACAGGCGTTCGGGAACTCGGTCCACTGAGTTGGCCCGGCGCGCCCGCATGACCAAGCAGGGGATGATGCTCTTGGTGGACGACCTCCAGGAGCGGGGATACGTTCGCAGGGTTCCCGATCCTGAGGACGGCCGGGCCAAGGTCGTCAAGCTCACCGCCCACGGACGCCGGTGCACCACCGAATGCCGAAGGGCGGCTCAGGCCCTCGAGTCGCGGGCGAAGCGCTTGCTGGGAGACCGCAGATACGAGAACCTCAGGGAAGCCCTCGAGGAGCTGGCCGCTTCCCGAGAGATCTCCGAAGACGAAGGATAGGGGGAAGGCCGTGTCCGACCTGCTGAGCATGGACAAGATCGTTTTCAACCAGAAGGCGAAACTCATCGAGCTCAACACCGAGTTCAAGATCCGCGACACCGATGGGAACGAGGTCGGCATGATCCGCCAGGAGGGTCAGTCGACCGCGAAGAAGATCGCGCGGTTGGTCTCGTCCCTTGACCAGTTCATGACCCACACGCTCGGCGTCTACGACTCGGCCGGGGCTCGGGTCGTCGAGCTAACGCGGCCTCGCAAGATCATGAAGTCCACGGTGCTCGTGAAGGACGGCGCCGGCGCCGACGTAGGGACCATAGTCCAGCAGAACGTGATCGGGAAGATCCGCTTCGGGCTCAAGGATGCGCAGGGTAGCGAGATCGGATCGATCAACGCCGAGAAC
Organism: Actinomycetes bacterium; assembly: GCA_031423155.1. Classification (GTDB taxonomy): domain Bacteria; phylum Actinomycetota; class UBA4738; order UBA4738; family HRBIN12; genus JANPEZ01. The sequence continues at coordinate 6,578 of JANPEZ010000103.1, forward strand.
TGGCGGGCCTGGAACTTCAGCATCAAGGACCAGTCGGGGGCCGAGATCGCCCGCATCACCAAGACCTGGGAGGGCCTGGCCAAGACCCTCTGCACCCCGGCGGACGACTACCTGCTCGAGATCTCCGGTTCCGTGTCCCCAACGCTGCGGATGATGACCCTGGCCGCCGCGGCGGGTGTCGACCTCGCGCTCAAGCAGGACCGCCGCGGCTTCAACTGACCTCGCCTTGATGGAAATGGCCCCTCGGCCGGGGCAGACTCACCCAGATGAGCGAAGAGATCGAGGCCGAGACTACGGAGCCGGCTTGGCGGCGTAGCTGGCCGCCCATGAGCTATTGGGTCCGGTGGACACTGACGGTCGCTCTGACCGTTGCCCTCCTGCGGGCAGCCGATCAGGTTTCGAACATATTGATCATGGTGGTGATCGCCTTCGTCATCGCTGTAGGACTCGACCCGGCCGTGCGGATGCTCGAGGGGCTGGGGATAAGGCGAGGGCTGGCGGTCGCCGTCATCTTCTTCGCCCTGGTCTTGGTCGCCGTCGGTTTCGCGATGCTCGTCGGGCCTCCTCTGGTGAGGCAGATCGGGGACCTTTCCCGTGACATCCCGACGTACTTCGAGAAACTCGCCAGCCGCCAGGACTCGATAGGTCAGTACATCCGAGATCGCGACCTCGTGAAAGGGGTCCAGGACTTCATCGCCGCGATCCCGAAGAACGTCGCTAAGTCGTTCGACACCGTGCTCGGGGTGGCGAGCAAGGTCGGAAGCCTGCTCTTCAACCTGGTCACGGTGAGCATCCTGACCATCTACTTCATGCTCGCGCTTCCGCGCATGCGACTCACCACGGCGCTGATCTTCTCGCCGAGCAGACGGGCTCAGGGTGAGAGGGTGATCGATAGGTCGATCGGCAAGATCGGCGGATACGTCGCCGGCAACCTGATCACCTCGGCCATCTGCGCGGGAACCTCGCTCATCTCCCTGCTCCTGATGGGCGTTCCATTCGCGGTTCCGCTCGCGGCCTGGGCCGGACTCGCCGATCTCATCCCTCAGGTCGGTTCCTACTTGGGGGCCGTGCCGGCCATCATCGTGGCCTTCTTCGCCTCACCGATGCTGGGGGTGGCCGTGCTGGTGTATTTCGTCCTCTACCAGCAGTTCGAGAACTACTTCCTGGTGCCCAAGGTCATGAAGGATGCCGTCGACCTTTCACCTGCCGCGGTCATCATCTCGACGCTCGTTGCAGGATCCCTCCAGGGATTCGCCGGCGCCCTGCTTGCCCTTCCGATCGCCGCGACCATCAAGGTGATCATCTACGACGTTTGGCTGGAGAACCGGAAGCGACAGGGAGACACGCTCGTCAAGGAAAGGCTCGAGGAAGAGGCCCGGGAAGAGGCTCTGGAGCGCGCACAGGCGGACGCCCGGGCTCGTAGGCGTCGCGGACTCATCGGGCGCATATCTGGGCGGGGTCGCGACGAGCCGCCTCCCTCGGATGAAGGCCGCCCGGACCCTTAGCATGTGGGTTCAGGCAGGGCCGAGCCCGTAGCATGTCGGCATGCCCGAAGAAGCGACAGGAAAGACCGGGGTGCCCAGCGAGCGGAGGAACAAACAGAAGCGCCCTCGGGATGAACTGGGCCGGCCGCAGCCTTGGGATGCACCCAACCTCCTGGAGCTGGAGGATTTCGACAGCCTGACGCTGGAAGAGAACCATCTGCTGGGGCTGGCTCACCTTCGGGCGGGCAGATTCTTTCCGGCGCATGAGGCCTGGGAGACAGCCTGGAAGCAGTCGAAAGGTACGGGCGATGAGGAGTTGTTCAAGGGGCTCTCCCAGATGGGGGCCGGATACGTGCATCTCCTGCGTGGCAACGCACACGGTGCGGTGACCCTGCTGAGGAGGGCGGCCCGAAGGGTGGGCTCCTACCCGGAAGGCCGCCGCGGACTGTCTACCGGACAGATCGCCGACAGGCTGGAGGCCGACGCAGCTCGCGTCGAGGGCGGGGAACTCATACCGGGGCCGGCTGCGACGGTGGAGCCCCTCACGGTGTAGCCTGTGTGAGCTGCGCGGACAGGCTCCGCGTGCCTGAACGCCCCCGCGAAGATATGAGGTGTCGATGAGCCAGTCTGTGACCGAGATCGAGTGGAAGGGCCGGACTGGCCCCTTCAAGCTCCTACTGAGCCCCGGCGTCTTCAGCCCAACCCACACGAGCCGCACGCTCGCGGAGGCTCTCGAGATCGGACCTGACGACACGGTGATCGATGTCGGCTGCGGAAGCGGCGTCCTGTCTTTCGTTGCTGCCCGCTTAGGGGCCAAGCGCGTGATCGGCACCGACATCTCCGAAGCATCCGTAAGGCAGGCCACCGAGAACGCCGAGCGTCTCGGTCTGTCCGACCGGGTCGAGTTCCGCGCCGGAAGCCTGCTCGACCCGGTGCGGGATGTGCAGGCCACCGTCCTGATCGGCGATGTTTCGGGTATCCCCGACGAGGTCGCCGAACTTACCGGTTGGTTCCCGGACGGTCATGCCGGCGGTCCCACCGGGGCCGAGCTTCCGAAGTTGATGCTCGAGACCCTGGGCGACACCCTCGTTCGCGGCGGGCGTCTGTACCTTCCCACCGGAACGATCCAGGACGAGAAGAAGATCCTGGAGGCGGCTCGCAAGGTTTTCGGTGACAGCATGGAGGCCATCTTGGCCCGTGAGTTCCCTCTGCCGGACATCGTCGGCAAGTCTGCGGCGGTCGCTCGGATGATGAAGGAGGGGCTCCTGCACCTTCAGCTGCGGGGCACCCGGATGTTGTGGCGTCTGCAGATCTGGCGCTGCGTCCGAACCTGAGCCGTCAGTCCTTCGGCCTGAGTACCGCCACCGCTTCAACCTTGTAGCCGGCCTGTCTAAGGTGGTCGGCCCCGCCCCTGTCGATCGCCAGGATGATGGCCTCGATCACAGCGCCTTTCTCCCGGAGAACCTCGGCTGCTCGCTGGACCTGGTGCCCGGTCGTACTGACATCTTCGATGAGGACGGTCCGTGCACCTGCCGGGGCGTAGCCTTCCACCTGCGCGCCGGTCCCGTAGGACTTGGCCTCTTTGCGGACCACCGCGACCGGCAGGCCTGTCTGCAGGGCGACGGCTGCGACGAGTAGTGTCGCGGCACCCTCAGGTGCGGCAAGGTGGTCGGTGCCATCGGGGATCAATCCGGCGACCCTTTCTGCCAGTTCTCGAAGCAGGTCGGGACGGGTAAGGAACAAGAACTTGTCGAAGTAGGTGCTGGAATGCCTGCCGCTCGAAAGCACGAAGTCCCCATGGAGCTCGGATGCCTCGACCAGGCGGGCCACGAGAGCGTCGTTCACGCCGGGTAGCATAGGGCTTCGATGGGTTGGTACTCGGCCGTGGGCCGTCGAGCGTTCTTCGCCCTTCCACCCGAGGCGTCCCATCGTCTGGCGAACCTACTGCTCGGTCTTCCCCTCCCTTGGGAGCGGGTAGGTGGAGCCGTGAAGCACCCTCGCCTTGAGACGACGATGGCGGGCATCGCACTCGGCAATCCGATCGGGCTGGCCGCCGGATTCGACAAAACCTGCAAGCACTTGGACTCCCTGGGCCGCCTGGGGTTCGGCTACGTGGTCGGAGGGACGATCACGTTCGACCCTCGGCGCGGTAACGGCAAGCCTCGGATCGTTCGGCTGAAGGATCGTGGCTCCCTCGTGAACTCGATGGGGCTTCCGAACCCGGGCGCCGTTGTGGCCGCCCACGATCTCAGCAGGACCGCCAGGGTCGTCCCCCGCGTCATCAGCCTCGCCGATGAGTCTTCGCCTAGTGCCATCCGCGCTTTCGAGCTGCTGGAGTCCCACGGGGACGCTTTCGAACTGAACGCGAGCTGCCCGAACGTCTCCTGGGGCCGTGATCAGGACAACGAGGCCCACCTGGAGGAGCTGCTAGGCGCCTTCCGTGAGCGGTCCGACAAGCCGGTGTTCGTCAAGGTGCCTCCCTTCTACAGCCAGGTGGAGCGCGATGTCGTCCTGGCGCTGGCGGGCATCTCGCAGGAGGCGGGGGCGGCGGGGATCACCTGCGCGAATACCAGACCGGTCGTCGAGCCGAGGCTCCAGGCGGGCGCCGGTGGCCTGTCGGGACGAGACCTCACGTCCGAGACCCCACGCATGGTGCGGGAGATCCGGGAAGCGACAGGAGGGGAGATCGTCATCAACGCCTGCGGAGGGATCTTCACCGCTGCCGACGCTCTAGCATGTCTGGAGGCCGGCGCCCGCACGGTGCAGATCTACACGGGGATGATCTACGAGGGACCGGGACTCGTGGGTGACATGACCGGAGCCCTGTCCGAACTTCTGGATCAGCGGGACCTGGATCTGGCGGATCTGTCCAAGGGGCCCACGGAGTAGGCTTGCCGCCTCCGGCGTTGGCGGTCAGACTTGGGCAGTTTCGTAGCCGCTGAGAGGGTGATAGGTGCAGGGATCCGCTGCAGTATCTGATGAGCAGAGCGCGAAGCTGCGCGTGGCCGTCAGGTTCGAGGGGGTAGTCAAGCGCTTCGGGGATTTCGAGGCGGTCGCAGGGGTCGACCTCGATGTCTACGAGGGCGAATTCTTCTCGATGCTAGGACCCTCGGGCTCGGGGAAGACGACATGTCTCCGGATGATCGCGGGCTTCGAGATGCCCAGCGCCGGAAGGATCCTGCTCGACGGCGTCGACGTTTCCCGCCTCGCTCCGTACGAGCGCAACGTGAACACGGTCTTCCAGGACTATGCGCTCTTCCCCCACATGAACGTGCGTGAGAACGTCGAGTACGGGCTCAAGGTCAAGAAGGTGGAACGATCCGAACGGACGCGGCGCGTGGACGAGGCGCTCGCGATGGTCAGGCTCGAGCAGTTCGGCAATCGCAAGCCGGCGGCGCTCTCGGGCGGTCAGCGGCAGCGAGTTGCGCTGTCCCGTGCCCTCGTCAACCGTCCGAAGGTCTTGCTGCTCGACGAGCCTCTCGGTGCGCTGGATCTGAAGCTCAGGCAGCAGATGCAGATCGAGCTCAAGGAGATCCAACAGGAGGTCGGGCTCACCTTCATCTACGTCACGCACGACCAGGAGGAAGCTCTGACGATGAGCGACAGGATGGCCGTCTTCAGCGCCGGGAGGATCGAGCAGGTGGGTTCGCCCGCGGAGGTCTATGAGAGACCGGCCACGGGGTTCGTTGCCGGCTTCGTAGGAGTCTCGAACGTGCTGGAAGGGCCCGTCGCCGAGAAACTCACTGGGTCGGCTCACGCCTTCACGGTCCGCCCGGAGAAGATCGCCATGGCCGAACCCTCCTCAGCGGTCGAGCCGGATGACTGCTCGGCAACCGGGCACGTCCGGGAAGTCGTATACCTGGGTGCCATGACCAGATACGTTGTAGACCTGGACGGGGGGGGAAGACTGGTAGTTGTGCAGCAGAACCTGGCCACTTCGTCCATGGAGGCCCTCCAGGTCCGCGGCAGGGCCGTGCGCCTGGTCTGGAGCAAGAAGAACAACCGCGCCGTGGAAGCGGCGATAGGTTCAGATGGGTCTGCTGACCCGGAGGAGGGGGATCGATGAACAGGACCACGAGATGGCTCGCGGCCTTGGCGACGCTCGCTTTGGTGGGCGCCGCCTGTAGCAAGAGCTCGACGACCGAGCCGGGCGGAGGAACGACAGCTCCGACCGTAAACGTGGTCGACACGATCGGAGAGACCGAAGGAGAACTGAACCTGATCGCTTGGCACGGCTATACCGAGGACGGGACAACCTATGAGAGCTACGACTGGGTCAGCCCGTTCGAGAAGCAGACCGGATGCCAAGTGAACGTCAAGTACGGCGACACCTCGGACGAGATGGTCACGCTGATGAGGCAGGGAGGCGCCTACGACGGCGTGTCGGCCTCCGGCGATGCGACCAACAGGCTGATCGCCGGTGGCAACGTTGCCGCCATCGATCCGGCACTGTTCCCAGACTTCCCGAACGTCATCGCTCCGCTACAGCCGGAGTCGGGCACCAACAACTCGCACTACGTCGTCGATGGGTACGTCTACGGGGTCCCCTACATGTACGGACCCAACTTCCTGATGTACAACACCGATGTCGTGGATCCCGCCCCGACGAGCTGGGACATCGTCTTCGAGCCCGGCTCTCCATACGCGGGCAAGCTGACCGCCTACGACTCGCCCATCTACATCGCCGATGCGGCCATGTACCTGATGGCGCACCAGCCCGACCTGGGCATCACGGACCCGTACGAGCTGACACCCGCGCAGCTGGACGCGGCCGTCGAGCTGCTCAAGGGTCAGTCGGACATGATCGGCAAGTACTGGGCGCTCTACACCGATGAGATCGACGGCTTCGTGGACGGCAGCATGGTTGCCGGAACCGCCTGGCCGGTGAACCTCACCTACACGAAGTCCGACGCTCCGGTGGCGGCCGCCATCCCCGATGAGGGAGTCACGGGTTGGGCCGACACCTGGATGATGAACAGCGAGGCAACGAACCCGAACTGCATGCTGGAGTGGATGAAGTACACGATGACTCCGGAAGTGCAGGCAACGGTGGGGATCTTCTACGGCGCCGCGGGTAGCAACGCCGATTCCTGCGACCTGATCGCTGAGGGTCTCGGCAAGGACGGTGCCGAGCTTATCGACACCGTCGAGTACGGGTTCTGCGGCAACGCGGACTTCCTCAACTCGATGCACCTGTGGAAGACGCCGCAGGAGACGAATGCGGCAGGCGAGAGTGGCTTCACCGACTACTCGGTGTGGTCGCAGAAGTGGACGGAGATCCGAGGGGCATAGCGCTCCCGGGTGGCCCCGGGGCGAAGCCCCGGGGCCACCCCCGGGGCCAACCCAGACGGGCGCCGCGAAGCCCGGGGGCTCAGGTCCCCTCCGGCGGGTGTCCGCCCGGCTGTTCCGCCCCCCCCCGGGGGAGCGGGGCTTCACGATCGGCGCGC
>JANPEZ010000104.1:0-4058 GCA_031423155.1 Actinomycetes bacterium
TGGGGCGGCGGTCTTGGTTTCGGCGGTTACTTGCTCCACTGCAGAACCCCCTTCTTCCAGGCGTACAGCAGCCCGACGGCCAAGATCCCGACGAAGATCGCCATCTCTACGACAGCCGTGTAACCCAACGTCAGGAAGACGCGAGCCCACGGGAAGAGGAAGACGCTCTCGACATCGAAGATCACGAACAGGAATCCGTAGATGTAGTAGCGCACCTGGGACTGGGACCAGCCCTCGCCCACGGGATCGATGCCGCACTCATAGGTGGTGAGCTTGGCGGGCAGTGGGCGGTGGGGCGCTATCAGGTACCCGGCACCGAAAGCGACGGCTACTAGTCCTGCCCCGGCCACTACGACCGCGAACACGACCGCGTACGACTGGTAGTACACCCCTCAGGCCCTCGCGCTTGTGAAAGATTTCCCGAGCGCGGAGTCTAGCAGCGTGCTCACTGCGCCTGCCCTGCTCCGCATCGGGCTGCCAGGAAGGCCGCCAACTGGATCAGGGCGTGCTGCGCCGGACCGGGCGGCAGGCGCCGGGCGAGTCCTTGGGCCCGCGCGACCTCGGCGGCGACGGCCTCCTGGGCGAAGGCGATGGACCCGTCGAGCCGCAGGATGTCGATGGTCCGGTCGAGGAACTCCCCGTCCGGAGGGCCGGAGGACAAGATGCGGGCCAATTCCTCACGATGCTCGCCCTCGGCGAGGGCGTGAAGGACGGGCAGCGTATAGACGCCCTCGCGGATGTCGGTGCCCGGCTCCTTGCCGAGCTCCAGCTGGGTGGCGGTGATGTCCATGATGTCGTCGGAGAGCTGGAAGGCCATCCCGAGGGCGTCGCCGAACTCCTCCAGGATGTCGATGTGCTCGGGAGCGGCATCAGAGAGCATCCCGCCCAGCCGGCAGGAGGTCGCGATGAGACTGGCCGTCTTGCGCCGGATGATCTGCAGGTAGTTGTCCTGGGGCTGATCTACCTTCGCCGAACTGTCCACCTCACGGATCTGACCGTCACAGAGCACGGCGATGGTGCGAGCAAGGAGCCGGCAGACATCGGTGCCCAGGTCGGTGGACAGCTCGGATGCTCTCGCGAAGAGGAAGTCCCCGGTAAGGATCGCGACCGTGTTGTCCCAGCGGACGTTGGCGCTGGGCGCCCCCCGGCGGGCGTCGGCCTCGTCGATCACGTCGTCGTGATAGAGGGTGGCCAGATGCACGAGCTCTATGGAGACCGACCCGGGGATCAGGCGAGGGTCCGTTGGGTCTCCGAAGTAGCCCGAGAGCAGAACCAGCATCGCCCTGAACCGCTTGCCGCCGGCGGCTATCAGGTAGGAGGAGGTCTCGGTCAGAAGGCCCGAGGACTCGACCTTGACCGACTTCTCCAGCGCCCCCTCGACCAGGTCTAGGCGGGAGCGGACGTCGGCTTCGAGGGTGGCATCTGGGGCTTCGAGCCCGGGTATCACGCGGCGGCTCACAGGGGCGAGCCTATCCGGGAGCGGGCGAGCCCTACCACTTGATAACCGAAGCCTTGTCCAGCAGCCCGAGGATCAGCCCGGGGAAGACCCCGAGCGCCAGTGTCAGAGCGGCAGGCACCACGAGCACAAGGCGGGGCAGCAGCGAGCGATCCTCGTCGAGTTCCCCCTGCGGCTCCTGCATGTACATAAGGACCAGGACGCGCAGGTAGAAGAAGGCGGCGGCCACACTCGAGACCAGCCCTATGAGCGCTAGCGGCCAATGTCCGGCTCGAGCCGCCGCCGAGAAGACACCCACCTTCGCCATGAATCCCGCCGTCGGGGGGATGCCGGCCAGAGACAGAAGGAACAGAGCCATCAGCCCCGCGAGCAACGGACTGCGTTTGGCAAGGCCGGCATAGTGATCCAGCGACGTCTGCTCCTCTCCCTTAGAGGACACGAGCATCACGACGCCGAAGGCACCCATCGTCATCGAGGCGTAGGCGATCAGGTAGAAGAGGGCGGACCGGATGCCGATCTGGTTCGCCGCGGTCAGCCCGGTGAGGATGAACCCCGCGTGCGCGATGCTCGAGTAGGCGAGCATGCGCTTGATGTCGGTCTGCGCGATCGCAAGCACGCTGCCGACCACCACGGTGACCGCGGCCAGGACCCAGACGATCGGCGTCCAGTCCCAAGTCAAAGGCTGGAACGCCACGTCCAACACGCGGATGAGCGCGAGGAAGGCGGCAGCCTTGGTCGCCGCGGACATATATGCGGTAACAGGCGTCGGCGCCCCCTGATACACATCGGGCGTCCACATGTGGAACGGCACAGCGGCGACCTTGAACCCGAATCCGATCACCAGCAGAGCGACGGCAAGGAGCGCCAGCGCGTGGGCTTCGGTCTGTCCTGCCAGCGACAGTGCCAGACCGTTGATGGACGTCGTGCCGGTCGCCCCGTATGCCATCGCGAGCCCGTACAGGAAGAACGCCGAGGAGAACGCCCCCAGGAGGAAGTACTTCATCGATGCCTCGGTCGCCGCAGCGCGGCCCGAGAGCCCTGTCAAGACGTAGAGCGAGAGCGAGAGGATCTCCAGCGCGAGGAAGACGACGATCAGATCGGCGGCCGCGGTGATCAGTGTCATGCCTGTGGTCGCGAAGAGCACGAGCGGATAGAACTCGCCTCGCGCGTCTTCGGGAGTTCGCGAGAAGTAGTGGTATCCCTGGAGAAGCCCGATCGCCGCGATCGACAGCAGGAGAAGACGAGAGACGACGGCGAAACGGTCGGCGTTGACCATGTGGCCGAAGACCTGGGCGGGTCCCTTCCAGGACCAGAGCTGAAGGGTCGCTACGGCGGCGCCCGCGAGCCCGATCAGCGAGAGCATCAGGTGGGTGCTCGCTCGAGAGCGTCGCGCGAAGGCCTCGTACATCAAGGTCACGACCGCAGCTCCGGTGAGGATCAACTCGGGCATGACCGGACCGAAGACCAGGTGAGGGGTGGGAAGGACGGTGGGAGCGGCCTGAGCGAGCATCACGGGGCCTCACCCGAAGCTTCGCTGACCCGTTCGAGGTTGCGAGCTGCGTCCGCGGGAACCGGGGCTCCCACATGCAGGACGATCGCCTCTGTGGTGGGGTTGATCCTGTCCAGGAGCAGCTTGGGGTAGACACCGAATACCAGCAGAAGGGCGAGCACGGGAGCCAGCAGCGCGGCCTCGCGCACAGTGACGTCGGGAAGGTGGCGATGCTCTTCGCGGATCGGACCCAGAGCCATCCGCTGGTAGGACCAGAGCAAGTAGATGGCGGCCAACACCACCGCCGTCGACGCAAGGATGCCGAACACGTGACTGGTCGAGAACGATCCGAGGATGATCAGGAACTCCCCGACGAAGTTGTTCAGACCCGGAAGCCCGACCGATGCGAACACCGCGAACAGGTAAGCGCCCGTGATCCACGGCATCTGCGTCGCAAGGCCGCCCATCCGGTCCAGATCACGCGTATGAGTTCTCTCGTAGACCATCCCGACTAGTAGGAAGAGCGCGCCCGTGGACAGGCCGTGGTTCACCATCTGCAGAACCGCGCCGGATGTCCCCTGGAAGTTGAACGCGAACAGACCCAGCACCACGAACCCCAGGTGCGAGACGGAGGAGTAGGCCACGAGCCGCTTGATGTCGGTCTGTATCAGCGCCACGACCGCCCCGTACACGATTCCGATCACCGCCAGGATGGAGACGAACCCGGCGAAGTGCTGAGAGGCCTCAGGGAACAACGCAAGGTTGAACCTGATCAGTCCGTAGACCCCGACCTTCAGCAGAACGCCGGCCAGAAGGACCGAGCCGGCCGTCGGCGCCTCCGTGTGGGCATCCGGAAGCCAGGTGTGCAGCGGGAACAACGGAACCTTCACCGCGAACGCGACGAAGAAGGCCAGGAAGAGCCAGCGGGCCGTGGCGGCCGGAAGCACCAGACGCGAGATCGTCTGAAGATCGAAGCTGGGCCCTCCAGGTAGAGAGCCGGTCTTCGCGTAGAGGAACAGGATCGCCGCCAGCAGGAAGGCCGAGCCCGCCATCGTGTAGAGGAAGAACTTGACCGCGGCGTAGACGCGCCGCTCCCCTCCCCAGCCGCCGATG
>JANPEZ010000105.1:0-13323 GCA_031423155.1 Actinomycetes bacterium
CCCCGGCGAGTTCGCCGACAACCCGAACCGCCAGGACCAGTTGCCGGGCAAGGGCCACGTTCGCCTGCCGGGAACGATCTCGATCGCTTGGGACGACACGCGCGATCAGCTCGTGCTCATCTATCAGAACAACGCGAACAGGACGGTCTCGGGCGCCGATATCTCGATGCAGCGCTCGGGCGACTACGGCTCGACATGGGATGCGCCGCAACCCATCAGCGTGACGCGCTCGGGGAAAGCCGCTCCTGGAGATCAGTTCTTCCCGGCCATCGGGGTCGACAGCGACGGCAACTACTTCGCTATCTGGCAGGACACTCGCAACGATCCGAACTCGACCATGATCGAAACGTTCCAGGGGGAGTCGACCGACGGCGGCGACACCTGGACGAACCATCTGATCAGCTCGGCTGCCTTCAACCCGAAGAAGTCGTTCTTCTCGTGCGGGTGTTTCATCGGCGACTACAACCAGATCGCGGTCTCTGATCAGGTGATCTACCCTGCCTGGACCGACGGGCGGAGCTCGCCCGCCAAGCCCATGGGCGACACCAACGTCTGGACGAACGTGGAGATACGGACCTAGTAGAGCGGGCGCGCGCCTTCGGGCAACAGGGTCGGGCGGCCAGCCAGTTCGGCGATCTCCTCGGCCGGAACCGGCCTGGAGAAGTAGAAGCCCTGCGCGAGCCTGCACCCGTTCGAACGTAGGAACGTGTACTCGGCCTCTGTTTCGATGCCCTCGGCCAGCGGCACCATGTCCAGCGTTTGCGCGAGCTGGATCATCGCGCGGACCATGCCGGCAAGGCGCATATCCGCGTGAACGTCCCGTACGAACGCCTGGTCGATCTTCAAGATGTCCACGGGCATGTGCTTCAGCCGCGCCAGCGAGGAGTACCCGGTGCCGAAGTCGTCCAGTGCCAGGCGGACGCCCCATGAATGCAGGTCGGTGAGGATCTTCTGCGTCCGGTCGGGCTCGGCCATCGCGGTCGACTCGGTGATCTCGACGACGATCCGGCTGACATCGACATCGGCCATGTGAAGTTTGCCGAGGATCTTGTCCGCCAGGTGCGCGGACCAGAGCTGGCGCGGCGAGAGGTTGAACGAGACCTCGATGTCGATGCCTTCGTCCATCCACTTGCGCTGCTGCAGCGCCATCTCGTCGATGACCCAGTCGCCGATCGCCTCGATCAGGCCCAGTTCCTCTGCTACCGGGATGAACTCACCGGGCGGAACGATGCCTCCGTTCTGATCCTGCCAACGGATCAAGGCCTCGGCCCCGACCATGCGCCCGTCGGCCAGGTCGACGACCGGCTGATAGTGCAGGACCCAGCTCTCCATCTCGACTGCCCGGCGGAGACGGCTCCCGAAAGAGAGCCTCTCGCTGGGGTCGTCGTCACCGGTGGAGAAGAAGGTGTGGCCGCCCGGGTCGGTTCGCTTGGAACGGAACATCGCCGTGTCGGCATTCATCATCAGGGTCTCGACGTCGAGCGCGTCGATCGGATAGAGGCTGATCCCGATCGAGCCCCCCGCGTAGAACTGGGTTCCGTTCAGATCGAAGGGTTCGCGCAACGCGTCGCGGATGCGACCGGCGATCGTCTCGGCGACCTCGGTCGCCGATTCGTGGTCGGTGCCCGGTGCGGGATCGCGCTCCAGATCGCCGAGCAACAGGAGGAACTCATCTCCTCCCTGACGAGCGACGAGGTCGGTGTCGCGCGTGCAAGCGCTGAGCCGCACTGCCAGTTCCTTCAACAACTGATCGCCAGCATGATGGCCGAGCGAGTCGTTGACCAGCTTGAAGTTGTCCAGGTCCAGGAAGAGCACGGCCACCGATAGATCGTTCCGCGCCGCCCGGTGGATCGCCAGATCGAGCGTCTCTTCGAACAGTGCCCGGTTGGGAAGTCCCGTCAGTTTGTCGTGGTAGGCCAGGTGCGCGATCTCGGCCTCGGCCTCTTTCAGCTCGGTGATATCGAACATGAAGCCGTGCTCCAGAACGACCTGTCCCTTCGAGTCCCTCACCGGCTGCGCTCGATCGCGGATCCAGACGGTCCGCCCGTCGGGCGTCAGCACGCGATAGTCGGAGAGATCGCCTCCCGTTCCATCCAGGAAAGCGGCGTACTCCGCCTCGATCCGGTCGCGGTCCTCGGGATGCAGGAGCTGTCGCCACAGGTCCTTCTCGTTGCAGTAGGCCTCTGCCGTGACTCCAAAGATGGTCTCTATCTGTGGACTGACGTAGTTGGTGCCCTCGCCGCCTTCGTCGACGTAGACGATCGCCGGGATCTGTTCGACCAGGGATCTGTACATGGCCTCCGCGTGGAAGCGGGCCTCCTCGGCTTCCCGAGCCTCGACCAGCGCCGTTGCGTCACGGAGGGAGGCGATCCGGGAGTGTCCATCGGTCGCGACCCGCACCTGAACGGGTAGCTCGGAGCCGTCGGAGTGAACGCAGGTCGCTTCGAAGGCGTTCTCGTCTAACCACCCCGGGATCAGTTCCAGGACGGGAAGATCCGACAGCGCGGATGGGGACCGGCCCGTCAGCTCGGCGGCGGCCGGGTTCGCGAAGACGATGACGTCCTGGCGAAGCACAAGGATCGCCTCGGGTACCTTGCCCAGGATGGCATCGGCCTCCTCCAGGGAGGCCGAAGGTCGCGCCGGCTTCTCGATCGCGCTCAAGGCTGCCTTTCTCTACCGACCATCGAAAGTCCCATCAGACATCGGTATGGGCGAGGCACAACCTGAGCGTTGTTGTCCGACAAGCTTGGCTGCGCTCCTAGGCACACCGTCTCCCGCGGGGACCCGGTCGGCGGATAAGCTCCTCTGATGATTCCGACCGCTACCTCCGACATCGTAGATGCCTACGGTGCAAGCGTTTCAGTCTGCTCGCTTCGGTTCGAGCAGTTCGGCGGCATCCGCGTGTGCCAAGGCCCGATCGCGACCGTCCGCTGCTTCGAGGACAACGTGGTAGTGAAGCGGGCGTTGACGGAGCCGGGCCTGGGGCGAGTCCTCGTCATCGACGGCGGCGGTTCTTTGAGGGTCGCGCTGGCCGGCGACATAGTCGCGGGACTCGCCCTGAAGAACGGTTGGCTAGGACTGATCGTCAACGGCTGCGTGCGTGACGTAGCGGCGCTGCGCGAACTGCCGATCGGGATCAAGGCGCTCGGGTCCACTCCGCTGCCCAGCGGCAAGACGGGCGAAGGCGAACTGAACGTACCCGTCACTTTCGGCGGCGTCACCTTCATCGCCGGCGCACTCGCGGCCGCCGACGACGACGGCGTCGTTACCCTTCCGATGCCCGCTTAGGGCCGGGCCTGCCAGTTCCAGGTCCTCCAAGAGGGAGGCCCTCCGTCCGTGCCGTCGACCGTCCACTGGCTGGTGAGCCAGACCAACCCGGTGGCACTGCTCGTCGGCGCCTTCGGGTCCGGCGATGCCGCAGCGTAGTCTCCCCATCGGCACTCTGTTAGGAAGCCGCTCGGCCCGCAGGCGAAGTCCTCTACGTTGCCCAGCGAGGCTTTGACCAGCACGATCGGTGTCGTCGGGTTGTTGCCCCTCTTGCTCACCATGGAGATCGTCGGAAAGATCGTCGTCGAGGAGCTGTTGAATCCGAGGACCATATTCGAGCCGAACGCCTTGGTCTTGCCCGAGACGACGCGGTCCGGCGAGATGGCTCCGTTGAAGAAGAACGTGCTCGGGTCTTGAACCGATCCCTTCTGAAGGATCGACTTGTTGAGCGCGTCGATCTCGTACCAGCGCACCATCGCACCGGCACCACCGAAGATCGTGTGTTGGGTCCAGACGGCGAATTTGCCGCCGCGCAAGGGGTCTATCGCTCCGACGGCCTGCGTTAGCCGTCCATCCAGCGTGTCGATGTCATCGAAGGGCCCGTCCTGACCGAGCTGCGGCGCGCTCGTCGGGACGGTGTAGCTCGGCACCGTGATATGGGACCCGGAGTTCTGGATGACCGCCGCGCCCGTAGAGGGATCCTTGGTCACCTTGAACCGGCCGAGGGTCGTCCCGGTAACGAAGGGAGAAGCCGTGAAGACGTAGCCGGTGTCGTTGGCGTCGACCTCGTTCGCCGGCACGGGGGTCCACTCTTCGATGCCATTCACCTTGACGCTGAGACTGAATGTCGACTGAAGGGCTCCGGGGCCGGGACAGGTCGTGATCGCACCGGCGGCCGGCTTGGTGAACGCCATGATGTCCGAGCCTCTGTAGGAGTTCCCGGCGAAAGTGTTGACCCCGATGATCGCGAAGTGTTTGGAGTCACCGAGTTTGGGGTAGTCGGGGAACTCGTCGAGGTACAGGATGAAGTACTGGCACCAGTCGCTGGCTGAAAGCGTTGCGGGGTTGGCGGTCTTGCTGAATCCGAACGCCAGCTCGTTGTCCGTGTCGGAGAAGACGACGTCACCGGCGTAGTAGAACCTCTTGGAGGTCGCGTCCCACATCACCTGGGGGTCGAAGACCGAGGGCTGGGTGGGCCCTCCCACTCGCGCACCCCACCAGTCGAGGAGATCCGCCGTGACCAGCGGGGCCAAAGTGCGGTCGTAGATGCCGACCTGGGCATTGACCGTCTCGATGTAACTGTTCGGCCCGATGGCGCCGGTGGAATCCGAAGGAGTCAGGTCGGGGTCCTGCAGACCCTCGGCACCTACCAGCGAGACCGGCGCGCGAGATCCGACCAGCGGTGCGGCCTTCGCTGGGGAGGCGGCGCGCGCGACCGCGTCTGCCTTCGCGGCAGCATAGGCCGCGGGGTCCCGGGTCAAGAGCTCGCCACGGGCAGCGCGAGCATTGACCCCCGTGATCGGACCGACCACGCCCTCGTGGTCGGCGGCGCTGATGACGGTTGGGACGGATGGCGCAGAACCCGAAGTCGCGGCCGGCATCCCGGCGGCGAGCAGCGAACAGACCAGGACAGTCAGACCGAGAGAACGCTTCAAGTTGGGACCCCCTCTAGAACCCCGGCACTCCCCGCGCGCCGGATGAACGCCAGTGTCCGGTCTCTGCCTGGCGATTGTCAACGCGACGGTTCAGGCTGCGGCCCCTTGGCGCCGATACCCTTTCCGTGAAGAAGGGCCTGGCTCTGCTCGTGGTGCTGTCGTTCGTGGGGTCTTCGGCGACGGCATGGGCCGGCGCTGCGAACCGGCCGGACGGCTGGATCAAGCTCTGCGGCCTGAGTACCGGATGCACGATCGATCCGCTCCCCCACCGCTGGAGGGGCAACGACATCTACAACGCGACCGGCGCCCGTCAGTCATGGGCCGTGCTGATGGAGGACGGAGAGGGCGTTCGCTTCTGGATCACCCTCCAGAACGACGGCACGACCGACGACACCTTGGTGGTTCAGGGTTGTCAGGGCACGCGTCGCTTCGTCGTGAACCGCGTGGTCCTGGGCAAGTTCAAGGAGCCCGACTCGAGTGCGATGAAGATCACTGACGAGTTCCTGGACGGAACGGCGGCGTTCGCGTTGGCGCCCGGCGCTCGCTCCGTGTTCACACTCAACATGCTCGCGCCGACGACGGCCGAAGGCGTCTCCTACAGCTGCGAGATGACGATCTCATCGCAAGCCGATCCGTCGAAGACCGACACCCTGGTCGCGACGATGACTACCTACTGAGTCTTTCGGGATTCGAACTCGTCGCAAGTGGCCGATCCCTCGATGACCCCTTTCACGTACTTGCAAGACCCGAACGCGAGCCGGGGGAACATCCACTTGCACTGAACGCACGACACCTCGGGCTTGGAGGCAGGCCCGTAGTGAGCGGCTTCCTTGGTGAGAGACCACGTCTTGGGCGCCATCCGGGACTCCTTATCGTCGAGGACCGGGGGCAAGTCTGTCCCGTAGCACCGGCAGGAGGCAAGCCGGGGATGATCCCGGGCATCCGGCTCAAGTTTCTACGCCCCTTACCCGACAACATAGGCAGAGCACATCCGTCAACTGAGGGGGAACTTGGTCCGGGCCGCGGATGTTCGTGTGGTCGTCGCCGAAGGGGGCGAACTGACACTGCTGCCCCTTCTCCTGGATGCGGCTGGGATCGACGTGATCGGGGCCGTTAACTCCATAGGGGTGCTCGGACCGATGGTCGCAAGCATGCGCCCGGACGTGGTGGTCCTGGACATGGAGATCGGCGCCGAGGCGATGGCGGCCGCTCACTCGGCACACCCCTCGGTGGCTCTGGTAGTCGTCTGGCCCGCCGCGGTCGCGGCGATAGGAGCCGACGTGCACGTGCTGCCGGGCGTGGGGCAAGACGAACTCGCAGACGCGGTGATACAGGCATCGAGGCTCTCGCACTCCGAGGAGATCGTCTTCGTCCCCGACGTGGTCGAGGAGTCTCCCGCTCCCGCTCCCGCTCCCGCTGCTGCGGCCCTGGTTGGACGCCGGACCGGGAAGGGCAAGCTCGCGGCGGCTGCTTCCCTCGCGTTGATCCTGCTTTCGGCCGGACTAGCCGCCATCAACGGCGGGAACGGCCGGGTCATCGATCTTGCGGAGCCTCCGACGACCTCGATACCGCACTCCCCCGGCGGACGCGGCGGAGACGGCACTTCGACCAACGGTGGCCAACCCGTCGGAAGCGCGCCGATCGTACTCGCGGCTGCGCACTCAACCGTTCAGCAACCGGCGCCCCCGAGCGAGGGTCCACAAGGAGGATCCGGCGGCGGGCCCGGAACAGACTCCCCAAGCATCCGCAAGCACGAGAAGCCCAGGTCGATCCGCCATCCCGAACATAAGGTGAGCCAACACCGAGGCAGCCGCGGAAGGGACCACAGACATCCGCGCCCTCCCAGGGCCGGCGGCGGCCACGGGCGCTCGGAGAGTCACGGCCACGACCGCTAGGCGGCGATACCCGCTACGCCCCTTACATCATCGCGAAAGCTTCGTAGACGGTCAGGCTGGACCCGCCCTTCAAGACCGGGCACTCCTTCGCCATAGCGAGCGCATCCTCCATCGACTCGGCACTCAAGATGATGTAGCCGTTCGTCGGTCCGCCGCCGTCTGAGACCGCGCCATCGGAGGAGATCGACTTGGCCGCCCCAAGCGGGTTGCCGGGATCCTTGACCGCGGCGCCGAGAGCCGCGTACCACGCGCCCCAGGCCTCCATAACCTGCTTCATCTCCTCGTCGTTCTCGGGCATGGTGCCGCCCTCACTCAGCAATACGAAGTCCTTCATGGTGCCCCTTTCTCGGGAGGCTCCGGTGGAGCCGCGACAGGGCCGAGCCTATTCCACAACTGGGAGATGCGCCGCACCGGGTTTCCCGTGTCGGCGGCTCGCGATAGGGTCGTGCGATGGCCAAGCTCGGTTCACGTGAGAGGGCGAAACTTCCCGATCGGGCGTTCGCCTACATCGACTCGCAGGGTCACAGGCCTGCCCATCCACGACGAGGCGCACGTCCGCAACGCGCTGGGGCGGTTCGAGCGCGATCGCCGATAGCGGGAGTAGGCCTGGCGGCCCACTCGGCTCGACGAACGCCCTAACCCGGGCGGCGGGTTCCGACACCCTTCGACTCATTCAGTTTCCGGTGGTCGCCGCGGATACTGTTGATCCCGGCGCTCAGCCGAAGGTCGGAGGAACCCATGGACATGCTCGGGATCGTGAAGAACGACGACAGGGACGGGCTGCGGCAGCGACTCGGAGACCCTGGGAAGAGCCTGCCGCTCGACGAGGTCTCGGTATCGCTGGACCTCATCGACCTGCAGACCGCCGTGCGGGAACGGCTCGAGGTATACACGGGCAAGCACGCCCGTCGACGCTCCCGTCGCTGATCAGCTCTCCGTCTGCCCGACCGCGTGATTCGACATAGCCGGCCGGCGACAACATGATGGGGGCGTGATCCGCGGATCTAAGAGGCTCGCTGCCGTCATCCTGATCGCCGTCGCGCTCGCTGCGGCGGCCGGCTGCTCGAGCACCGATACCTCGCTCGAGGGAACGCGATGGACGCTCTCTGGCTGGACCCTCGATTCGCTGAACCCCGCCGACTTCACAATCACGGCGGGATTCGCCGAAGGACGGATCTCGGGCAACAGCGGCGTGAACTCATACAGCGGCCCCTACTCCACCGGTCCGGGCGAGGCCTTCTCGGTCGGGGCGCTGGCCAGCACGGCGATGGGTGGATCCGAGCCCGCGATGCGCGCCGAGAGCGCCTACGTCACGCTGCTCGGCCGGGCCGAGTCGTTCACGGTCGAGGCAGACGAGCTCACGCTCTACGACGGGAACGGGAACGTCTCGCTGATCTTCCAGCGCACGGACGGCTAGCGGAAGACCTCTTCGAAGAGGCACTTGAATCACACACGTGTAAGCCGTGTCGGTGGCTCTTTCTAATGTGATGGATGTCACAGAACGGGCGGCGGCCCCTACGGCTCACCCCCTGAGCCGCGCCTCCCGTGACGGAAGGAGTCACGATGGAACTGCGCGCCAGCCTGCGCCTGGATCACCAACTGCTCGCGGTCGAGAGCGAACACGAGGTCCACTGCATGCTCGAACTGGTCGCGCCGCCGGTCCCCGGCATGGCGCGGCCTCCACTGTCGCTCGCGCTCGTGATCGACCGCTCCGGTTCGATGGCGGGCCCCAAGCTCGAGACCGCGAAGGCGTGCGCTTCGTTCCTGGCGCGGCGCCTCTCTCCGACCGACCGGCTCTCGGTGATCACGTTCGATGACGAGGTGCGCCTGGAGTTCCCTCTGCAGGAGGTCGGCAACGCGCAGTTGGCGCTCGAGCAGGCCATCGGAGGCATCTGGCCGGGAGGTTCGACCAACCTGTCGGGCGGCTGGCTGAAAGGTGTCGAGCAGCTGAGCGGCGCCGACCCCAGCGGCGGGCCGCGGCGCGTGTTGCTGCTCTCGGACGGCGAGGCCAACGTCGGCGTGGTCGATGCCGGCGCGCTCGCGCAGATGGCGCGCGCGGCCGGCGATGAGTCCGGCGTCTCCACGACGACGATCGGCTTCGGCGATGGCTTCGACGAGGAGCTGCTGACCGCGATGGCCGACGCCGGCGTGGGTCGCGCGTACTTCGCCCCCACCCCCGATCACGCGCCCGCGATCTTCGCCGAGGAATTCGAGGGGCTCGTCTCCCTCGCCGCGCAGAACGTCTCGGTCGAGATCCGTCCGGGCCCTTCTGTGGAGATGCTCGGCGTGTTGAACGACTTCCCGTTCGTCCAGGTCGCCGGCGGCGCGCAGGTGCAGCTCGGCGATGCGTACAGCGAGGAGACCCGTCGCGTCGTGTTCAAGCTGCGCGTCCCGCGCCTGGCCTCGCTCGGGGCGGCGGTCGTGGCCGAAGTCGTGCTGCGCTACGTGAGCGTCGGCGCCACCGTCGCAGCCCACGAGGTGACGATCCCTCTCACGGTCAATCTCGTGTCTGCCGACGAGGCAGCCGCCGCCGCGCTCGACGCAGAGGTGACCGAGGAGGTCGTGGTGTTGAAGGCAGCTCGCGCGCAGGAGGAAGCGCGCCGGCGCGCCGAGACCGGAGACTTCGACGGAGCCAAGGCGCTGCTCGACGAGTCCGCAAAGGAACTGCGTGTGTTGGCGCCGACGTCCTCGCGCGCGGAGGAGCTGCTGAAGAACGCCGAGATCCTCGAACAGCACGCGGAGCAGTCGAACGCGGGGATGTTCGATCCGGGCGCGAGCAAGGCCTGGCTGTACGAGAGCCGCAGGGTCCGGGCGAGCCGCGCCCGCAAGCCGAAGGAGCCGTGAGATGCGGATCTAGGTCTAGCGGCGTTCCATCTCTTTGCGGAAGAACGCCTCCGCGCACTCTTGCCACCTTCACGGAACGTCACGAGACGTGGATCGGGATCGAAGGTCGGATACGCACGAGCGTGCCGATTTCGGCCTATGGCGGCAGTATCCGATCCGGATTCGACCGATTTCGGCATGAGCATACTGATTTGGGCCTAATCACTGCCTCTGATAGGCTAGTATCCCTGTAACCGGTACGTTCGTGCCGAAATAGGAAGGCAGGTAAGGAACGGTGCAGCGGTTGGGAGAGCAGGTCCGCGACCGCCGTAAGGCGCTCGGCCTGACGCAGCAGGATCTCGCGGATCTCGCAGGCTGCTCTGTGCGGTTCGTTGGCGAGCTGGAGGCGGGCAAGGATACGGTGCGGCTCGACATAGTCGGCGCCTGCCTCGAAGCACTGGGATTGGAACTTCGTGCCGAACCGCGGGAGCCCAAGTGAACCCGGCCGAGTTCACGGAGCTGACCACCGCGCCGGCCGCCGATGTCTACAAAGCCGGGCGTCTGGCTGCGACGCTCACACGCTCGGCGGACGGGATCGAGTTCGCCTATCTGCCGGGATACCTCGTATCTGATCCGAAGCCGGTCGCGACGACCCTTCCTCTGGCGGATCAACCGGTTCGCACTCACGCCGGAGCGGTCCCCGCCTTCTTCGCCGGACTACTCCCGGAGGGGCGACGCCTCGTTGCGCTGCGCCGGGCCGTGAAGACGTCGGCCGACGACGAGCTGAGTCTCCTACTCGTGGTGGGCCGGGACGCCATAGGCGACGTGCAGGTCGTGGTGAGAGGAAGTACACCCACGCCCGCCGAACCTCTGCTTCAAGTCAAGAGGGATTGGTCGGAAGTGCGGTTCGCAGACCTGCTTTCGCAAGCCGGTATCGACAGGGTCGGCATCCCTGGGGTCCAGGACAAAGCCTCCGCCGGCATGATCTCCGTGCCGGTCGGCAGAAGAGGCGAGCGTTACCTGCTCAAGGTAGATCCGCCCGAATATCCGCACGTCGTCCAGGACGAAGCCTTCTTCCTTGCCTGGGCTCGCGAGGCGCGCATCGATAGCGCGCGCGCGCAGATCGTTCGCGACGCGGATGGTGTACCGGGTCTGTTGGTTCGAAGGTTCGATCGCATCGCCCAGCGCGACGGAACGACGACCGCCATCGCTTGCGAGGACGCATGCCAGGTCCTCGGTCGGTGGCCCGCCGACAAGTATGCCGTTACCACCGAGCAGGCTGTAACAGCCCTCGCGGACCAGTGCCCGGCGCGTCCGGTTGCGCTGTTACGCCTGTTCGAGCAACTTTGCTTCGCGTGGCTGACGGGCAATGGCGACGTTCACGCCAAGAACCTTTCGATCCTCGAGCGCGACGGCGAGTGGACCGTGTCTCCTGCATACGACCTGCCGTCGACCGTGCCGTACGGAGACACCACCTTGGCGCTTCCGATCGAAGGCAAGAGGAGCGGCCTTTCCCGCCGTCACCTGCTCGGTTTCGCCCAGGCCATCGGCCTGCCCGAGAAGGCGGCAGTCAACGCGCTCGACGGTCTGATCGAACGGCTCTCGGACTTGGAAACGCGACTGCGCGAAGGTGCCCTTCCGTTCTCTCAGAAGGTCACCGCCGATCTGATAGCAGAACTGAGGCATCGACGAAGGGCTGCGTCGCGGCCGTAGGCGAGCACCCGCCTTGGTGTCGAGCGGCGGATCAGACACCTTCGACGAGGACCTGCTCAAGCGGGAGGATGGAGAGATAGATGATCGAGATACGGCGCGACAGCGAGATCTACGAGACCGACGGCGGCTGGTTCCATGCGCGCTGGCATTTCTCGTTCGACCGGTACCGCGATCCCGCCAACGACGGGTTCGGCGCGATGCGCGTCTTCAACGACGACCGCCTGACCCCGGGGGCCGTCTGGCCGCTGCATCCTCACCGGGACGTGGAGGGACTCACCTACGTCGTGGAGGGATCATTCGGCCACGAGGACAACGTCGGCGGACCGTTCGGGCCGTTGCCCGCGGGATCCGTGCAACGCATGACGCTCGGGTCGGGGGCGCTGCATTCCGAGCAGAACGCCTCGAAGGACGACGCCATGCGATTCATCCAGATCTGGATCCTGCCGAACGAGGCCGGCCTCGATCCACAGGTCGAGCAACGCGTGTTCACCCGTGAAGACAGGACCGATCGGCTGCTGAAGGTCATCGGACCCGAGGGCGGCGATGTGGTCTCGATCCATCAGGACGCCGCCGTCTTCGTTTCCTCACTCGGGACCGGGGTCGAGGTCACGCACCCGATCGGAGCGGATCGAGGTGCCTACGTCTATCTGATCGGGGGCGCCGCGTCGTTCGACGACGAGAACGTCACCACCGGTGACGCCGCCAAGGTGACGGGACAACCCGAGCTGAGGATCCGACCGAGCCAGCCGAGCGAGCTGATCCTCGTCGACGTTCCGATGACGTTCGAGCCGGTCGGGGTCTGGCGCGACAGGGTCTGAGATGCGGGCATAGCCGAGCTGACGAGGCGAAGGTCTGGGCTAAGCAGCTGATCCGATTCCGGGTACGGGGTACCTTCAGCGCGAGCGACGCTTCGCGCCCGAACTCTTCCCGCGCTCCATCGACGCGCTAGCTCCGTTCTCGACGCGCGGCTTGGGCGGAGCGCGACCTTCGAGCATGTTGCCCAGGTCCATGACCTGGACGCCGCCGTCCGGCGCACGTGCGAGGATGCTTTCGTTGCTCTTCCCGATGAGGCCGAGATCGATGAGAGCCTGAACGAGCGAAGCGGCGCGTCCGGCGAGGATCTCGGTACCTGCATCGCTCGGGGTCCCGTCCTCGTTCAACGCGGCGGGATCGACGAACCGCAGGTCGAGCTGCATGCCGAGCGCCGTCGCGAAGCGATGCACCGTCGTGAGGCTCGGCGTCGAGTCCATCCGCTCGATGCGAGAGACCTGCGACTGGGTCACGCCGATGCGATCGGCGAGCTCCTTCTGCGTGAGACCGAGTCGGCGCCGAGCCCGCAGAACCTCCCGGGCGACGAGGAACGCCGGCCGGCTCTCCTCGTACGCGCCAGCGAGTTCGGGATCGGCGGCGTGCATCTCGTCTCGAGCCTCGCCCCACGTACGGTTCTCGTTCGTCACTTCACACCTCGCTTCGTCTTGTCGTCGGCCATCCGCCGCTCGGCAGTCCCGACATCGCGCTCATCGATGGCGTTCGTCGTCTTCGCGAACCCGTGGAGCAGCACGAGCGTTCGGCCAGCGGGGTTGTAGAAGAGCACGCGGTACGCGTTGCGTTGGAACGTCGCCAGCAGCTCCCAGATGTCGCCGCGCACCTTGTGCAGGTACTGGGTCGGAAGCGCGAGACCCTCAGCTTCCAATAGGTCGATGGCGCGACCGATCTTCGCCACCTGCTGCTTGCCCGCGCGCCGGACATCTTTCGCGAGCCAGGCGCTCACGGGCTCGTCCCCCCGAGCGTCCTGGTACATCTCGACCGTCCACTTCTCCGTTTCATCCATGCATATCGTATCGCATTATCCGCCTATCATGAAGAACCCTGTTCTGGGATGCCTAGAGCCGGTTTGCAGACCCCGGACGCGGGACGCTAGCGCGCGGGTACGACACGACTTGGAATAACAGCGATGTGAGCTGTGTCGG
>JANPEZ010000106.1:0-2432 GCA_031423155.1 Actinomycetes bacterium
TGTAGATGTCGGTGTCCTCGGCCTGCTCAGCGAAACTTTGGATCCATGGGTTGACCCAGCCCTTGACCTTCTCCAGGTTCGTGAGCCAGGCGGACAGCGTGCTCGTTCCCTTGGCGGTTCCTCCGAAGGTGAGCTGGCCAATCAGCTGTACGCCACCCGAGGGCACCTCGGTGGTGGCCGTCCCCGGATCGTTCGTCTTGGCCGAGAACGTAGTCAGGTACTCGTCCGTGGGGATGACCCTGGAAAGGTCGACCAAGATCCCGGAGAAGGAAACCTCGTTGGCGAAGACCGCTGCCAGCACCTTCTGTGCGTTGTCCGCCTGAGCCTTGAGGTCGGCGAACTCCTGCAGGCCCGCTATCTGCGTCTGCAGGTCCGTATTGACCCCCTGGGCCTGGGTGATGTCGTCGTTCACGCGTGTCAGGTTGGCGGTCTGCAGGTAGTAGAAGAACCCGATCAGGATCAGGACGACCGCACCGGCCCCGGCAACCATCGCCGTGAGTTTGCGGGTCTGCGCCCGCTGTCTTATCTCCGGGGGAAGGAGGTTTACAGCGCTCACTGGTTCCTCCCAGGGATCGCCAGCCCGGTAGCCACGGCCAAGACCGGTTCCGCCTCGGCAGCGGCCTCCGCTGAAAGTGAAAGCTGTGAGTTCATGCGCGAGAAGACGTTTCCGCGTTCGACGCTCGCGGGGACCCGTTCGTCGAGCAGCTCGAGGAACCCGCCCAGCTTCGACCCACCTCCGGTTACCAGAACCCGGTCTATCCGGGCCCCCTGGGACTGAGCGGTGTAGAACTCCAGCGACGAGCGGATCTCATCCACGAAGCTTCCGGCCCTTGACAGAGCCACGCGTTGAACGTCCTCGCGTCCCGGCGCGCCCTCGACCTCTTCGCCCTTCTTCAACCGCTCGGCAACGTCGTCCTCGATGCCCAGTCCGCGGGCTATCGCGATGGTCACGTCGCGGCCCCCGGAGGGAAGGATGCGAACGAATCGCGTGGTCTGGCGGGAGTGAACGCAGATGTTCGTGACGTGAGCGCCCACGTCGATGACGGCCTCGTCTCCGGTCTCTTCCAGGTCCAGCCGCTCATCGGAGGCGCCGACCGCTCGCACGAGCGCGAACGGAACGAGGTCCAGACCCACGGGCTCGAGTTTGGCCTGGACCGCGGCTTCGACGATCATGCTGATCATCACCCTCTGAGCGGCGACAAGGAGGATCTTCAGCATGCGCCGCCCGTCCTGCTCGAACTCACCCAGAGGGTCGAAATCCAAGATCGCCTCGTCGACGGACATCGGGATGAACTCCTGAACCTGGAACCCAAGTGATTCCTTCAGCTCTTTCGGAGGAAGCCACGGCAGCGATATCTCTCGCACGACCACTCGCTGGTTCCCGACGCCCATCACGACCTGGCGCGACTTGAACCGGCCCCTGGTCCACAGTTCGCGAAGGGCGGCGGCGACGATGTCCGGCTGACGTACTTCGCCGTTCTCGACGGCTCCCGGTGGAAGTGGCACCTGGGCAGCTCTAAGGACGGTCGGAACATCGCCCAGGGCGACCTCTGAAGCGCGCACGGCGGTCGAGCCGATGTCCAAGCCAACCCTGACCTTCGCCACTAAACCCCCTCCACGTGAACCGAGCGGTCGGCCAGATAGCGCGACACGTCCGCTTCACGGATGCGGTAGTTCTTGCCCACGCGCACGGCAGCAAGGTCACCGCTCTTGATCAGCCGGTAGACGGTCATGTTCGAGACGCGCATCGCCGAGGCGACCTCTGAAACCGTCAGGAGGTTGCTCCCAACGAAAGCCCGCGCCTCAGCCACCCGGTTCACCTTCCCCATATGCCACAAGTGCCACGATCGTTATCAAGTGCCCCACAGAGCACATCCGTGCACTCCAGGCACCTCGAGCACGCATAGATAACGATAGGCGTCACCCCTAGTCAAACATCTCGCCAGGTTTGTTTCGGCAGGCGAGGGGGGGTTGCCTTAGCCCGAGCGGCAGATCGGCTCCTGTGTGCCTACTTGAGCGTCCTCAGGTAGGCGTCGCCCAGAGGGCCTCCGAAGAACGCCGCGACCATCGCCCCTGCGGCGATGTAGGGGCCGAAGGGTATGGCCGACTTCCGGTTGGCCCCCAGCAGCAGCGCGACTATGGACCCCAAGCCTCCCAGCAGGATCGCCAGCCCGGCGGCTACCGCGACGTATCTGAGACCCAACGCTCCCAGCACGATCCCGATAACGGCTGTCAGCTTGACGTCTCCCATGCCCATCCCTCCGGAGACCAGCGCGACGAGCAGGGTTCCACCCCCGTACGCGATGAGCCCGATTCCGGCCCTGGCGGGGTCCAGGGGCGCGCCCAATGCCCAGGCGGCCGGGATCAGAAGGGCGAAGACGATCAGCGCGGGATACGTGAGCTTGTTGGGGATGATCTTGTGCTTGGCGTCG
>JANPEZ010000107.1:0-2460 GCA_031423155.1 Actinomycetes bacterium
CAGAGCCTTGCGTACCCGCTCGCGCTGACGGTCGAGCGCAATCGCGTGCATACCGGGTCGCCACGGCGGTCCGTCGCCTCCGAGGGACTTCCCCTCCGAGGGCGGCAACAAGATGAAGGGAAGATCCGCAGGCATCGCGCGACGATAGCCGACCCGGCGCGGGTCCGCCGACGGTATCTGCCTTCTTCGCCCCTCAGGCGCAGGCCCCGCCTAAGGGCTTGAACCGCACGTCGCACGCAGCCAGAGGCTCGCCGGTCTGCACCGCCTGCAGGACCTCCTCGATCACAGCGAGCACGAGATCGGGTTCGTCGTCCGGGATCCCATGACTCGAATCGAACGCGATGAGGTGGATCGCGTCGCTCGATCGCGCCGCCAGCAGCTCGTGCCCCCGGGTCCACTCGCGCCGGAAGTCCTGCGGAACTTCGCTGTCGGCGCCCGCGAAACCTTGTGTCAACACGAATGTCGGGACCGAACCGTACGACCCCATCCGCTCCAACTCGTCCTTGGTCCGGCGCATGTCGACCGCGGAATACCCGTCCTCCCACGTGCGTCCGAACCACAAAGCCGTTCCGGCGATCACTGGGTCGACGAAGACGAGACCGGCGACGTTGTCCATGTGCCGATCCGCGTAGAGCTGCTCCACCGCGCCACCGAAAGAGTGCCCAACGATCACCACCGGTCCCGTGACACCCGCACCGGCAAGGAGTCGGTCGAGCTCGTCGGCGACGGCACCGGCCGAGGACGGTGACGCGCTCGCCGGACGCTGATCGCTGGATCCGATGCCCGCGCGGTCATAGCTGCAGATGCGGGTCGTCTCCTGGACGTCCGCAGCCACTCGCCAGAACGAATCCATGTCACCCCCCAGTCCTGCCTCGAACACCACGGTCGGCGACCCAGATCCCTCGCACCGGATCGCGAGGTCGTATCCACCCACGTCGATGAACTGGATCCCGGCATCGGAGGTATCGGAGGGCGACACCGTGGCAGGCGAGGTTGCCGGCGGTGAAGTCGGAGCCACTCGGCCGCAAGCCGCCAAGAGCATCGCCGCCATAGCCATCGCCACGGGACCGATCCTGATCACGGTTCCTCCTCTCTCTTCATGAAGGGAGCGGTTGCCAGACCGGGTTGACACCAACCGTCGACACTCGGTGAAGACCGCTCCCGTCCAGGTTCATCACGTAGACGCCGTCCTCGTCGTCTCGGGCTGGGAAGAAGTCCGCGCTGAAGGCGATCTGCGTCCCATCGGGGGAGACGACGAACTCGAGGGAGTCGACGAAAGGTGCGCCGCCCGTAAGGCAGCACCCGCTGGTGTACGCGACACGCACCTTCGACCCGTCTGCAGGCGCGGCCCAGATCGTCGACTCGACCTTCCACGGCCCGAGAGTTCGTTCCCCTGCGAACACGATGGTGCCATCGGGCGCCCAGGATGGCGCGAGCATCCAGGCATTCTTGTCCGGGTTGACGACCATGATCTGCTGACCGCTCGAGGGGTCGATCACTACGACACCGTCGAGGTAGCCACGAGCCAGGATCCGGGAACCGTCGGGGGACCACGTGGGCTCGGTCGACGGGGGTCCCGACCCGCCGCTTGTCCTCGGGGAGGGAATCAGCACCGTAGCTGCGGTGCCGTTCAGGGTCACGATGCCGTACCCGCCCGTCGGAGTACCGAATGCCAGCCGCTTCCCGTCGGGAGACCAAGCGGGTTGAGCGGCGTAGACATCGGGAGCCTGACACCCCTCATCGCACCCGGCGACGACGGTGGCGCTCCCGCTATCCAGATCTAGCACGGACAGCTTCCCGCTGTCATCGGTCGCCAGCGCCAAAAGCGTGCCGTCGGGGGACCAGGCGAGATCGAGGCACAGGCCCTTCAGATCGCGCGACGCGAGTACCTGCGGAGGGAGATGGTCCGGTGGCGGGTTTCCGGGGCAAGCGGCGATCAGTCGCGGCTCTGTCCCATCGGCATCGGCTAGGTAGATGCCCCACTGATCGATCGTGGTGGTCGTCACGCCGGCCTCGAAGGCGAGCCGGCTTCCGTCAGGCGACCATGCGTAGAGACCCCCCACGTGGCACGAGAGGGAGACGTCGCAGCCTTCACCGACGAAGGGGTTGTCCACCAACACTCGAACGTTCGATCCGTCGGCACCCATGGCTAAGAGCCGGCCGTCACTGAGGACGGCGATGTCGCCATTGCTCGGAAGGCCGGCGGGCTCGTTGGTTTCGGTCTTGATGGCGGCCAGCGCGTATGCGATGCCTGCGGCTGCCACGGCCAGCCCCAGCACGCCGGCGCGGATCCGCTGGTTCCTGTGTCGGCGGTCGATCCGCCGGTGCAATCCCTCGAGCGTGAGCGGCTCCGGCTCGACTCGTTCGAGTTCACGTTCGATGAGCGTGCGGGTATCGGTCATCGCAGTTCCTCCACCATGGTGGCTAGCGTCGTGCGGGCCTGATGCGTGAGCGCGTAGA
>JANPEZ010000108.1:0-2747 GCA_031423155.1 Actinomycetes bacterium
GATCTGCTCGCCCTGCAGGAGTTCGGAGCTTCCGGCGGATACACCCAGTCGTTCCAGCTGATCGTCTTCGGCGCCGTCGCGCTCGGGTTCGCTGTGAAGGTGCCCATGTGGCCCTTCCACACGTGGCTGCCGGACGCCCACACCGAGGCTCCGACGATCGGCTCGGTCCTTCTGGCCGGAGTCATGCTGAAGATGGGCACGTACGGATTCATCCGTATCGCATTGCCGGTGCTCCCCTACGGGGCGCAGAAGTACGCGCCTTGGATAGGTCTGCTCGCCGCGATAGCCATCGTCTACGCGGCGCTGGCGTGTCTGGCGCAGAAGGACCTGAAGAGGCTCATCGCGTTCTCCTCGGTCGGTCACATGGGGTTCGTGATGCTGGGCATAGCGACGCTTACGACGATCGGGATCCAAGCAGCCATCTTCGGGATGGTCGCGCACGGCTTGATCACCGGCATGCTCTTCTTCTGCGTCGGCTCTATCTACGACCGCTACCACACCAGGGACATCGCAACGATCGGCGGCGGCATGGGCCAGAACATGCCGAAGATGGCGGGGATCTTCGCCTTCGTCTCGATCGCCTCGCTGGGGCTGCCGGGCCTGGCGGGATTCTGGGGCGAGGTCATGGCGCTGCTGTCGGCGTTCAGTCCCCGCGAGGATCTGAACCTGGGCCTGTATCGGGGCTTCATGGTCGCGGGCGGGATCGGCACGGTCCTGACCGCCGGCTACTTCCTGTGGATGCTCCAGAGGGTGAACCTGGGGACGCTGCCGGAGAAGTGGAAGGAGTCCGGGTTCAAGGACATCCTCGCGGTGGAGTGGACCGCCTGGCTTCCTCTGCTGCTCGGCATCATCGCGCTCGGGCTCTATCCGAGGTTCATCTTCGGGGTCTCGAACGACGCCG
Source organism: Actinomycetes bacterium (assembly GCA_031423155.1). Classification (GTDB taxonomy): domain Bacteria; phylum Actinomycetota; class UBA4738; order UBA4738; family HRBIN12; genus JANPEZ01. The sequence goes on from JANPEZ010000108.1 coordinate 902, forward strand.
TCGATGGCCTCATGAGCTTGATGGGCGGGTGAGAGCCGAAGTATGAACCAGGTCATCGACTACCACGCGATCGCGCCCGAGCTGGTCCTCTCGGCGACGATCCTGCTGGTGCTGGTGGTCGACGTCTTCCTTCCGGACAAGCGCAAGTGGCTGGCGATGCCGCTGTCGCTCATGGGAGTGCTCGGCACTCTTGGGGCGCTGCTCACCTTGCTGGGGGAGCAGCGCTCGACCTTCGACGGCGCCTTCGTCATCGACAACTTCGCGATCTTGTTCAAGGTCTTCTTCCTGGTCGTGGCGGTCGTCGTGCTCATGCTCTCGCTGCGTTACTTCCGAGAGGGTGGGTTCTACCAGGGGGAGTACTACTTCCTGCTGCTGACCGCCTTCCTGGGGTGCCTGCTGATGCCTTCCTCCAGGGACCTGCTGATGCTGTTCATAGCTCTGGAGTTGATCTCGGCGCCGGGCTTCCTGATGGCGGCGTTCAGAAAGGGCGACCCGAAGTCGGCCGAAGCGGGTGTCAAGTTCTTCCTTATAGGAGTGCTATCCGCGGCGGTGATGCTCTACGGCATGAGCATCATCTACGGCCTGACGGGAACGACACGTCTGGTCGGGATCGGCGCCTCGCTGGCCGAGCTTACGGGCGGTCAGGAGACGCTGGCGTTCGCCGCCATCTTGTTCATCGTCGGTGGGTTCTTGTTCAAGGTCTCGGCGGTTCCGTTCCAGTTCTGGGCGCCGGACACCTACGAGGGCTCGCCCGTACCGGTGGCGGCGTTCCTCGCGGTGGCGTCGAAGGCGGCCGGCTTCGCAGGTCTGCTGCAACTGATGTTCGTGGCCTTCCTGCCACAGGCCCACTTCTGGACGCCGGTGTTCGCAGCCCTGGCGATCGCGACCATGACCATCGGCAACCTGGTGGCACTGCAGCAGAAGCAGGTCGTGAGGCTGCTGGCCTATTCGGGGATCGCTCAGGCGGGCTACATGCTTCTGCCGTTCGCGCTGGCCGGTCACGGCGTCGACGCGCACGCGTTCTCGGTCGCCGTGACGTACATCCTGATCTACGGCGTGATGAACCTCGGCGCGTTCGGGGTGGTCATCGCGGTGAGCCGTCGTTCGCCGAGCCTTCTTATCAGCGATTTCGCAGGGATGAAGAGCACCGCTCCGTTCCTTGCCATCTGCATGACTTTGTTCATGATCTCGCTCGCAGGGATCCCGCCGAGCGCGGGCTTCTTCGCCAAGATCATCCTGTTCACGGCGGCGATCGATCGAGGCGGCATCGGGACATGGCTGGCGGTCGTGATGGTCGTGAACTCGGTCATCTCGATCTTCTACTACTTCGCCATCCCCAAGCAGATGATCTTCCAGGACGCGGCGGATGGTTCTCCGCTGAAGGCGCCCTGGCTCGTCACCGCGGTAACGGGCCTGGCCGCGATCGTAGTCCTAGCCGTGTTCGTTTACCCCGACATCCTGGCCCGCGCGCCGCAGTTCTCAACGCTCATCGGAGGCTGAGGCCTTCCTTCTCGGTCCGCACGAACCGGCGGATGGCGATCACGCACCAGACAGCCTCCACGATCCCGAAAAGCCAAGCGCGCGCGAGGAATCCGTAAGTACTGCTCAGTGCGCAGCCGAGAGCGAACCCAAGGACGAACCGTCGCCCACGTCGCTCAAGCGCGTACATGACCATCATGAAAGTCAAAGATGCCGCGCCGAAGACGGTTAGTCGATCCATGTCTTCGCGAGCCTAGCCGAACGGAACAGCTGAGCCGGTGGACTTGGAAGCTGGACAGATGTCTCCTGTGGGAGTAATGTGACTACATAGGGGACTACATCAAGCGAGGGTGATGAGCGATGGCTG
>JANPEZ010000109.1:0-8224 GCA_031423155.1 Actinomycetes bacterium
CACGGCGTTGGACTGGACTGCCTACGATTTCTGGCTGACCGATCGCGCAGCTATCCCAGTCAGCCAATCCCTTCTCATTGTCACGCGGGATTCGGCTAGCGAAGAAGAGCTCGGTGTAGTCCTAGCCCCCACCTCCGCACCGGGGCCGATCCTTTGGCCCCTCCTTTCTCTCCCTCCGGGCATCCCTTATCCGACGCTGAGTTTCGGTCTGCTCTCGGTACGGTCTCTGACTCGCTCGATGTCTCTTACTCCTGGGACGCGGGGGAGGCTATGGGGGCGTTTCTGGAAGGGCTCAGAGATGGGCTCATCGTGGCTACGGTTTGTTCTAAGTGTGAGCGGACTTTGGTTCCTCCTCGGAAGTTCTGCGAACGGTGTTTCAGACCTACGGATAAGTGGAGCACGGTTGTGGACCGGGGGATCGTCGAGACGTTCTCGATCTGTTATGTGCGGTGGGACATGGTGGCGCTGGATCCTCCGGAGCTGCCGGCCGTGATCCGGTTGGAGGGAGCATCGAGCGGAGGGTTCCTTCACAAGCTGGGAGAGGTTGCGCCGCAGGACGTTTCGATCGGTATGGCGGTCGAGGCGGTTTGGAGACCGGCGGCGGAGCGCACCGGATCGATCCTGGACATCGCCTACTTCAAGCCACGGGCTCAGATCTGATGGCGCGCACCGTGGAAGGCAACATGCCGGTCTCTTACCTCTACACGCCGGGCCTGGGCAACACCGCTTTCTTCGAGGCGCTGCGAGACCGAGCCGTGTTGCTCGGCTCGCGGTGCGCGGCGTGTTCGTATACGTATCTGCCCGCGCGCGTCTTCTGCGAGAGGTGCTTCGCGGAACTGACGCCCGACACGAAGTGCGGTCCCGGCGGCGTCCTGGAATCGTGGACCGTGGCTCGCGCCGGGATCGACGGCGAGCATCTCGCCGAGCCACGCTCCGTCGGCCTCGTCAAGGTAGACGGAGCCGACACCGTCTTGATGCATCTCCTTCTCGGACCGGTCCAGTGGGAGATCGGCACGCGCGTCGTCGTCGTCCTCAAAGATGGCCGCTCCGGTTCGATCCTCGATATCGAAGGTTTCGAACCGGCCTGACCGTCAGGGCCGGAGCCAGCCGACCGTCACGACCCGGACGGGGTCGGTTATGCCTTTCAAGGTGACCTCACGAGGATCTTCGCCGTCGACGTCGATGACCCCTTCCAGGGTCTCCGCGCTGGCGAGGATCTCTCCACCGCCGGCGTGGTCCACCTCCTCACCATCGTGCTCGGCGAAGCGCTTGCGCAGGGTATCGTCGTGCCAGCGGCGCAACCCCTGCCACGCCTCGTCGCCTATGGCCTCGATCAGCGAGGTCGATCCAACGATGTCGGTGAACATGAAGGTCCTGACCGAATACGGCGAGGGCGCCTCGCAGTTCCATCGAGGCGGCTTCCGTATCGCCGACCTCTTCATAGCACTCCGCCAGTTGGACCGCCGTCTTCGCGGCTTCGTAAGGGGCATCGATCTCGCGCCAGATCTGGGACGACTTGCGAAGCGCCGACACCGCGCCCTCACCATCGCCCCCATGGACAGTGCGATCCCCTTCGCCGCTTCGGCGCCTCGCCCAGCTCGTGGAAGGCGGCGCCGGCATGGACAGGGCTGAACTCCAGGAGCTCGGCACAGGCCTTGCGAACCTCTGCCATCCGGGCATTGTCTCGCAAGCCGGAGCCGGGGGGTAGGCTCCGAGCGTGGACTTCGAGCTGACGGCAGAGCAGTCGACCTTCCGGGGCGTGGTCCGCGATTTCGCCGCCGCGGAGGTCGCGCCCGGCGCGGCCCACCGCGACGAGAACGAGGAGTTCCCCCTCGAGGTCGTGCGCAAGATGGCCGCGCTAGGGCTCTTCGGCCTCCCCTTTCCCGAGGAGTACGGCGGCTCGGACGCTGATGCCGTCACGATGTGCATCGCCGTAGAGGAACTCGGCCGTATCGACCAGTCGGTCGCGATAACACTTGGCGCCGCGGCAGGTCTGGGCGGCGGGATGATCGCAAGGTTCGGGACCGCCGAGCAGAAGGAACGTTGGCTCGGCCCCGTGGCGCGCGGGGAGATCCTCGCATCGTTCGCGCTCACCGAGTCCGGTGGCGGGTCGGACGCAGCGGCGGCGAAGACTGCCGCTCGCCTCGACGGCCGAGACTGGGTGATCGACGGTTCGAAGGCGTTCACTACCAACTCCGGCACACCGATCACCGGGGTCCACGTCATGGCTGCGGCTACCGAACCCGGCGCGGGAACCCACGGTCTTTCGACGTTCCTGGTGCCGGCCGACTCGCAAGGGGTCACGGTGGCCCCCGCCTACCGCAAGCTCGGGTGGCGTTCGTCGGATACACACGAGCTCTCGTTCGCCGGCGTGCGCGTGGGCGAGGAGGCGCTGCTCGGGGAACGCGGCCGGGGGTTCGCTCAATGCTTGAACGTCCTTACCGACGGGCGGATAACGGTGGCCGCGATGGCGGTCGGCCTGGCGCAGGCGTGCGTCGACGCGAGCCTCACCTACTCGCTGGAGCGAGAGGCGTTCGGCCGCCCCATCGGCGCGAACCAGATGATCCAGGCAAAGCTCGCCGACATGCGGGTGGCGACCGAGGCGGCGCGTCTGCTCACCTACCGGGCGGCATGGCTGAAGGATCAGGGGCGCGATCATGTCGCCGAGGCCTCGATGGCCAAACTGGCGGCGAGCGAGGCCGCAGTCATGTGCGCTCGCGAAGCCGTTCAGATCCACGGCGGCGCAGGCTTCATGGAGGACCTGCCCGTCGCCCGCTTCTACCGCGACGCCAAGGTTCTGGAGATAGGCGAGGGCACCAGCGAGATCCACCGGCTCATCCTGGCTCGCGACCTCGGCCTGCCGGACACGCTCTAGACATGCCCGCCGGAAGATACGCCGTGTACGACGGCGCGGACGAGCCGGCTCGCGTCGGCACCGAGGAGTTCCGATGCGCGCCCGGCCCGATGGGCTGGCGATACTTCTCCGACGTTGAGACTTCCGATCCGATGCCACATCACGAGACCATCGACGTGATCGTGGACGCCGACTGGCGGCCAGTGCGCCTGCGGATCGACACGGGAGATCACGAGCTGTTCCTGCAGGCGCAGGGCGATTCCCTAGCCGGCTACAGAGACGGCGAACCGGTGGAGATCCCGTGGCACGCGGACACGCATCTGGACTACCTCTCACCCTCCTTCAACGCAGTCACGGCACGGCGCCTGTCCGCCACAACCGAGATCGAGGTCGTCTACATAGAGCCCCATACGCTCGAGCCGGTGATAGAACGCCAGATGTACGAGCTGCAAGGCTCCGAGCAGGTGCAGGCGCCCGTCGGGGCTTTCGATGCGACCCGCTGGACATACACGTCCCTTCGGGGCGGCTGGTCGGCGGACCTGTGGGTCGCGGGCGACACCGTCGTTCGCTACGACCGGCTCTTCGAACTGGAGTGGTACGACCCCGGCGCCAGCGGCGCCATCGCCCGATAGCGGGTGGCGGCGGGGACGGAACCCCGCCGCCATCGCTTGCTCCCAGTCAGGCCTTCAGGCGGGCCTCGATGTCCAGCTCGATGTCCACCTTCTTTCCGACGAGGAAACCACCGGTCTCGACCGCGACGTTCCAGGTGATCCCCCAGTCCTCGCGAGCGATAGTGGTCTTCGCGCTCGCGAAGATCAGCGACTCGCCTTGCGTGCCCGGACCGAAGCCCAGGTACTCGCCCCGGAATGTCACCGGCCTGGTCGTGTCCTTGATCGTGAGCTCGCCGTCCAGCTCGAAGGCCGACTCGCCCGTGATGCGCAGGCTCGTGCTGACGAAGGTCAGGTCCGGGTGGTTCTCGACGTCGAAGAAGTCGACGCCGCGCAGGTGGTTGTCGCGCATCTCCTGGTTCGTTTGGATGCTGGCGGTCTTCGCGATCGCGACGACCGAGGAGTCCTGCGGCCGGTCGGCGATCGTCACCTCACCGGAGAAGACCGTGAAGCGCCCGCGCACCTTACTGAGCAGGTGCCGGGCGACGAACTCGACCGAACTGTGACCAGGGTCGATCTCGTAGGTTCCGGCGGGCGGAAGAGCTATGCCCTGCAGTTCCTCTGCGGCCTGTGCCATCTCGGTTGCCTCCTCTAGCTTCTGGACCCCGCGCCTTTCGCGGTGTTCCTTCAGGCACTAACCGAGCCAGAGTGACTCATTATTCCTGAGTGTCGGAAATATCCTTGGCTCTCAACCGTTTGGAACCTAAGATGACTCCCATGGAAGAAGAACCCATCTGCACCCACTTCCAGCAGGCCGCCGAGTTGGTCGGCAAGCGATGGAACCCTCAAGTGATCCATGCCTTGCGGTCGGGAGCCTCGCGCTTCTCGGACGTGCGCGACGCCATCCCCGCTCTTTCGGACCACGTTCTGTCTCAGCGATTCAAGGAACTGGAGGCTGCCGGTGTTGTCCGCAGGACCGTGACCCCATCCACCCCGGTCTGCATCACATACGGACTGACCGAGCGCGGGGAGGGTCTGGCCGACGTGATGGCCGAACTGGCAGCATGGGCGGAGCGCTGGAAAGGCAAACCGGCTAAGGCAGCTCGGTAGCGCCTTCCGTCTGCAGCGTGAAGAGGTTGCCCTCGGGATCTTCGATCTCTGCCCAGGTCTCGATATACGGACCGAGGCGATCCTGCATCCAGCGCACGTTCTTGGCCCCAAGGGAAGTGAGCCTTTCGACCTCGACCTCGGCATCGTCGACCGTGATGTCGAAGTGCATCCGGCGGTTGGGCCCTCGTTCGGGAGTGTCTACACGTTGGAAGTACAGGCGCGGCTCCAGTCCCTCGGGATCTACGAGCATGACCGCTTCCTCCAGGGCTTCGGCACCTTGCTCTCGCTCAAGCAACTCGACCGTCCACCTGGAGGGCTCCTCGACCATCCATCCGAGCACTTCCGACCAGAAAGCAGCAAGCCGGAGGGGATCTGCGCACTCGATGGTTACGTTGCGGACGTAAGGCTTCATGCTTGCGGAGAAACTACACGGTCGAGGGTCGCTCTCGTAACGGCCGTTAGGCCTCGTTCAGCAGCTTGAATAGAGCCGAGTGGTCTAGGTCGCCGCCGCCGGCATCCACTAGCGCGTCGAGCTGAGCGGCGACCACTTCGAAGGAAGGGACCGGCGAGCCGGCAGCCTTGGCTGCGTCGAGGACGATGCGAGCATCCTTGCTATGCAGCCTGGCGCGGAAACCGGGCACGAACGTCTCATCGAGCATCCGCTGACCGTGCACTTCGAGGATCTTCGAGCCGGCGAAGCCGCCCATGAGCGCATCTCGCACCTTGGCCGGATCGACCCCTGAGCGCTTGGCCAGGACGAGTGCTTCCGCGACCGCCTCGATCGTTGCGGCCACCACCAACTGGTTACAGGCCTTCGCAACCTGTCCGGCGCCGCTCGGCCCGACGCGAACGATGTTCTTACCCATCGCTTCGAACAGCGGCAGGGCGCGAGCGAACGCGGCCTCATCACCTCCGACCATGATCGAAAGGGTGGCCTCTATCGCGCCCTTCTCACCTCCGGAGACCGGGGCATCGAGCATCTGCACGCCCTCGGCAGCCAGCGTCTCGGCGAAAGCGCGGGCGGGTCCCGGATCTATGGTGCTCATGTCGATCACCAGGGACCCCGCTGCTATCGAAGCGGCCACGCCACCTTCGCCCACGAGGACCGACTCCACGTCCGCGGTATCCGGGAGCATCGTGATCACGACGTCGGAGGCGGCCGCAATCTCGGCCGGTCCGGCGGCGCGGGCCGCCCCGGCGGCCACCAGTGCGTCAACGGGCTCGGGGCTGCGCGAATGGACCGTCAGCGGGTAGCCCGCGGCAAGAAGGTGCCCGGCCATCGGCCGGCCCATGATGCCGAGCCCGATGAATCCGACTCGCTCGGTCATCCAGTCATCGCGGCGTCGGCGATCTCCAAGGCCCTGTCGATCACTTCGAAGCCCTCGGCCAGCTGATCCTCGGTTATGCAGAGCGGTGGGTTGGTCATCACGTTGTGCCAGCGGATCATCGTGTAGACGCCGTTGTCGAGCATGAAGCGGTTGATCTTGGCCATCGTCTCGTTCATCTGGTTGAACGGCGAGAGCGGCTCCATCGTCTCGCGGCTCTTGACCAACTCCAGCACTCCGAAGAGGCCGATGTTGCGGTGAAGACCCACGCTGGGGTGTCGCTTCGCCATCCGCTCGTGGTGTGCCCTCAGCACCGGATCAAGCCGCTTGGCGTTGCCGACCAGATCGTCTTGCTCCATGACGGCGATGACCGCCAGCGAGCAGGCAACGCTCATCGGATGCGTGTTGTAGGTCAGCCCGCCCCAGAAAACGTTGTCGGTGAAGTGCTCGGCGATATGCGGGCGGATGCCGACCGCACCCAACGGCAGGTAGGAAGACGTAAGACCCTTTGCGGTACAGATGATGTCGGGGACCACGCCCCAGTGGTCTACCGCGAACCACTCCCCGGTTCGGCCGAACCCGGCCATGACCTCGTCGGCGATCATCACGATGCCGTAGCGATCGCAGAGCTCACGCACTCCCTGCAGGTACCCGTCGGGCGGGATCAAGATGCCGTTGGTTCCGGTGACTGTCTCTAGGATGAAGGCCGCGATCGTCGAAGGACCTTCGAGCTCGATCGTCTCTTCCAAGTAGCGAAGAGCCGTTTCGGCGTCGTCTACCGGCCTCGTGCTTCCGTGCCAGGGATCCAAGACGTGAACGACTCCTCCCAGGCCCGGCTCGTTCGGCCAGCGGCGAGGATCGCCCGTCAGCTGCATCGTCGCCGCGGTGGACCCGTGATAACTCCGGTACCTGGCAAGCACCTTCTGCCTTCCGGTGTAGAGCTTCGCGAGCTTGAGAGCGTTCTCGTTCGCCTCGGCTCCTCCTAGCGTGAAGAAGGACTTCTCGATATCGCCGGGGAACAGCTCGGCAAGCTTGCGTCCAAGCAGCGCCCGGCCCTCGAAGGTCATGAACGGCGTGATATACGGGAGCTTCTCGGCTTGGCGGTTGATGGCCTCGATGACCCTGCGATCGCCGTGGCCGATGTTCACGCCCATCAGCTGTGAGTTCATGTCCAGGTACCGCTTGCCGTCGACGCTGTAGAAGTAGACGCCTTCGGCCCTGTCGATCGCGATCGGGGAGGCCTTGGATTGCGCCTGCCAGTCGTAGAGGGTGTATCGCTTGGAGAGCTCGACGATCTCCTCCGCGGTGAGGGTTCCGAGCTGGGTAGCCATCCCTTTCACGTCCTTCCGTTCATGTGGCGGCGGCGGCCGCCTCGTCGATGTTCCCAGACCCGCCTATCACGAAGCTGTGCTCGGCGGCCCAGTGAAGACTCACGCGGTCGCCGGGGCGAGGATCTATCGTTCCGACCTCGTCGTTGAGTCGGTGCACAGTCAGGCGCTCACCCGCAGGAAGCTGAACTATCAGCTGGGTGACGGAGCCCAGGTAGACGACGTCGGCGACCGTGGCCCCGATGTGGGAGGCGCGCTCTCGGGCACCGGCCTCGCCCGGGGCCAGCTTGATCCACTCGGGCCGAACGGTGATCGTCCGCTCGGAGCCGGTCGAGCCGTCATCCACCGCGCAGATGCGCTCGCCCTCGCCGAGGTCCATCACGAGGAGCCCGTCCTCCCGGCGATCGACCCGGAGAGTGATCAGGTTCGAGGTGCCGATGAAGCCGGCGACGAATGCGCTGGCCGGACGTTGGTACAGCTCGCGCGGGGTTGCCAGCTGCTCCACCACACCGCCGTTCATCACGGCGATCCGGTCGGACATCGTCATCGCCTCCTCCTGGTCGTGGGTGACGTAGACAAAGGTCGTGCCGGTGCGCTGCTGAAGGTCCTTCAACTCGAGCTGCATCTCCTTGCGCAGTGTCAGGTCGAGCGCTCCGAGCGGCTCGTCCAGAAGCAGCGCGGCGGGTCGATTCACGAGAGCCCGGGCCAGAGCCACTCGCTGCTGCTGTCCTCCGGAGAGCTGGCCGGGACGGCGTTCCTGCATCCCCTCCAGTCGCACGGTGCGGATCACCTCGGCCACGTCGGCCGCGACCTGGTCGCGCGAGACCTTGCGGATCTTCGGACCGAAGGCGATGTTCTCGGCCACCGTCATGTGGGGGAAGAGCCCGTAGGCCTGAAACACCATGTTGACGTTGCGCTTCTGCGGCGTGATGTGACTGACATCGCTGCCCTCCAGCAAGATCCGGCCGGAGTCAGGTGTCTCGAAACCGGCGATCATCC
>JANPEZ010000110.1:0-8481 GCA_031423155.1 Actinomycetes bacterium
TGGGGGCTAGGGGGGGGACTGGCCCGCCGCAGCACCGGGGCCGATCCACTCCGCCGCGCCTCAGCCCCCAACACAACAACCGTCCCAACCTGCATCAGATCGCCCCATGCCTGAGCCACGCCGCGCATAGGCGTCCCCGGCACCTGCCGAGCCCCCGCCTCCCCGCGGAGTTGCCAGAACAGCTCGGCGATCTTCATCAGTCCCGCAGCCGCGATCGGATTTCCGACCCCGAGGAGCCCTCCGGAAGGACAGCAGGGAAGATCACCATCCCGCGCGGTAACCCCGTCGCGCGCCGCCTCGGGGGCCTTCCCTTTATCGAAGAGCATCAGCCCCTCCAGGTGATGAAGCTCCTTGTAGTCGAACGGGTCGTAGGGCTCGGCGATGTTGATCTGCTTGCGGGGCTCGGTGATGCCGGCCATCGAGTAGGCCATCCTCGCGGCCTTCTCGACGTACTCGGGGTAGACCAGGTCACGCCCGGTCCAGTAGGCGGTATCGAGGTTCCAGCCGACCCCCTCGACCCAGACGGGGTTGTCGGTCAGCTTGCGCGCGGCCTCTTCGCTCGCCATGACGATCGCGACCGCTCCATCGCTGATCGGAGAGACATCCAGTCTCTGCACCGGCCAGGCGAGTGTCTCCGAAGCGAGCACATCTTCGATCGTGATGTCGGTCTGGCCGAGCAACGCCGACGGGTGGTCGGCGGCGTTCCGCTTGTTCTTTACGGCGACGGCCGCGATGTCGCGCTTGTCCAAGCCGTAAGCGTTCATGTAGCGGTTCATCTCCAGCGCGAAGATCCAGAGCAGGTTCGGTCCGAGGGGGCGCTCGATGATGTTGTCGAAGATCGTTAGGAACGCGCCCTGCGGGTGCGGCTGGCAGCTCGACATCTTCTCCTCGGCGACGCAAAGGACAACGTCGGCCATGCCGGAGGCGATCGTGTACCAGCCCTGGATCGGGGTGAAGACCCCAGTGCCGCCCCCGACATACGTTCTGATGTAAGGCTTTCCCCACGCCCCCGCCCCATCGGAGAGGTAGTCGCCTTTGCGGTGCACACCGTCGAAGGCATCGGGCGCGCTACCCAGCGCGACCGCGTCGACCTGAGCCAGCGTCACTCCCGCGGAATCCAGTGCGGCCTTGGAGGCCTCCCATGCTAGTTCCTTGCCGGTCTCCTGGGCGCGGCGGACGAACTTGGTCATGCCTGCGCCGACGATGGCGACGCGCCCGCCGGTCACGAGTCGGCCCTCAAGATCGCTACAGCCGAGGACGTGCTGGGTACGCCTCGCCACGACTGTGCGAGCGCCGTGACTGCCTCACCCCCGCGGACGCGTTCCACGCATCCCAGGAAGCGTGCGAGGCCGTTCGCTTCGTGAAGGTATCCCTCTCCGATCGCTCCTCCGGTCATGTTGACGGCCAGGTCCGAGCCGCGTTCGGCGAGCTTCAGCGCTTCGAGGTGCTGCAACTGCTTGTACGCGTAGGTGTCGTCCACTTCCGCGCAGTCGATCTGCCCCGGCGAGACCCCCGCTTGCCCGTAGGCCATCTCGCCGGCGCGTTCGACGTAGCCGGCCTTGCCCCAGATCCGGCTCTCGACCGAGACCGCTCCCTGGTTCCAACCGACCCCGTCCACCCAGACCTTCGCCCCCCGCGCGCGCGTGACTCCCTCATCTGCGAGAACGGCGACCACGCAGCCGTCGACGCTTCGCGCCACCTGATCGGAGCTCAAGGGGTCGAACAGCATCGAGGCGTCCTCGGAAGCGTCGGCATAAGAGGCGCGCGGGTTGGCTCTCGCGTTCGCCCGGTTGTGACCGGCGAGCCTGGAGCACTCCTCGGCGACATGACCACTGTCGTGAAGGTAGCGGCGCATCTCGAGGCCGGCCAGCACCGTGGCCGAGAGTCCCAGCGGCCGGTTAAGCACCGGATCCAAGGCGAACCGGTCGATGCGGCCCTGTGAGACGACGTCGGAGGCTTTCGAGTGCGCCTCCACTGCAACGACTCTGGCGATGCCCGAGCGGATCAGCATCACAGCCGTCGCGATGGCGAACAGACCGTCGCTGGCGACCGTCTGGACGGGCTTCTGAACGGCGCCCAGCTGATCCGGCAGGTATTCGTCGAAGATGGATGTGCCTTCTTGGAAGTCCTCCGAGGCGCACACGAAAGAGTCGACGTGACGGCGGGGATCGATATGGGCATCCTCGTAAGCGGCTCGGGCCGCCTCGAACATCAGCTCCTTGTAGGAGACGCCGGGGGTCGTGCGCGCGAAGCCCGAGTGGCCTATCCCGATAACGCCTACGCGCGGAGCCATCGGCATGGTTATACCGTGTCCGGGTGGACGTCGTATGGACCCCCGACGCCGATACGGTCGCTCGTGCGAACGTCACGCGCCTCATGCGGGCCGAGGGCATCGGTTCTTTCTCAGAGCTTGCGGCGCGATCGACCGAAGACATCGCCTGGTTCTGGGACGCGGTCGTCCGCGATCTTCAGATCGGGTTCTTCGAACCGTACTCGTCAGTTGTAGATGTCTCTCGCGGCCCCGAGTGGGCGACCTGGTTCACCGGCTCCCGGGTCAACCTCGCCCACCAGTGCGTGGACGTCTGGGCCGAGCGTACGCCCGGCGCAGCCGCGGTTCTCTGGGAGGGAGAGGACGGCGAGGCCCGCCGGGTCACCTACGCGGAGCTTCGAGGGTTGACCGACCGCTTGGCTCATGGACTTCAGGAGCTGGGCGTCCGACCCAAAGACACCGTGGGCATCTTTATGCCGATGGCCATCGAGACGGTGGTGGCCGTGATGGCGTGCGCGAAGATCGGTGCGGTCTTCGTTCCGATCTTCAGCGGCTTCGGCGCGGACGCGGTGGCGAAGCGGCTAGCCGACGCCCGAGCGCGGGTCCTGATCACCGCGAACGGTTCACTGCGCAAGGGACAGGTCGTTCCCATGAAGGAGACGGCCGACCGCGCAGCCGTCATCGCCGGCTGCGTCGAGCGTCTCCTGGTCTGGGAGCGGCTCGGCGACCTGAACTCTCCCTGGGATCCGGTACGCGACGTCCGCTGGAACGAACTGCTCGCGACTCAGCCGGCGGTGTTCGAGACGGAGCAACTCGACCCGGAGCATCCACTCTTCATCGGTTACACGAGCGGCACCACGGGCAAGCCCAAGGGCGCGCTCCACGTCCATGGTGGGTTCCTCGTCAAGATCGCCGAGGAAGTCGCCTACCAGGTGGACCTCCATCAGGGCGAAGTGCTGCACTGGGTGACGGACCTGGGTTGGATCATGGGGCCGTGGGAGATCGTAGGGGCGCTGGCGCTGGGCGCGTCGGTGCTTCTGACGGAGGGCGCCCCGAATCACCCCGGACCGGACAGGCTGTGGGCCACCGTCGAGCGTCACCGCGTGACGGCCTTAGGTGTCTCGCCGACCTTGATACGCGCGCTTATCCTGAATGGTGTCGAACCAGTCGAAGCACACGACCTCTCGTCGCTTCGGATCCTCGCCTCGACCGGGGAGCCCTGGAACCCCGACGCATACATGTGGCTCTTCGAAAGCGTCGGCGGCGCAAAGCTTCCCGTCATCAACCTCTCCGGAGGAACCGAGGTCGGCGCGTGCTTCTTGTCCCCACATCCGGTGCAGGCGCTGAAGCCGTGCACTCTGGCCGGTCCTTCGCTCGGCATGTCGGTGCAGGTCTGGGGCGCCGATGGCAAGTCCGTGGTGCCGGGCCGGGTCGGTGAACTCGTCTGCACGCAACCTTGGCCCTCGATGACCAGAGGTGTCTGGGGCGACGACGAGCGATACCTCGACACCTACTGGCGGCGGTGGCCGGGGGTTTGGGTTCACGGGGACTGGGCCAGCGTCGACGAGGACGGCTTCTGGTTCCTCCACGGTCGCTCGGACGACACGTTGAGCGTTGCCGGCAAGCGGCTCGGCCCGGCCGAGGTCGAGTCGGCCCTGGCCTCCCATCCGGCGGTCATCGAGTCGGCCGCGGTCGGCGTCCCCCACGAGGTGAAGGGAGAGGCGATCTGGTGCTTCGTGGTCGCCCGTCCGGACGCCGGCGCTGGATTGGCCGACGAGCTCCGGGCGGCGGTCGCCGACGATCTCGGCAAGTCCTTCGCGCCGAGCCGGATCGTGTTCGTAGCCGAGCTCCCCAAGACGCGCAGCGCGAAGATCGTCCGGCGCGCCGTCAAGGCGGTCGCCCTCGGCGAGGACCCGGGCGACCGTTCTAGCATCGAGAACCCAGACTCGCTGGATGCGATCCGCGCGGCCCTCGGCGGCTAGGCTTCCGACATGAGGGTCGCCATCTGCCAGATGAACTCGGGCGCAGACGTCGAAGCCAACGTCGATGAGGCCGAGCTGCTCTTGGCCGAGGCCGCCGACGCCGGGGCGGACCTGGCGGCCCTGCCCGAGCTCTTCCACTACATGGGTCCGCCGAGGCTGCGGGCCGAGCTGGCAGAACCGGTGCCGGGTCCGGTCTCCGAGCGTATGTCGGCGATGGCGCGCGAACGCTCGATGTGGGTGCTGGCCGGAAGCGTGCTCGAGGCCGAGGGCGGCAAGGTCTTCAACACGAGTGTCCTGCTGGATCGCTCCGGCGAGGTTGTCGCGCGGTACCGCAAGATCCACCTCTTCGACGCCGAGCCGCCGGGCCAGCCGCCGATCCGCGAGTCGGACACGCTGGTGGCAGGGGAGCAGCTGGTGACCCACGAGACCGAGTTCGCTAGGGTGGGCCTCAGCATCTGTTACGACCTTCGCTTCCCGGAGCTCTACAGGGGACTTATGGCGCTCGGCGCCGAAGTGATAACCGTGCCGTCGCAGTTCCAGTGGGCCACCGGGATCGATCACTGGGAGATACTGCTGCGCGCCCGTGCCATCGAGAACCAGTGCTTCATCGTCGCCCCCGCGCAGTGGGGTCCCTACGGCAAGCCCGAGGACAACCGCCGTTCGTACGGCAACTCGATGATCGTCGACCCTTGGGGCCGGGTGCTCGTTCGAGCGCCGCAGGAGAGCACGGCGGTCGTCTTCGCCGATCTAGACTTCGAAGAACTCCGCGACATCCGTCGGAAGTTGCCGGCGATCTCGAACCGCCGGCTCGGGTTCAACTGTTGAGGCGCGAGCTGCCGGACGGATCCGAGCTCGATGACGACCCCGAGCGCGTCGACGCCGAAGCCGTCTGGAGGTTCCTCACCGACAGCTACTGGGCGAAGGGCCGTTCGCTCGAAACGGTTGAGCGCCTGATCAGTGAGGCAACGAGGGTCGTCGGTCTATTCGACGACGACGAGACCGTCGGCTTCTGCCGGGTGGTCAGCGACGGCGAGCAGTTCGCGTTCCTGTTCGACGTATACGTACTGCCCGAGTATCGCGGCCGCGGGCTCGGCCTCGAGTTGGTCCGCGAGGCGGTCGAACACCCGCCACATCGGGACCTACCCTGGTACCTGGGCACCAGCGACGCCCACGGCCTCTACCGCAGGTTCGGCTTCGGCGAGCCGAACCCAGAACGCCTGATGTTCCGCCCCCGTGGACCTTCAGCCGGGTAAGTCCTCGGGAGCGTCGACGTCTTTGGGTTGCGGCGCGTCGATCTCGACCTCCTCCAACCATTCGGGATGACTCGCGATCAATATGCGAGCGCCGGCGTCTCCGTGCAGATGGCCTGCCTCGCCGTATATCTCGCGCGACAGTAGCGAAGGGCCCGGTCCGTCGCGGTAGGCGGCTCGAACGATCTGCTTGCGGGTCGAGCGGAAGCGCTCGACGAGCGCTCGGACGACCTCTCCGGTGATACCCGGTTGGTCGGCCATCAAGACCACGGCCGCTTCGCTGGTGTCGTTGATGTCGTGCAACGCGGCGGCCAGCGAAGAAGACTGCCCGAGACGGAAGTTCGGATTGCGTATGAACCTTCCGTTCGGCGGCAGGGTCACGGCCGACTCGACCTCATCGGCGTCGTGGCCCGTAACCACCAGGATCTCGTCCAGGCCGGAAAGCGCATCGACAGCGTGCTGAGCGAGCGGCTGTCCGCCGTGAACGAAGATCTGCTTCGTGGAGCCGAAGCGTGTGGACTCGCCCGCGGCCAGGACGATGCCCGAGATCAAGTCTTCTTCCCGCCTCCGAAGAGACGCTTGAAGAACCCCGCCAACACCGCCCAGAGAGCGCTCAGTCCCAGGCGCAGGCCTCCGACCGGCTTGGCGACCGCGGCGGGTTCGGGCGAGGAAGCGGCGGCGGATCCGGCCTCGGCCTCCTCGGCTGCCGTCATCGAGGACTGCAGGCAGTCGGCGAACTGCTGCGTCAGCTTCTTGGAGATCTCCGGCAGAAGCCCCCGCGAGAGCTGGGCGGCCGCGCCGCTCAATGTGATGTCGGCCTGCATGTGAACGGTCGTCTCGCCCTCGCCGGGCTCGAGCCAGGAGGTCACTTTCGCGTTCGCGGCGCCCTTGCCCTTGGCCTCGGTTCCTTTGGCTGCCAGGACGACGCGGTGCTCCACGTCGTCGCGCGATTCCATCGTCACCGATCCGGCGAAAGACATGGAGACGGGGCCGAACTTCATGTTGAGCTTGCCCTTCCAGTTGGAGGCATCGACCACCTCGGTGAGCTCGGCTCCTGGCATGCAGGGCGCGATCCGCTCGACATCGAGCAGGTAATCCCAGAGGAAGTCGACCGGCGCAGGGACCGTGAAGGAGTTCTCGATCAGCATGTCGGCCAGCCTACCGGATGAGGTTCACGGGGCGAGTGAAACGAATCGGGCGGGGTCGGACTCGAACGACTCGAGGCACCCGGCCGAACAGAAGTAGTAGGTGAGGCCCTCTCTCACGGAGCGATATCGCGCGCCCGCCACATCGACCGTCATGCCGCAGACGGGGTCGATCTCCTCGTGGCGCTGAGCAGCCGGCGGTGTTGCAGGTTCGAGCCCACCTGCTGCCCTTAGCTGCACGATCTCGGCCAGGATCGCCACTGCTATCTCGTCTGTCGAGACGTGACCCAGATCCAACCCCGCGGGCGCATGGACGCGGGCCAGCGCTTCGTCGGGGACGCCGCGGTCGCGCAGGTAGGGCAACCTTAAGGTCAGCGGGCCTGCTGGGTCCGGTCGTGGATCGGGCCCGGCCGCTCCTTGAGGAACCCGCCTCCCCGTCCCCGCCTCACGGCCACTATCTCGGCGAGGATCGACTGTGCGATCTCCTCCGGCCCTTCGCTGCCGAGATCCAAGCCGGCGGGGCCGTGGATGCGGGCGCGATCGCTCACGTCCACGCCTTCTTCCGCCAGATCGATCAGGATGCGCTCGGTGCGGGCCGCGGGTCCGAGCATCCCGATGTAAGCGGCGGGAGAAGTGAGCAGCGACCGCAGGTATTCCTTATCGCGCAGGAAGTTGTGGGTCATCACGACGACGTATGTTCGCTCGTCGATCGGTGCGGACTTCGCGACCTGCTCTGGTTCGGCGACCTTGACGAATGAGGAAGCCTCGGGGAATCGCTCACTCGACAGGAAGGCATCGCGGTCATCGACGACGATGGTGCTCCATCCCAGAACGTTCGCGGCCCGGACCAGCGGGATGGCGTCGTGACCGGCGCCGCATACCACCAGCCTCGTCGGTGGTTCCAAGACTTCGACGAAGGCTCGCACTCCTCCGGTCAGGTCGCGGATCTCCGAGCGCTGATCCGCGAGCAACTCGCGCGCCGCGGCGATGGCCTCTTCATCGACAGCGACCCGGCCGAGCGTCCCTTCGACCTCCACGCCCGGACGAATGACTATTCGAGATCCGGGGGTAACGCCACTGTCGCTGGACTCGACGACGGTTACCACGCTGATCGGTCGTTCCTCGTCAAGCGCCATCCGGAGTGCGCCGGCGACTTCGGCTGCTTGCTCGGCCGGTTCGATGAAGACCTCTATCGCGCCGTTGCACCCCAGGCCCAGGCCCCAGACTGCGTCGTCGTCGGCGGTCAGGTCCCAGCCCGCCAGACGAGCGACCCCTTCGGACATGACCACCCTGGCCATGTCGGCGACGTCCCCTTCGAGGCAGCCCCCGCTGATGTTGCCTACGGGGGAGCCCTCCTCGGGTACGAGCAGGCGGGCGCCCGGGCGCCGGTAGGTCGAGCCCCGCACAGCGACTATGGTCGCGAGCGCCATCTTCTGACCCTTCGCGTGGAGGGACTCGATCGCCGCGAGGACATCGGCTATCTCGCTCACGAGCACATCGTATGGGCGAAGGGCTCGGAAAGCATCCGCTCAGGGTCGTGGAGACCCGGTCGATACCTCAGGGATGAGCGAGGCATTCAATTTCGGCGAGCCCGGCAGGCGCCGCCAGCTTCGCCGTGGTGAGCGGCGGATCGCCCGGGCGTCGATCGTGGACCAGCACGACCTCGACGTCACCGCCCACGGCGGCGGCCGCCGCCGCCACCGAGGCGAGCGCTGCGGGAAGCGGGACGCGCACGCCGCGCGTGGGCATGACCACCGTGAAGCGCGGGGCGGGGGGCGGCACGGAACCGATCATCTCGCGTTCACCGCAAGACGTCCAGTTTCAGTCGCGCCCGG
>JANPEZ010000111.1:0-6408 GCA_031423155.1 Actinomycetes bacterium
CCAAATCACAGGGTGTGTTAATCAAGTGACTAGTAACCTGCCCGTCATCCAGGGAATGGGCACGGTAGGAGGGGTGGGAGGGTTCATCTTTGGCGGGCCAGTCGGCGCGGCGGTGGGATCCGCCGCCCTGGGAGGAGTAACGGCCGTCGGCTTCTGCGTCTTCGGGTGGTTCACAACAGGACCTAACGGATGAAGGGGCGCTACTCATAGCCGTGTCCAGGCGAGGGGCTGTCGATCGCAGCGTCGTAAGGTTCGCGCTCGCCGGCCTGTGTTCGGTCGCGAGCGTAGCCACGCGAAGCCTCCCTTACGTATCGGTTCTCCTCCTGCTGGCCTTCTTGGTTCTCCTTTCGCGCGCCTTCGCGAGATTGCCTACCCACAAGCAGTCCGGGGGCCTCGAATCAGAATCAGACACTGAGACCAAGCACTTGGTCCCCCTGGTGGTGTTGCCGCCCGTCGCGGTCGCGGGGTTGGGACTGATGGGAGCAGGCAGTGTCATGGCCCTGGCCGGGATCGCCAACTGGCATGACAACCTTGCGCAGGGGATCAGCTTCGCGACCGTCGGACTGCTGCTTGCGCTATGCGGGATGTGGCTTGAGCTAGGGGCCTTCGTCGGTTTGATGGAAGCCTTGGATCGGGACGGCCGCTGGACCAAACGGGCCAAACGGCTGGGACGGGGGATGATTCAGGCCATCGTTCCGTGGAAGAAGCTCGACTGACGCTCAGTAGACGAAGAGCCCGATGCGCTTCTCGGCTTGCTGACGATCAGCTCCCGGCATCCGGACGGCCCGGAACCGGGGAGGCGAGCGGCGGGAATCCGCCGGCGCCGGAGGTTACCTGACCCGTCGAGGCCGCCTCGGGACGCGACGCGCCTTGCCTGATGGCGATCAGGCCGGCGCGGGCGAACGCTGCGCAGGCGAGCAGTGCGGCTCCGACGTACAGGAACGAAGGAGCCGTTCCGGGCGCCGACGGATATCCAGCCTGCTTGACCAGCTCGGCGATCGAGAGGTCGTAGAACAGATTGCCGATGCCCCGAACCGTACCTAGAGCGGCGAGCGCTAGCAGCGCCCCGCCCCCGACCAGCGGCCTGCCTCGGGCGACGAACCAAGCGGCAGCCAGAGGAACCGCCAAGGAGGCGAAGGTCGCGAGCACCGCGACGTGTCCGTAGCTACCCTCAGTGTAGGACCACATCGTCCGATACCCCTGCGGCCCGACGTATTCGCTCGGCAGGAGCAGGATCGCCGCATAGATGGCGACACCAGCGATCGTAAGTCCGACGGTCGTGCGGGCGAACCGAGTCGGCATCTCTTCGACCTCCGTCTGCGAGCATCATCCTCGAGTGCTCGAGTCTAGCCGGTGCCGGTCGCAGCGGGCCTCTCAGGCGGTCCGGTAGATGCCGTGCATATACGGGTGCACGTCGCAGAGGAAGACGTAGCGACCGGGAGCCAGGCCCGGCAACGCGTAGGCGGCGAAGTCGGGACCGACGATGAGGCCTCCTGTGAACAGAGCCTGAGACGCCGGGGACACGCTGCAATCGCCGGCTCCGGTCCTCACGGCGATACCGAAACAAGATTTCCAGTCGTAGATGGCGACGTTGTGAGACTCGCCGGCGTCCCGGTTATCGAACCCGATCGTGATCGGAGTTCGGGCGGGCGCCACTAGACAGTCTCGATCGAACCGCAGACCGTCCGCCCCGAGGGAAAGGTTCGCGATCGGCTCGCCACACGCCGCGATCTCGCCCGATGGAGCAGGCGAGGTTCCAGCCTGAGACACGCTCACCGCAACGATCGCCAGATCGTTGAGCGAGGCGCTCTCCAGGAAAGGATCGCCGGTCTGAACGACGAGCTGGGGAGTCGTATAGGCGAACAGGTAACCGTTGGCAGAACCCGAACACGCGGGCCCGCTCGTGAATAGCGGGTCGGGGATCTCGAGCGCGTTGGCGCTTTCACGGATCCCGACCCGGGAGTCGAACGTCGTCCGGCCGCATTCGTCGACGTAGGCGGCCCCCACCACCGCGTGCTCGGTCTTGGCCATGTCGATGCCGACCGCGAGCGCCTGCCCGCCGGCGAGGTGTCCCTGCACGTCGGGCAGGGTCAGGCTCGGGCTCTCCACCTCCGACACGCTCCAGATGCCGCCGAGGGGCTGCTCGCCCAGCGGCTGGACCAAGGTGACCTGCAGGTCCGGAGGTGCTCGGCCGGGACAGGGCGCAGTCGGCAGACCGCATGTCGAGTCGGTCGTTACCGTGAAGATGATCGTTCCGTCCGGTTCGGGTTCGCCGCCGCCGGAGATCCGAACGTTGCCCCATCCCAAGACCTCGTCGGCGAAACGCGCAACCACCTTCCGAGGAACCAGTCGCCACATCGACCCGCGATCGAACGAGGCTTCCCTCTGGATCACCTCGAGGCTCATCCCGACCGACAGGGCGTTCTCCGGCCAAACGGTCGCCTTGGGTCCGAACGAGATCGGCCCCTTCAGTGCAGGCCGATCCATGGCGCGGAGGAATAGGAACCCGGCCGTCATCGACAGCGCGGCCGCGATGAGCAGGTTGGCGATACGCCTGACCCTCCCTGCACGAGACTCCCCCAGCACACAGCAACTCTCTCACCACGAGTCGTATCGGTGGTTCTCTTCATAATTAGGCCTTGCCTCTCCCTGGCGACATGCGGTTCGTCTAGTCCTATAGACAGATGCCTGGGAGGTGTGCGAACATGACGGGGTTACAGATGGAGCGCGATGGCTGCGTACACGGTGATCTTGGAGAGAGACGAGAGCGGCGCCTGGATCAGCCGCGTGCCGTCGGTTCCGGGTTGTCACACCTACGGCCGCAGTATCACGCAGGCCATCTCGCGAACGCGTCAAGCCCTGAGCCTCTGGGTGGACGACGCGGACGCCGCGGAGTTGAGGCCGAAGTTCCGGCTTCCCGATGGCCTCCTGCGAGCGGCCGATCGCGGTCGGATCGCCCGGTTGAAGGCCTCGCGTGCCCAGATCGAGGCGCAAGACGCCCTAGCTTCCGCTGCGAGATCCCTCACTCGGGGCGGCCTCTCCCGCCGAGATGCCGCCGAACTGCTCGGAGTCTCCCACCAGCGCGTTCAGCAGCTCCTTTCTGCGACGCCGGGGTAGTCTCGGAGGATGCCGGTTGGACAGCGCTTCAAGATAGCCGCGATCGCGGGCATCCCTATCTACCTGAGTACCTCCTGGGTGCTGATGGCGGCTCTGATCACGTTCAGCGAGTACCAAGGGTTCTCGAACAGCTTCGCGGTCAGCTCGGACAGCGCGGCACTGTGGCTGTCGCTGGGATCGGCGGCCTTGTTCTTCGGCTCGATCCTCCTGCACGAGGGTGCGCACGCGTTCGCGGCGCGCAGACTCGACCTTCCCGTCTGGGGTATCACGCTCAGCGGTTGGGGAGGTTTCACCGAGACACCGTCCTCATCGCGTGGGCCTTTCGGCGAGTTCGTGGTCTCGGCGGCCGGCCCGGCGACGAACGTGCTCCTGGGCGTCTCGCTACTGGCGATCGGCTCGGCGACCGAGACCTCGAATCCGCTCCTTTCGGTCGTCGCGACCCACTACGGCAGGCTGAATCTCTTCCTGTTCCTGTTGAACTCTCTCCCGGGCTTTCCGCTCGACGGCGGTCGCGTCCTGATGGCAGGCGCATGGAAGGTCACAGGTGACCGGATGCGGGCGATGAGGATCGCATCCAGGGCCGGGTACCTCGTGGCCGGGGCGATCGCCATCTACGGCGTTTCGCGACTTCAGAACCAGGACCAGTTCGTCGGCATCTGGTCCTTCCTCATCGCGTGGATCATCTTCTCCAGCGCCAGGGCATCCGAGGCGAGGAGCAAGGTACTGCAGACCCTTGGCGATGGGCGTGTTCGCGACGCCATGGGCCCCGCCCCCGACATGGTGCCGGCCGACATGTCGCTGTCCGAGGCTTTGGATGTATACCTTCGCGCGAACCCGAACCTGGAGTTCGCGGTCGCGGGTCCCGACGGGCAGGTGGCGGGAACGATCTCGATGGAGTCGGCGCGCAAGACCGGCTCACGCGACCCGATGAGCCCGGTGCGCGACGCGATGGTCCGGGCGGCGTCGGTTCCACGACTGGAGGCCGACATGCTCTTGGCCGATGCCGTCGACGTCCTCGGCAGCCGCGAAGGCATGGTCCTTCTGGAAGGCAGACTGGTCGGCAGGCTGTCGGTGAACGACATCCAGGACTGGCTGAACTCGCGCATCGGTGGGACACCCAGCCAGGACCCCACTGGTCCCCTCCCTCCCCGTCCCGACATCGGGACATGAAGCCCGTGTCGGAGGCGGCGAGTAGCATCGCGGGTTGATGACCCCCTTGCCCGACGAACAGCAGAACCAGGTCCTCTCCCACCAGAAGGGAGCGCTGCTCGTTACCGGCGGGCCGGGTTCGGGCAAGAGCTGGGTGCTCCGTGAGAGGTTCGCGCAACTCCTGGCGGGCGGAGCCGACCCCGAGCGGATCGCTCTGGTCGTCGGTTCCAAGCGGGCCAAGGACGTCGCGCGCGCCGAGCTGCTGGAGCGGATCGGCGGATCCCTGCCGAGCCTTCATGTCCTGACCATCCACGGCCTGGCCTATCGGGTCGTGACCGACAGGCGCGCGGACCTGGGGTACGCCGAGGCGCCCGAGATCTTGTCGGCCCCCGACCAGTTCGCGAGGGTGCGAGAGCTTCTGGCCAACCAGGATCCGGCTGCCTGGCCGGCGTACGGGCACATGCTCCAGATGCGTGGGTTCGCCGACGAGGTCCGCCAATTCCTCTCGCGTGCGCAGGAGTCGCTGCTTACCCCCGAAGAGATCGTGATCAAGGCTGACGCCCGCGGACTATCCGGATGGCACGAACTGGCAGCTTTCCTGCGCGAGTACCAGCAGGTGATCGACGACCTGAACGTCGTGGACTTCGCCGCCATGGTCCAGCGCGCTGCTGGGGTCGCGGGCAAAGGCGAGCCTTCGTTCGACCACCTGCTCGTCGACGATCTTCAAGACTCCACGTTGGCGGCGGAGGCATTGCTGCTCGGACTCGGGGCGCCCGATCTGGTTGCTGCCGGCGATCCCGCCGCACATGTCTTCTCGTTCCAGGGTTCGACCGATGTGCCGATCCTGCGTTTCACCGAACGGGCGGCGGCCTCGCACATCGAGCTTGAAGGTTCGTACCGCGCCGTTTCCGTTGCGCTGCAGGCGTGGTCAGCCTCTCATGTCTCGGAGGAACACGCGGCGATCGCGCGTGAGCTGCGCCGGATCCACGTCGAGGACGGCATCGACTGGGGCGAGCTGGCGGTGATCGTCCGCAGGCAGGGTTCCCACGTGGCAGGTCTGCTGAGGGCCCTCGACGACGCGAGGATCCCTCGCGCCGTTCCCGAGGGCGGGCTCTCACTCGGCAGCGAGCCGGCGACGCATCCGTACATCCTGGCCCTTAAGTGGCTAGCGCGTCCCGAAGAGCGCGAGCAACTGATCGAGTCGGTCCTGACATCCGACCTGGTCCGGCTCTCGCCCGCAGTCGCCCGCGGCCTGATGCGCTCGGCGCTGGCCGGGTCCGGCTCGATCGCGGCGGCCCTCGACGTCCAGGACGGCCTCACGTCAGTGGAGGCGGATGAACTGAAGGCGGTGCGCGAGGCGTTGGCTCGGGCAGGCGAAGTAGCGGGCGCATCTGCCGGCGATGCGTTCAAGCTCCTATGGGAGGAACTGCCTTGCTCGGCGCGACTGGTGGCGTCGGCCGATGGGGACCCCGGCGCACGCCACTCGCTCAACGCCGTCGTCGCGCTGGCCGCGATCGCGGCCGAGGCGGGTTCCAGCGCGGACCCTTCGGTAGTTGCTCTGGTCGAATCGTTGGAAGCCGGCGAGCACGGTCCCGGCTTCGCGGGCGGCGAGCGCGAGCGCGCCGGAGCCGTTCACGTGCTGACCGCCCACGGGGCCGTCGCCCGCGAGTTCCACACCGTGATCCTGGCCGGAGCGGTAGAGGGCAACTTCCCGAGCCTGTCCAGGCCCGAGCCGATGTTCGATCTCGCGGTTCTGGACGCGACGATCACGCGCTCGGAGCGCAACAGGCTCCGGCTGGAGGACGAGCGCCGCCTGTTCCGGATGGTGCTCGGCCGGGCGCGCGCTCGAGTGCTGCTGGTCGCCAGCGAGCCTCACGGAGATCACGCGAGGTCGGCGCGATCCAGGTTCGCCGACGAGGTGGATCTGACCTGGCAGGAAGCGCCGGCAGGCCCCTACGAGGAACCCGTGAGCGTTCCGGAAGCGGCCGCCACCTGGCGCCGGACATTGGCAGATCTTTCGGCGCCGGCCGCGATGCGCCTGGCTTCCCTCGACGGCTTGCTGGCACTGGACGCTGACCCCGGCCGCTGGTGGTTCCAGCGGGACTGGACCGACACGGGCGAACCTCTGCACGAGGAACTCAG
>JANPEZ010000112.1:0-25617 GCA_031423155.1 Actinomycetes bacterium
TGTGCGCGTGAGCCGGGCCCTCCGTCTCCTTGGTTCCGGTGTGCGGCCTCCCGGGACCGGCGGCGTCATCGCAGAGGAACACGCTCCCGCCCGGCTCCAACCACTCAGCCATGCGACTCCAGAACGACGTGAACCGCTCATCGGGAACATGGGAGATGAAGAAGCCCATGAAGATGCGGTCGAACCGTTCGCCCGCCGGCGGCTGCCACTCCCAGAGGTCCGCCTGCAGGTACTCCACGTTCGGCCCGCCGTAGCGACCTTCGTTCAGCTCGATCATCGCGGGCGAGGAGTCAACCGCGAGCAGACGTTCGGCGTTCGGAACCAGCAGCCCCGTCCAGATACCCGTCCCACATGCGAGTTCCAAGATGCGCCCACCGGGTTCGGCGAAGGCGCGAGCAGCATCCTCGACCTGCTGGGCCTCGGCGAACCAGCGCGCATTGCCCTTGGGCCCGAGGTCGTAGCGACCGCGACGGAACCACAGGTCCTCGTACTCGGCCGCGCGGGCGTCGTAGTAGCGCTGCTGTTCCTCGATGAGATGGTCGTGTTCGCCCACGGCCGCGACGCTACCCGAGTTCACACCCTCAGGTCATGGAGATTCCGCGACGCGCGCTATCCGGGGCGCACCGTTCCGTAGACGAACTCTTCGCCTGTGGTCGCCAGGTCCGCGGACCAACCGATCTCGGCGAGCTTCGATGTCAGCTCCGCCGGCGAGTAGAAGATCTTCACGATCGAGTACTCGGTGCCGTCGTTGAGGCTGCGAACGTGCGCGTGCTCGGGTCCGTTCTCGACCCTGGGGCTCGTCTGCTCGCGACTGGAGTTCGCCGCGTCGTCACAGACGAACACGCTCCCGCCGGGTGCGAGCCAGCCGCGCATCCGGTCCCAGAAGGGGGCGAAGCGCTCCGGGGGGATATGCGAGATGAAGAACCCCATGAAGATCCGGTCGAACTGCTCGTCGCCGGGCGGGTCCCAGTCCCATAGATCCACCTGCGCGAACTCGACGTTCGCGGCGCTGTGGCGCCCTCGGTTGATCTCGAGCACGGCCGGAGAGGCATCAACCGCGAGGAGCCGCTCGGCGGTCGCTGCCAGGAATCGGGTCCACATGCCGGTGCCGCAAGCTAGCTCAAGGACGCTGCCGCCGGAGTCTGCGAACGCCTGCCCCGCCCGTTCCAGCCGCTCGGTCTCGGCGAACCAGCGGGCGTTGCTCTCCGGTCCGAGGTCGTAAGGGCCCCGGCGGAACCACACGTCCTCGTACTCGGCCGAGCGATCCTCGTAGTAGCGCATCTGCTCGGCGACCACCTCGTCATGTTCCTGACTCGCGACCGCCTGCTCGGAGGAGCCTTCTCCCAGGTCGAGCTCCATGAGCGCCGTCATGTTCCGCGATCCGGGCCGCAGCGGTTCGCGCACGCCGAGGGGAACGAAGCCGCGGTGCATGTAGAGCGCCATAGCGGAGGTATTCGTCTCGGTGACCCTCAGACGCAGACGCGTCGCACCGCAACCCCGGGCCCAGTCGGCCACGGCATCGACGAGAGCGGTGCCGACGCCCGAGTGGCGGCGCGGTGGATCCACCCACATGGCGAACACGTGCGCCATGTCCTCGACTTCCTCGCCTCGAGCACCCATCGTCATGCCGATCCAGCCGTCGGCGGCCGAGGCTATGAAGAGAGCCTGGTCCTCGTCACGGGCTCCCGCCTCGGCCCAGGCCTGCCAGTCCTCGTCGGGGTCGGTGGACTCGCGTTCGTACGCAGAGCCGAAGACGTCGGGAGAATCCTGCAAAGCGCGCAGGCGCAGCTCGCGCAGCTCTCTCCACTCCTCGGTCCGGATCCGCCTGATCTCCATCGGCGCATCGTACTGACTAGCCACCTGCCAACGCCAGTATCGGTTAGAGCGGTCGGACGAGGGCTTGGCTCGCGAGCGCTCGCGCGCGGGCCGGGTCTAGGCGACCGGCGCCCGGCAGTTCGGCGTTCGCGGTTGCGGCGCCGAGCGCCATCGCGAGCGCTTCGCCCCAAGAGCTTGCGCCGTCGAGCGCCACGACCAGGCCGGCGAGGAACGCGTCGCCGCTTCCGACGGGGTAGCGACCTCTGACGTATAGCTCCCCGGACCAGCTGGTGCCATCGGGCGCGCGCAGGACCACGCCGTCGGCGCCTCGCGTGACTATGCCGGCGTGACCTTCGCCGCCGGCGCGAGCGCGCAGCTCGGTTGCCGCAGCCAGAGCGCCTTCGACCGTGGCCGTTTCTATGCCGAGCAGATCGGAGGCTTCGCCGGCGTTGACCTTGACCACGTCGGGGCCGGCTTGGATCGCGTTGGCGAGGCGGGCGCCCTCGCTGTCGACCGCGACCTTGACGCCGGCCGCTAGGGCCTCGGCGACCACCTGGCGGTACCCGTCATCGGGGATGCCGCGAGGCAGGGAACCGCTGATCGTCAGCCAGGAAGCTCGATCGAGCAGGGTAGCGACCTCGTGGAGGACTTCGCTCCAAGACGACGCCGGAACCTCGGCGCCGTGTTCGTAGAACTCGGTGAGCCCGCCGGTCTCGCGGTCGGCGACCGACAGGGACGAGCGGTTCTCGCCGTGGGTCCAGACGACGGTCGCGGCGACACCTTCGGCGGAGAGTTGCTCATCGATCCACTTGCCGGTGTGTCCCCTGAGAAGGGCGACCGCGCGGACTTCGGCTCCGAGGGCGTGGCTTGCCCGCGCGACGTTGAGCCCCTTGCCGCCGGCGACCTGGACGAAGCCGTCCGGCCGGTGGATGCCGCCGACCGTCAGCCGCTCGATCTCGAACAGCTTGTCGACGGACGGGTTGGCCGCGAGACAGACGATCATGGAGGAGCGGGCTTCCCTTCTATCTCGGGCAGACGAGCGAGCGCCTCGTCCATGGTCGGCTGAGCGTCCACGCCGCCCGTCGCGCGGGTCGAGAGTCCTCCGCAAACGTTGGCCAGAGCCAGCGAGCGCTCCAGCGGCCAGCCCTGAAGGTGGCCCGCGAGGAACCCCGCGTCGAACGTGTCTCCGGCCCCGGTGGTATCGACGACGTCCACCGAGACACCGGCGACGCGCGAGGTCTCGCCGGCGCGCGTGACCATCCCTCCCCCATCGCCGAACTTGACGGCCACGACGCCGCCGCGCTCCGCCAGGGACTCGGCTGCGACGTCTACGTCATCGATACCGGTGATGAGCCGGGCCTCGGCGGAGTTCGGCAGGAACACGTCGGTCGAGCTGAGTAGCCCGAGCAAGCCGCTGTCCCATTCCTCGTCCGGATCCCAGTTCGGATCGACAGAGGTGGTCGTACCGGCCGCATGAGCATCGGCGAAAAGTTCGGGCAGCTCCCCTCGCAGTCCGGTCTGCAAGAAGTAGGAAGGGATGTGCACATGCCTGGCGGAAGCCAGCAGCTCCGGATCCACCAGAGAGGCGTTCAGGTCGGCGATGGTTCCGAGTGCGGTCAGGATCGCCCTGTCACCCGGCCTGGAGAGCACGACCGTGACGCCCGTCGGACGGTTCGGGTCGACGACCAGCCCCCGCGTGTCGACCCCGCGGGCATCGAGCTCATCGCGCATGAACCGGCCGAAGGGATCGTCTCCGACGACCCCGCAGAAGGCCACGCGAAGACCCAACTTAGCCGCCGCGCTGGCGAATATGGCCCCCGATCCCCCAACGGTGAGGGTGCCCTCTTCGACCAGACGTTCGGCTTGGCCGAAGGCGGGCTCGACGTTGCCGCCCCGCAGGACCAGGTCGGGATTCGCATCGCCCACCACCAGCACGTCGAAGGTCGGTTCCACGGATGGGAGCCTATAGCCCGGCGTGAGCGGGCGGCTTCGTGTAGGCACGCGGGGCGCGGGCGCAGGCGCGCCGGCCACCTATCATCGGCTTGTGACCACCATCACCGCTGAACTTGGCGACATCACCCGGCAGGTGGTCGACGCCGTCGTCAACGCCGCCAACTCTTCGCTTCTGGGAGGCGGGGGCGTCGACGGAGCCATCCACAGGGCAGGCGGGCCGGAGATCCTCGATGCCTGCCGAGAACTCAGGCGCACGAGCTTGAAAGAGGGCCTGCCGACCGGCCACGCGGTCGCGACCACAGCCGGACAACTGCCCGCCCGCTGGGTCATACACACGGTAGGACCCGTCTACACGGGCAGCGCGATGGATCCCGTACGACTCGCCGACTGTCACATCGCTTCGCTACGCATCGCCGACGAACTAGGCGCCCGAAGCATCGCCTTCCCCGCGATCTCGACGGGCGCCTTCGGCTACCCGCTCGAAGAAGCGACAACCGTAGCGGTCGCAGCCGTCCGGGGAACCAGAACCCAGGTCGAAGCGATCCGATTCGTGCTGTTCGACGAGACCGCGCGCGATGCCTTCGAGCGGGCACTCGCCGTCCAGCCTTGAATTCCCACCTGCCTGCTAGGATTTCGCACCTGCGATGAGCGACACCACCACGGACCTCGGCACGCCTCAGGGCGCACACGATCACCTCTCTGAGATACAGCTCGTCGATTGCCGCGAGAAGTACGAGTGGGAGGCCGGACGGGTCGAGAGCGCCATCTACATCCCGCTCAACGACATCATGGCCGGCGCGGGATCGGATCTGGACAAGACCAAGCCCGTTGTCGTCATCTGTCGCTCGGGCAACCGCAGCGAACTCGCAACGATGATGTTCCAGGCCCGCGGATTCCAGGCGCACAACCTCGAAGGCGGGATGGAAGCTTGGGCTCGCGCAGGGCTGCCCTTCACGGCGCCCGATGGCTCCCCCGGCCGCGTCGCTTAGTGGCATCCCCCGTAAGAGAAGTGTCCCGGGTCGCTTCCCGGTAACGGTTGACACCAACCGCTGGTCTTCAGCGCCGAAACGATCCTGCCGTCATCGATCCCTGCTTGTTCTACGTCGATGGCCGCCCCGAGCTGATGCCATGACTTGCCGGGAGGAGCGCACGTTCCGGCGCAGCCGTTCGGATCTCCGCAGATGCCCTTGCACGCCATGCGCTGCTCGGCGCAACTGCGGTAGCTCTGGACGACGGGTATCTGCCTGCCGGCCTGTCGCTCCGCCTTCTTGAAAGCCGTCATCGCTAGCGGCTGAAGCCTGACTCCCTGATAGGTGATGAGCGGGGGACGCTCGGCGCAGGAGTCGGAGGGGATGATGATGCCCGTGCCACGGAGCGCGCGATAGCCTGCGAACGCTCCGAGCGCAAGGACAACCACGAGTCCGGCCGCCGTCATCCCCCGGCCGCGACGCGTCAGCTTCCTGCGGCGATGTCTGGCTCCCATGAGGTGCGACCCTATCGCGGCGGCGTAGCCTACGGGCGATGTCCGACATCGGAGCCGCTCGGCAAGACCTGATCGCTGCGCTCGGAGCGAACGCCGTGCTCGACGATCCGTTGGCACGCAAGCTCTACGCGAGAGACGCCTCGCTGGTCGAGGGCGGCTGCGCGCTGGTGGCGCTGCCGAGCAGCACGCAAGAGGTGGTCGCGTGCCTGAAGGCTGCGGCCGATCACGGCCTGCCGGTGGTGCCCCGTGGGAGCGGCACCGGCCTGGCGGGGGCCGCAACGCCGATCGGCGACGCGCTCGTGGTTGCCACGACCAAGATGAACCGGATCCTCGAGATACGGCCGCAAGACCGGCTCGCCTGGGTCGAACCGGGCGTGATCAACCTCGACCTATCGAACGCTCTGGAGCCACACGGGTTCACGTTCGCGCCAGACCCTTCCTCCCAACAGACGTCCACCATCGGCGGGAACGTGAACACGAACGCCGGCGGGCCGCACTGTCTTGCGTACGGGGTAACTTCGGCCCACGTGCTGGCGCTCGACGTCGCCATGCCCGGCGCAGCGATCGAGCGTTTCGGATCGGAGGGCCCGGAGGCCGCCGGCTACGACCTTCGTGGGGTGCTGGTCGGCAGCGAGGGGACGCTCGGCATCGTCGTCGCGGCCTGCGTCCGCCTGACTCCCCTGCCGCCTGGCGTCCGCACGATGCTCCTGGATTTCGAGTCCGTCGAAGACTGCGCGGCAACGGTTTCCGACATCATCGCCCGAGGGGTCGTGCCTGCCGCCCTGGAGATGATGGACCACGGCATCGTCGTCGCGGCCGAGAACTTCGCCCACGCCGGATACCCGACCGACGCCGCCGCCATCTTGATAGTCGAGGTCGACGGGACCGCCTCAGCCGTAACGGCACAAGCCCGGGAAGTCGAACTGGCGGCAAACGCCAACCGCGTGCGAACCGTCCGAGTGGCGATCGATGACGCCGAGCGCGCCCTTATATGGAAGGGGCGCAAGTCGGCATTCGGCGCGGTAGCGCAGATCGCGCCCCACTACCACCTGCACGATTGCGTCGTCCCTCGGACCAAACTCGTCGAGGTTCTAGCCGGGGTATACGCGATCGCTCGCCGGCACGAACTGATCGTCACGAACGTCTTTCACGCCGGCGACGGCAACCTGCATCCTCTTCTCTCCTTCGATCGAAGCGTCCCCGGCACGCTCGAGCGGGTTCTGCGCGCGAGCGAAGAGATAGTCCGGCTCTGCGTGGAGGCCGGTGGAGCGCTGAGCGGCGAACACGGCATAGGGCTGGAGAAGCGCGACTTCATGCCCCTGGTCTTCACCGACGAAGACCTGGCCGCTCAGGCGTGCGTCCGCGCCGCCTTCGACCCAGCGGGCATGATGAACCCGTTCAAGGTCCTGCCCGACGGCGCCAGGTGCGGCGACTTCGCCGTCGCGAGCGCGGCGACCGACGATGCGGCTGAGGCTGCCGGCAACCTGCCGGAGGGATCGTGGATCTGATCCACCCTCACTCGATCGCCGAGATCGCCGACGTCATGAAGGCCGCCAGTGCCGCCGAGTCGCCGGTCCTCATCGTGGGCGGACGCACCCACATCGACAAGGGCAACCCATCGGACATCCAAGCCGAGGTCTGGACCAGCCAACTCGACCGCATCATCCAGTACGACCCGGCCGAGATGCTGATCGTCGTCGAAGCCGGGATGCGGATCGGTGACCTGAACGCAACGCTCGCCGAGAACGGACAGGAGTGGCCGGTCGACGCGCCCACCGATTCAACGGTCGGCGGCGTGATCGCCGCGGGGGCGAACTCTCCGCGCAGGCTGAAGGTCGGTCACGTCCGCGACACCGTCGTCGAGATGGACCTGGTCACGGGCGACGGCCGCCATATCCGAAGCGGCGCAAGGACCGCGAAGAACGTGACGGGGTACGACCTGCATCGTCTTGCGGTCGGTTCGCTCGGCACTTTGGGCGTGATCGCGCAGGTGGCGCTGAAACTCCGGCCGCTCCCCAAGGCCCGCCGAACGCTGATGGTTCCCGGCCAGATGAGCATCGGCGACCGACTTCTCGCCGAGGTTCCCGGGCCTTCGGCCATCGTCGCCACCGCGGGCGGTATCGAGGTCCGCCTCGAAGGCTGGCCCGAGGAGATCGAGGAGCAGACCGAAGCCACTCGCTCGGTCGCGCAGGGATCCAGGAGCAGGGACGACGCCGAGTTCCCCTCGGTTGAGCCCTGGGCCGGTAGCCCGGTGATCGTGGAAGCGGCAGTTCCTCCCTCGCGCTTGGCAGACCTCGCCGCAGTCGCCGGTAACCGCTGGGGGGCGCTCCTGGGAGTCGGCCTCATGTGGGTTGGACTGGAACATAGGGAAGGTGCGCTGCAGGACCTCCGATCCCGGGCTGAGGAACTCGGCGGCATCGCGCCAGTGATCCGCGGATCGGGAGGTCTGGGTGACAGCGAGATATCCGCACGGACGGTTCACCGCCGGCTGAAAGCTCGTCTGGATCCGGCGGGCGTGCTCGCTCCGGGCAGGTTCTGGGGCGGGATCTAGACGCGAAAGGGGCCAGGCCTCCCCCCGAAAGCCTGGCCCCCACGACCGTGCTGGTTGGGGAGGCGCGGTCGGCGGGTGCTTCAGACCCCTGTATATCGTCGCGAGTGCAGCAGGGTCGATAGTCCGAACTGATGGTTCAGGGCCGGGTGCCACTGACTATGCGAACGCCTTCCGCAGTCTTTCCCCAGCGGCCTCGAGCGTCTCCAGCCTCTTGGGGAAGGCGAACCTGACCAGATGCCTGCCCCTGGCCGGATCGGAGAAGAACGAAGAACCCGGAACGACCGCGACCCCGACCTCGGAAGCCATGAACATGGCGAAGTCAACGTCGCCGCGGCCGCCGGCTACCCCTGAGACGTCGGCCATCACGTAGTAGGCCCCCTCGGGAGGCCGAACGGAGAAGCCGGTCTCGGTCAGCAGGGCCACCATCAGGTCTCTGCGGGCCAAGTACTCCAACGCCGTCTTCTCGTAGAACGACGGAGGCATCGCCAGCGCGGTGGCCCCAGCCTCCTGCAGAGGCGCCGCGGCGGCGACGGTCAGGAAGTCGTGTGTGTTGCGGATGCCTCCGGTCAGGGCGTCGGGTGCGACCACCCAGCCGACCCTCCAGCCGGTGACGGCGTAGGTCTTCGAAAGGGCGCTGATGGTCACGGTCCGCTCGGCCATCCCCTCTATCGCACCCGGAGGGATGTGTGCCGTCCCGTCGTACGTGATGTGTTCGTAGATCTCGTCGGTGAACGCGATCACGTCATGTTCGACGCACAGTTCGGCTATCAGCGTCAGTTCCTCACGGGTGAAGACCTTGCCTGTCGGGTTGTTGGGCGTGTTGATGACGATGCCGCGGGTCCTGGGGTTGAAGGCCGCGCGCAGCTCGTCTTCGTCGAAGGTCCAATCGGGCTCGCGCAGCGTCACGAGGCGAGGGACGGCGCCGGACAAGATCGTGTCGGGTCCGTAGTTCTCGTAGTAAGGCTCGAAGATGACGACCTCGTCACCGGGATCCAGCACGCCCAACATCGAGGCGATCATGGCCTCGGTTGAACCGCACGTGACCGTTACGTGCCGCTGCGGATCGACCCATCCCATCCCGTACAGATCTCGGTACTTGGCGGCGATCGCCTCGCGGAAAGTCTCCGCGCCCCAGGTGATCGGATACTGGTTGATGTCGGCAGCGATGGCCGCGCGAGCGGCGTCCTTGAGTTCCATGGGTGCCGCGAAGTCCGGGTAGCCCTGTGACAGATTGATGGCGTCGTGCTCGATCGCAAGGCGGGTCATCTCCCGGATCACCGACTCGGTGAAAGAGGAGGCCTTCAGCGACGGACGGAGCTTGGACATGTGCGGGCGATGATAGTCGCCGCGGATGCCCGGCCCCAGCTAGGTCGAAAGTCGGACGAAACACGGTCCGCCGAGGTATAGCCTTTCCCTTCCACCCCCCGACTCCCCCCGGAGCACAGATGAGGAAGACCGCTTCAGCCGCTTTCGTACTCCTGCTCGCGGCATGCACGGCGTCTGGGGCGAACTCCTCCGCAGACCGCCCGAGGCCGGAGCCGGAAGTGGCGACGACCACTCCGGGGCCTTCGGCCTCACACACGCAGCTGCTCGAGCAGCCCACGAAGATCGTTCTGATCGTCATGGAGAACCACTCCTACGACGACATCGTCGGCAGTTCCGAGGCACCGTTCACGAACGGCGCGATCCTGCCCAAGTCGGTGTCCCTGACGGATATGCATCAGACGTCCTACCCATCGCTTCCCAACTACGTGTGGATGACCGCCGGGACCGATTGCGGAGCCTCCGGCTCCAACTCCGCCTGGGACCGGACGTGCCCGAGTCTGTACGACCAGCTCCTCGCGCGGAACATCGATTGGACCGTCTACGCAGAGGACTATCCGGGCTCTCGAAGCGAGTGCGATACCTCGGTCTCATCCGACACCGCATCGAACAACTATGCGAGGAAGCACGTCGCTCCGCTGCTGTTCGCCTCCACGTCCTCGGGCAGCGCCTGCACGGATCATGTCCGAGGCTTTCCGGGCGACGTCGTCAACGACGGGCGTCCGCCTTCATCCGACTTCGAAGGCGTCCGGCTCGACCCGTTCACAGTGGTCATCCCGAACATGTGCCACGACATGCACAACTCATCGGACGCCTGCGGATCGGCCGGTGGAGGCATAGCCGCCGGTGATCGCTGGTTGTCCTTGAACTGGAAGGCGCTCAGGACCGCGGCCGGACCGCAGGGAGTGGTGATCCTGACCTGGGACGAGGGCGAGGGCGACACGCGGATCCCCACTTTCATCTCCGGGTTGAACCTGCCGCGCTTGGGTTCGCGCGACGGGAGTTCCTACGACCACGGCTCGACCCTACGGGCCATCCAGGACGCCTTCGGCCTCCGATGCCTCGCCGCAGCGTGCAAGGCCGAGCCCTTCCCGATCCTGGTCTCGGCCTAGCTCGGAGGGCTCGCCGTGTGAGAATCACGGCATGTCCGACCAGCCGGCACCGCTCGGTGCGCTCATGCCCGAGGGGACGGCGTTCATCGGCGAGTCCCCTGCCGCTCCCGGGTGGACGGGCCCGGACTTCCCCAGCAACGAGGATCTTTCCTCCTGCGTTGCCTGCGGACTCTGCCTGCCGCATTGCCCGACGTACCGGCTCACCGGAGAGGAGTCGGCTTCGCCCCGTGGGCGGATAGCGGCGATGCGAGCCGTGTCGGAGGGCTCGGCCGTCGTCGACGAGACGTTCGGCGGATTCATGGACCTTTGTCTCGCGTGCCGGGCATGCGAGGACGTGTGTCCCTCGCACGTGCCCTTCGGGCGGATGATGGAGCGCGCCCGGGTCCAGGTGGAACCTCTGCGAACGCGGCGGGCGCGGTTCGTGCGCTGGTTGGGGCTTGACGTCCTGCTGTCTCACCGATGGATGCTGTCCATCGCGACATCGCTGACTCCGATCGTGAAGCCGGTGCTTCCGCGGACCGTGAGAGCCCTCGTTCCGCACGGCAGGCGCGGCCGACGAGTGCCGAGCATCACCGCCGCGAAAGGCGAGGAACGTGGAGTGGTCGCACTGCTCACCGGATGCGTGCAGGATCAGTGGTTCCGCGAGGTCAACCGGTCGAGCGTTCGTGTGCTTTCGCGCGAGGGATGGCGCGTGATCGTGCCGCGCGGGCAGGCGTGCTGCGGGGCCCTCGCCGCCCACAACGGCAGGCTCGGGACCGCTCGAAAGCTGGCGCGCCGCAACGCCCGGGCGTTCGCGGGAGTCGACGTTGTGCTCGTCAACGCGGCGGGTTGTAGCGCACATATGAAGGA
Organism: Actinomycetes bacterium; assembly: GCA_031423155.1. Taxonomy (GTDB): domain Bacteria; phylum Actinomycetota; class UBA4738; order UBA4738; family HRBIN12; genus JANPEZ01. The sequence continues at coordinate 11,087 of JANPEZ010000112.1, forward strand.
GTACGGCGAACTGGTCGCCGAAGCCGCGCTGCCGGTCCTTGATCTGATGGAGTTCATCGCAGCCGAAGGCCTGCGCGAGGTTCCCGCCGCGCAGGCGCGGCGGGTCGCCTACCACGACGCATGCCATGCCCTCCGAGCCCAGCACATCGAAGAGCAGCCCCGGGACCTCCTCCGGCAGGCAGGCCTGCAGGTCGTCGACATCCCAGGAGGAGACACGTGCTGCGGCGCAGCGGGTCTGTACAACATCACCGAACCCGAGATGTCGGGGAAACTGCGCAGGGCCAAAGCCGAGGCGATCGCCTCGCTCGCGGTGACCACGATCGCCTCCGCCAACCCGGGCTGCACGATGCAGATCGCGGCCGGCCTGCGTGAACTCGGAGTCGAGGCAGAGGTCCTGCACCCGGTCCAGCTCCTCGACCGCGCTTCGGCTCCGGGGGGCCTAGCCACGACGCGGACCTGACCGCGGATTACCCGGGCTCTCGCGCCGACCGATAACCTGCGGCCATGAGCAGGGAGGACGTTCCGAGTGCGCTGCGCCGACAGGTCCGCCTGCTCTCGACCGTGCTCGGGCGCGTCATCGAGGAAGCCGGCGGTCCCGACCTGCTGCGTGACGTCGAGAAACTGAGGCGGGCAACGATCGCCCTGCGGCGCGAGGCAACGGACCTGCGGCGCCGGAACGTCGTCCAGATCGTGGATCGGTTCACCCCCGAAAGGGCCGAGCAGGTCGCGCGCGCATTCACCGTCTACTTCCAACTCGTGAACCTGGCCGAGGAACACCACCGCGTGCGAACCCTGCGTGAGCGCGGACGAGAGCACGAGTTCGTCGCCGACTCGCTCGCCTCGGCCTTGGCCGAAGTCCGGGAGAGCCATGGGGAGGACGGCCTAGCCGAACTTCTGGCACGTCTGCGGATAACGCCCGTCTTGACCGCCCACCCCACCGAGGCCCGGCGCCGGGCGATAGTCGAGACCCTCTGGAGGATCGGCTCGCTGGTCGAGCGCCTCGATGACCCTCACCTGTTCCCCGACGAGATCGCCGAAGCCGAGCGGCGTCTCGTCGAAGAGGTCGCTTCGTTGTGGAGGACGGACCCTCTTCGGATGCACAAACCGGAGCCACTCGATGAGGTGCGCGCCGGGATGGCACTATTCGACCAGACGATCTTCCAAGTGCTTCCCGCCTTCTGCAGGGAGCTGGACCGGTTACTCGCACCCGGGACGGGCGAGCGCCCTCCCGCCTTCGAGGCGCCTCCGATCTCGTGGGGATCGTGGATCGGCGCGGATCGGGACGGTAACCCCTCGGTCACCGCCGACGTCACGCGCGCGACGGCCGCGATCCAGTCTGAGCACGTGCTTCTCGGGCTGGAGGCCTCCGCTCGCCGAATCGCGCGAACGCTGACGGCATCGGACCGGGAGACTCCACCCTCAGATGAACTCGTGGCATCGCTAGCAGCGGATGAGCGCGACTTTCCGCGCGCCGCGAAAGAGCTGCAGCGCAAGCTTCCCGGCGCGCCACACAGGCGCAAGCTGGGACTGATCGCCCATCGGCTCGCGGCCACACGCACCGGGGACGCCGGCCGTTACATCGGCGCCGATGCCTTCCGCGAGGACCTCAGGATGCTCCAACGCTCGCTCGCCTCAGCGGGCGCGACCCGCCTGGCCTACGGCGAACTCCAGCACCTTCTCTGGCAGGCCGAGGTCTTCGGATTCCACCTCGCCGAACTCGAGGTCCGCCAGCATTCCGAGGTTCACGCTCAGGCCCTGAAGGAGGCGCGAGCCCCCGAGCAGAGTGCCCAGACGAGGGAGGTTCTGGAGACCTTCCGTGCGATGGCCGACGTCCAGCGACGACTCGGTCCGAAAGCCTGTCGCCGTTACATCGTCAGTTTCACCCGCAGCCTCGAGGACCTGGATGCCGTTCGCGAACTCGCGGCCATCGCCGTCCCCGACGGCTCACTCGAGTTGGACGTCGTTCCCCTGTTCGAATCGCGCGCCGACCTCGATCGGGCTCCGGAGGTGATGGAGCGGCTGCGCAAGGCGGGTCGGATCCGCGACGGGCAGGTCGAAGTGATGCTCGGCTACAGCGACTCGGCCAAGGATGTCGGGTTCCTCGCGGCGAACCTCGCGCTTCATCGGACGCAGGGCGAGCTGGCCGCATGGGCCCGCAAGCACGGTATCTCTCTGACCCTGTTCCACGGCCGCGGCGGTGCCCTCGGACGGGGAGGGGGCCCGGCGAACCGGGCGATCCTCGGCCAGGCTCCCGGCTCGGTGGACGGCCGTTTCAAGGTCACCGAACAAGGAGAGGTCGCGTTCGCCCGCTACGGGAACACCCGGATCGCGCAGCGCCATCTGGAACAGATCACGAACGCCGTCATGATCTCCTCTACCGAAGAACACGAGCGGATAGCGCGAGAGGCCGACCGCCGTTTCGCTCCGGCCGCCGAGCGGATCGCCGAAGCCTCCGAGCACGCCTACCGAGAACTGGTCGAACGTCCGGGGTTCACCGGATTCTTCCTTCGGGCAACTCCGATGCAGGAGATCGCGGCGATGGCGATGGGATCGCGCCCGGCGCGACGCTCCCGGGCGCAGCAGGATCACTCCTCGCTGCGCGCTATCCCGTGGGTCTTCTCCTGGAGCCAGAGCCGGGTGAACCTTCCCGGTTGGTTCGGTCTGGGAGCCGGCCTGGAGGCCCTGGCAGATCAACCCGGAGGCATCGAGGAGCTTCGAGCCATGTATCGCGACTGGCCCTTCTTCACTTCCTTGATCGAGAACGCCGAGCTGTCACTTGCCAAGTCCGATATGCCGATCGCCGAGCTGTACCTGGAACTCGGCGGAGACGACGCGATCTCCGCAGCGATCACCGAGGAGTTCGAACGCTCCCTGACGCTCACGCTGGCGGTGACGCGCGGCGACGCTCCACTGGCGGCTCGCCCGATACTGCGCAGGGCCGTAGATCTGCGGAACCCCTACGTCGATGCCCTGTCCTTCATCCAGCTCCGATTCCTGCGAGAACTGCGCGAGGAAGGCGGCGATCACGAAGGGGCCCTGCGCCTTGCGCTCGTAACGATCAACGGCGTGGCCGCCGGGCTTCAGAACACCGGCTGAAGTCAGGCTCGGCGGAACGCGCGAGCGATCTTGGCCCAGGATGGCTGAAGCGGGGGCTGCGGCCCGAAGGACCCTGCGTAGATCGCCTCGAGCAGCCCTCCGGTCGAAGCGGGATCGCTCGCCTGCAGCGCGGCGGCCGCGGCCGCGTCCACAGGTCCGACGGGACCGCTCAGCACCGTGAGCGGCATCGGCTCTCCCGAGTCGGTCCCCGGCAGTATCAGGATGGCGTTGGTCGACGGCCGCTCTCCGGTCGAGTCCGAAGGCCGGTTCACGACGCCCGAGCCCTTCACCCACATCGTCGAACCGCCGCCTCCGTCCAGGTTGAGGGCGTACACCGCACCCAGCGACTTCATCTCGTTCGCCAGTCCCACCAGCGTCATCCCCAGGGAACAAGTGCATCGGCCGTCGACGGTAACGAGAAGCACCTTGCCCTCCGCGGTGATCCCGATCGCGGTTCTGGGATTGCGCTCGCAGAAGTATGTGCCGCAGTCGTTCTTGGCCACGACCGTTCCGTCCTGGACCAGAACGGGCATCCCGCCAAGGGAATCCATCGAACCGGCGAAACCGTTCGACCACGAGACCCGAACGGCGGTCCCCGGCGTCAGGGTCTTCACCCACTCCGATCCGGCTCCGGTCAGTTTCGATGAGAGTAGGATCCCGCCGCCCAGTCTCATCGCTGCCGGCTGACACTTCTGCGCGGCGACCGTGTACTCCTTGTAGAGGCCCGCCTGCAGCGGTTCCCACCGCATCTTTCCGGAAGAGAGCAGCCTCGCCGAGCAGGCATTGGCCGGCGGCGGCTCGAGCGTCCCGCCCGCAGCCGTGTATCCCGTCACCTCGGCCGGGCCGGGTGCGTCGGTGTTCCATCCGGCGAGCGTGTGCTTGATCGTCGAGGTCATGTTCGTGGCGTTCATCGTCAGGTTCACGTTGCCGATGCTCTTGATCAGTTCGTCCTTGGAGACGGCGAACGTCCCTCCTCCTTGGAGCCCGGAGCTGCGAAGGAAACCGTCTTCAGCGAAGGGGTGAAGCGGCCTGCCGCCGACGGAGAAGTCCCCGTTGATAGCGGCCAGCGCGCCCCTGTTCGAGGCCATGGTCGAGGGTTTCGAGTAGTTGCCGAAAGTGGTGCCGGCGGTCGCCAGATCTAGCGTGATCGCCTTCCGCAGATCGACCGTCAAGACGTTGATCTGCTGAGGGTCGGAGGTCGTGATCTGGGTAAAGGTGAGACCGGGGGCGATCGTCGTCGTGGTCGAACCGCGAGGGCCGACGACGGCAGTCGCCACTGGAACGCGGACGAGGGCAGGCAACAACGCCAGAACCCCGCCTACCGTCGCCCGAACGATCGACCCCCTCATCCAGATAGTTGTCGGCCGGACGCCCCACATTCCTTGAGGTTCCAAGCGCAGTCAGGCTTGACCTGTGGTCCTCGCACGCCTAGGTTCCACCGGACACCGTCCTACAGGGAGACTCGAAGATGAGATACGTCAGCGTCGGCCGAAGGTTCCTCGCTGTGTTCATCGACGGACTGATCGGTCTGATCTGGACCGCTCCGTTCGCCGACATCAGGACGGCGGACGGCACCTTCAGCTTCAGCCTCGAAGGGGTGCCGTTCCTCATCGTCGTCGCTCTGTGGGTCGCGTACTACACACTCATGGAGGGAGCGTTCGGGGCCAGCGTCGGCAAGATGGCCGTCGGCATCCGCGTCGTCAGGACCGATGGAGGAAAGATCGGCTGGCAGGCGGCGCTCGTTCGCAACGTGCTCAGGATCGTCGACTGGTTCCCGTGGGCGATCCCATACGTGGTCGGCGCCATCATGGTGTGGAGCTCGGATACCCGCCAGCGGTTGGGCGACCGCGTGGCCAAGACGGTCGTCATCGTCGCTGGTAGCCAGGCTCAGCAGGCGGTGCCGGGCCTTGCGATGCCTCAGGCGGGTGGCGCGCCCATCCCGCCCCCGCCGCCGATGCCGCCCGCAGGCGCCTAGACCTTCACCACTGCGAGTCGGCGGCCGAGAGCGCCGCCGTGCCCGTGCACGTCGTCGAGACCCCGTACTTGGTCTCTTCGCCCACGACCTGCTTGATGTAGAAGCACGCGTTCGGCCTGGCCGCTACCGCTGCCGCCCAAACGTTGGCGTCGGCGTAGACGCTCACCGACCCAGGACCGGAGGAGACCTCGTCGGGCCCCACGAAGCTCAGTTCCTCGTCCGATCCGGCCAGAGACTCGGCGTCGGCATCGGCGAACGTGCCGCCGTATCCCTTGACGCGCTCGGCGTCGGCCAACGCCCTGCGCAGGCTCCACTCGGCGTGACCGATGGCCTCCTTCAAGGGGCGGTTGGCGAAGATGGCACCGGCAACGACGACCCCTGATAACAGCAGCGCGGTGAGCACCACCCAGAATCCGCGACCACTGCGGCGCGAAACTTCCAGGATCTGTTGATCCGGCTCGATCATGAGCCAAGCCTACCCGCGACTCAGCCGGGCGGAGGAGGCAGCGGCGGAGAGACGTCGGCGGGATAGGCGCCGTGGGGCGCGTACCCCGGAGGAGCGATCACGGCGGCCGCAGACCTGCGGTACTTACCGGCGCTCGCGATCGCCACGATGGCGCCCGCGGCGCCCACCAGACCGCCCAGCATCACCAACGTGCCGCCGGGGCCGGCCTCGACGACGAGTGAACCGTTGAGGATCTGGGTGGTGATCTTCAGATCGATGACTTCCGGATCGACACCCGTCTCGGCCGCGGCCTTGGTGGCTTGCAGCGTCGCGTAGGAAGAGCCAGGCGATCCGACCACTCCCACTCCGAAGAGCATCCCGAATAGCGCGAAGCACAAGGACGTGATCGACCACGCTCTTCCGCCCGAGACTCGCGCCCTAGCGAGAGCTATCGCCGCGAACACGGCAGCCAGGGCGGCTATCACCAGCGAGATGTACCCACCGACGATGTCGATCCCCGAGACCGAAGGGGTCGTCGTGAGTCCGGTCAGTTTGAACCACTCAGCGAATGAACCGGCCGCGGCCAACGCCGCGCCCCCGAACATCAGGACGGCGGCCGGCCAGCGAGAGCGAGGTTCGTTCATAGGTCGGCTCATGCTCCCAGCGCCAAGCCGAGTTCCTCGAGGCTCTCGAGGTTGTGCCCGGACAGGAACACATCGACGGAAGGAAGCGCAGCGGCCATGCCTCTGGCCAGCGGCTCGTAGCGTGGCGAGCCCTTCAGCGGGTTCACCCACACCACCTTGTGAGCCAGACGGCGCAGGCGGGCCATCTGCGCCCGGAGCATAGCGGGGTCGCCACGCTCGAGTCCGTCGCTACAGATGACGACGACCGCGCCCCTGAGGGCGGCGCGCTGACTCCAACCGTCGAGCAACGTCTTGAGCGACTCACCGATGCGGGTTCCTCCCTCCCAATCCTGCACCATGTTTCCGATCTGGCGAAGCGCCACATCGGGGTTACGCGTGCGGAGCGTTCTCGTGACGCGCGTCAGGCGGGTTCCGAAGCAGAAGGTTTCGACGCGCCTGCCGGCGACCATCGCCGCGTAGGCGAACTGGAGCAGGGCTCTCGAGTAGGGCGCCATAGATCCGGAGACGTCCAGGATCAGTACGAGAGGGCGGGTCCTGGACCCTCGCGTGCGCCATGCGCGCTCGAACGGCTCGCCCTGGGTCCTGAGCGAGCGCCTCAAGGTCCTCCTCATGTCCAGGTTCCGCCCACCCTGAGATGGACGGGTGCGACGGGTTCTCTCCGAGGGGACACTAACGGCTAGCCTCCGGATCAGGAGGGAGACCCTGGCCCGCTCCTCTGCAGTGAGATCTCCGAAGGACTTGCTGCGCAGAACCTCTGAGGCGCTGGCGACGATCCGGATCGCGGCGTCGCCCTCGGCGGTTTCATCTTCGCCCACGCCGTGCCACTCGACCGATGACAGACCGGCATCGACCTGAAGCTCCTCGGGTGGCTCGCCCCAGTCGATATCCCCGGGAGAGACCGGCAGGGACAGCTCGATCGATGGATCCCGAGGCTCGAGTGAGGCCGCCCACTCCTTGAAGGCCTCGTCGAAGGCCTCGATGTCGTCCCGCCTGCTAACGAGCGAGGCTCTGCCGGCCCAGTAGAGACGGTCGCGATCCACGGGTCCCAGCGCCGAGACCGCTCGGCAGAACGTGAGGATCCGCCCCGTTCCGACCGGAAGACCGCGACGCCGCAGTTCTCGGCCGAAGCCCACGAGCGCGTCCACCGCGTCAGTCATCGGTCGGTTCCGACGATCTCCGCCAGCCGGCCGACCACCAGCTCCTGGTCCTCGTGGTCCTTGACGACGGCACCGAGCGTGTCCGCGGCCGCGGCCTCGTCCAGACCTTCGGCGCCGAGGAAAGCCAGGGCGTTCGCCCAATCGATCGTCTCGGCAACACCGGGTCGCTTGGCGAGGTCCATCTCACGCAGGCGCGCCACGGCCCCGGCGACATCCCGTGCGAGGGCCTCCCCCACGTGTGGTGCGCGAGCGCGGACGATCTCCACTTCTCTTTCCAGGCCGGGGTGATCGATCCAGTGGTACAGGCACCGTCGCTTCAGAGCATCGTGCAGCTCGCGGGTGCGGTTCGAGGTGACGATCACCGCGGGAGGGGTCTCGGCGACGACGCGTCCGACCTCGGGGATGGTGACGGCGAACTCACTCAAGATCTCCAGAAGGAACGCCTCGAACTCATCGTCCGCGCGATCCAGCTCGTCGACGAGGAGGACGGCTTTGTTCCCGGACCGGATCGCGGCCAGCAGGGGTCGCTCCACGAGGAACTCGGGTCCGAACAGGTCTTCGACATGAGTCTCGGCGACGGCGGAGTCCATCGCTCTGACGGCGATCAGCTGCCTGGAGTAGTTCCACTCGTAGAGCGCCTGTGAAGCGTCGATGCCCTCGTAGCACTGCAGTCGTATCAGCCGGCGGTCCAGAAGGGTGGCCAGGACCTTGGCAACCTCGGTCTTGCCCACACCGGCCTCGCCCTCGAGAAGCAGCGGTTTCCCGAGGGAGAGGGCCAGGTAGATCGCCGTGACCAGTCCGCGATCGGCCAGGTAGGACTCGCTTACGAGTGCCCCCTGCAGTTGCTCAACGGAATCGAAGTCGCTCATGGGGGACAAGGCTACCCTCAGGGCCGCCTTCGGGTCTTCAAGAGATCTCGAACCCCCCGAGGAAGGATTCCTCGGATGTCAGGTCCTCGCCGGCTGCGTCGACACGGAACCATTCCTCGCCGCGACCGGATTCGAAGTCGAGGTAGTCGGCCTCGGATGCCCACCGGTCCAAGGTCAGGTACCGGTTCAGCGACCCCTCATCGACCAGCAACTCAGTTCCGACGAACCCGCTATGCGTCCTGAAGAGCCGGGTCCACCGCCCATCGGGTCCGTACAGCTCCTCGAACTCGGCTTCCTTGCCGGGCTTGACGTGGAACTCCCAGATGCGCGCGTACATGCTCAGGCCCTCGGAGGAACGACGACGGGGGACGCCGGCACGACGATCCCGCTCTCGGCCAGGCGCATCGTGATCCGCTCTCGAAGATGGCGTTCCACTTCCCATCGCTTGGAAGGGACCGTCTCGGCCGTCACACGGAGCACCTGGGCATCTCCCGCGAGTTGAACTATCCCGAGTATCTCCGGTTCGGAACGAAGGGCGGTGTCGAACGGCGGCGTTTCGCCGACATCTGAGAAGAGCTGCAAGAGAACGTCTCTGACCACCTCCACGTCCTGGTCATACGAGAGTCGCACATCGATGATGGCCCGGCCCCAGCCGCGAGTCTTGTTGCTCGTCACGTTGATGTTCCCGTTGGGAACTATCGACAGCGTCCCGTCGTAAGCGCGCAGGCTCGTGACGCGCAAGGTCAGAGCCTCGACCGTTCCGCTGATGGCCCCCGCGGTCGTCTGCAGCTCCACGGTGTCGCCCACGTCGTACTGGTTCTCCGCCAGGATGAAGAAGCCGGCCAACGTGTCGCGAACGATCGACTGAGCTCCGAAGCCCAACGCCACGCCGGCGATGCCCGCTCCCGCCAAGAGAGGACCGAGGTTCACCCCTATCGACCCCAGTACCACCAGCAGGATGATGGTCCAGATCCCGATGAGAGCGGTCGAGTAGGTCAGATCGGCGACGGTGGCGGTCCTTCTGAGGCGGCGAACGTGGTCCCGATCGTTGTCGTCCTTGTGCTCGGAGGCGCGCGCGACGGCCCGGCGCACGTAACCCCTGCCGACAACCGTCACGACCCCGGCGGCTACGATCAGCACGCCCAGGGATGTTCCGACCGAGAGCCACCAGTCGTGGCTGAACCTGTCCAGTGCGGCCTGGGCGAACACCCACCCATTCAACGGGCCCGCGCCCTCCGAGTCAAAGCCCCGGCCTTTACCCCATCGCGTCCTGGAGCGCTCTGCGGGTCAGGACCTTGACCAACTCGCGGCGGTATTCGGCGCTGCCGAAGGTGTCGCTCGGCGGGCTCGTTCCCTCGGCGGCCGACTGCGCCGCTGTCGCGGGATCTGCCCCGCCAGCAAGCGCGGCTTCAACCGCGGCGGCACGCAAGGGTGTCTCGCCCATATTGGTGAGCGCCACCGATGCTCCCCCGGCGCCGTTGCCGGAGACCGCCGCTACGCCGACCAGAGCCCAGTCCTGCGCGCGGCGGTGGAACTTGATGTAGCTCCAGCCGCGCGAGGCGGTCTTGGGCACCCGGACTTCGGTCAACACCTCGTCGTCGGCAAGCTCAGACGTGAACAGACCCTTGAAGAAGTCACGGGCAGCGATGGTGCGCGACCCACCCGGCCCCTGAAGGACCAGGGACGCGTCCAGCGCCACCAACACGGTCGGTATGTCCGACGCCGGGTCGGCGTGGGCGACTGAGCCCCCGATCGTTCCGACGTGGCGCACCTGCGGGTCGCCTACTTCTCCGGCCGTGTACGACACGATCGGGCAGAGCTCGCGCAAGGCATCGCTGTTCGCAACGTCGTGATGGCGCGTCAGTGCCCCGATCGCTACCGAGTCGCCGTCCTCGCGGATGTACGACAGGTCCGACAACCGTCCTATGTCCACCAGCAACGAAGGCCGAGCCAGGCGCAGCTTCATCAACGGAAGCAGCGAGTGACCGCCGGCAAGCAGTTTGGCGTCCTCGGTGGCGAGCAACGAGATCGCCTCCTCTACCGACTCCGCGCGGACGTATTCGAACGAGGCGGGGATCATGCCGCACCTCCTTTGGCGTTCTGGATGGCTCGCCACACGCGCTCGGGCGAAGCCGGCTTGCCGACGTCGGTGACGCCCAGGTGCGACAGCGCGTCGACCACCGAATTGACTACCGCTGGCGGTGCCGCGATCGTCCCGGCCTCCCCGATGCCCTTCACCCCCAGCGGGTTCGTGGTCGATGGCGTGACCGTCCGGTCCAGCGTCATGTGCGGGATCTCGGTCGCCGATGGCACCAGGTACTGACTCATGTTGCTCGTCGACAGGTTCCCGCTCTCGTCGTAGATGGCTTCTTCGTACAGAGCCTCGGCGATGCCCTGCGCGACGCCGCCGTGAACCTGACCCTCGACGATCATGGGATTGATGATCGTGCCGCAGTCATCGACCGCGACGTATCGAAGGATGTCGACGGCGCCGGTCTCGGTGTCGACCTCGCTTACGCAGACGTGGGTGCCGCCCGGCCAGGTGAAGTTCGGCGGGTCGTAGACGGCCGTCGCGTTCAGGTGCGGCTCCTCCCCCTCCGGAAGTGCATGCGCGTGCCAGGCCGACCAAGCCAGTTCGGGGACGGTCTTGGCCTTGTCGGGCGCGCCCTTGACGCGGAAGGCGCCGTCGGTGAACTCGACGTCGTCCTCGGCTACCTCCAGCTCGTGGGCGGCGATGCGGCGCGCCTTGGCCTTGATCTTCTCCATCGCGAAGTGGATCGCGACCCCGCCGACCGACACGCTTCGAGACCCGTATGTGTCCATGCCCAGTGGAGACGTCGCGGTGTCACCGTGCAGCACCTCGACGTCGTCGGGCGAGACGCCGAGACCGTCGGCGACTATCTGCGACCAGCTGGTCTCGTGGCCCTGGCCGTGAGGCGAGGTCCCCGTCTTCAGGATGACCTTGCCGGTCGGCAGACACTCGATCGTCGCGCCGTCCCAGCCACCGGCCACGTACCTCAGTGCACCCAGGATGTTGGAGGGCGCGAGCCCGCACATCTCGATGTAGGAGGAAAGCCCGATCCCGATCTGCTTGACGTCACCGCTTTCGCGCCGAGACGCCTGTTCCTTTCGGAACTGGGAGTAATCGGCCAGCTCGAGAGCGCGGTCGAACGCCGGCTCGTAGTCGCCCGAGTCGACGGTCAAACCGCTGATCGCGGCGCGCCCTTCGGTGAACTTAGGGACGAGGTTCATCCGGCGAACCTCGGCGGGGTCTTTGCCCACTCGACGTGCGAAGGCGTCGACCACCCGCTCGACGACATAGGTGGCTTCGGGGCGCCCGGCGCCACGATAGGCGTCGGTCGGCGTGCAGTTCGTCAGCACACCGGTGAACTCGAACCAGTATGCCTGCGGGTCATACGGGCCCATGTAGACCCAGCCACCCAGCTCAGGGATACCAGGTGTGAGCAGCTGGTAGTAGGCGCCCATATCGGCCCACTCGACGAACTTCATCCCGAGGATCTTGCCGTCCGGCGTCCCGGCGATCGTGCAGTCGTGGATCACGCCGCGGCCGTGGATCGTGGCGACGTAGTTCTCGCCTCGCTCCTCTATCCACTTGACCGGACGACCGAGCTTCTTGGTCAGAGCCAGTGCCAGGGCCTCCTCTGCGTAGACGTTCAGCTTGGAGCCGAAGCCGCCGCCCACGTCGGGGGCGATCACGCGGAGCTTCTGCTCGGCTATGCCGCACACGCCCGAGAGCGTCACCTTGGCGATGTGAGGGATCTGCGTCGCGGAAACGAGCGTGTACTCGCCCATCGCCTGGACGCCGTGAGCGATGCACCCTCGAGGCTCGATCGCGTTCGGGATCAACCGGGGCTGCTCGTACCTTTCGGTCACGACCACCGGGGCGGTGTCGAAGATGGACTGGTCGCCCGCACCGCCGTGGCTCCAGTGGACGGTCACGTTGGTGCCGAGTTCCTCGTGGATCACGGGGGCATCGTCGGCCGCCGCGGCCATCAGATCGGTGACCGCCGGCAGGGCGGTTGCGTGAACGACCACGGCCTCCGCGGCGTCGAGCGCCTGCTCGCGCGTCTCGGCGACGACCACCGCGACGGCGTCGCCGGCGAAACGGATCTTGTCGCTCGTCAGCGGGTAACGCACCGGGATCTTGATGTCCTCGGTGATCGGCCAGACGAAGGGCAGGCCGCCCAAGCCGAGGTCGCCTGCCGTGTAGACACCGACCACTCCGGCCATCGCGGTGGCCGCGTCGGTCTCGATCGAATCGATCTTCGCGTGAACGTACGGCGGGCGGACCATCGCCATCCAAACCATCCCGGGCATCGTCCAGTTATCGACGTAGTTCGCCTGACCGGTGACGAGCGCCGGGTCTTCCTTGCGCAGAACCGGAGCGCCGATGTAGGTGTCCATCACGAACCCGCCTTCGCGCCGCTCATGGATCCGGCCGCATCGAGGATCGACTTGACGATGTTCTGGTAGCCGGTGCAGCGGCACAGGTTCCCTTCAAGCGACTCGCGGACCTCTTCTTCGGTAGGTGTCGGGTTCTCCTTCAGGAAGCTCGCCGCGGCCATGATCATGCCGGGGGTGCAGTAACCGCACTGCAGACCGTGGTTGCGATGGAAGGCGTCCTGCAGCGGATGCATCGCCTCGCCCGAGGCCATGCCTTCGATCGTGGTGATCTCACGCCCATCGGCCTGTGCGGCCAGCAACGTGCACGACTTCACCGACTCTCCGTCCAGAAGAACCGTGCACGATCCGCAAGAGCTCGTGTCGCACCCAACGTTAGTACCGGTAAGTCCCAGGGCCTCTCGAAGGAAGTACACGAGGAGGGTCCGGGCCTCGACGTCGGCCTCGCGGGCCAGTCCGTTTACGGTGACAGAGACATTCGGCATGAGAGCCTCCCTTTCGGATGTCTTCCCGGCAGGAGCCGAAGTCTAGCCCCGTCTCCGATCTCGCGCGAACCGACTTCCCTTGGCAGGCTTGCGGGAGTAGGCTCCGAGCACAACGGGGAACCGGCGACATCTGATGCGAGTCAGTTCGGAGACCGGTTCATGAACATGGAGGGGAACATGAAGCTTCGCGCCATCGCCGTCGCCGCAGCGGTTGCGGTCACCACGGCACTCATGGTCGCTCCGCCCGCTCACGCGGGCGCCGACAGGATCTTGGTCTACGGACCCTCACTGACGAACGACAAGCCTCTCAACGAGGCGGACCTGGCCCGCAACATGGGATACGACGTTCGGGTAGCCAGCGCTGAGCGCTGGGCGAGTCTCACGACAGATGACTTCGCCGGATACCAGGCGATCATCGTTGGAGACCCCAACTGCGGATACGCCTACGGCGACGAGGACTACCTCGCCCCCGTGCTCGCCAACCGTGACACCTGGTCGGCCGCGGTGAACGGTCCGATCATCCTGGCCGGCCTCGACCCGATGTACCACCAGCGCAAGATCGGCGCCGTAGCCTTCACCAACAACGCGATCATCTACGCAGCCAGCGGCAGCTCGACCGGCCTGTACTTCAGCCTCTCCTGCTACTTCGGGGACACGGGCGGCACGACGATGAAGGTCTTCAAGTACTTCGGGGACTTCTCGGGTGGCTACGTCCACGGCAACTGCGATGCCTTGCGGATCAGCAGGCCCGATCACCCCTCGATGGCCGGGTTGACCTCGGATTCGTTGTCGAACTGGCACTGCTCCTCCCACGAGCAGTTCGACACATACCCGGGGGACTTCGTCAAGGTCGTGGGCACCAGGAGTACCCACAGCGCGATCGTGATCGTAAGAGACGAAGTACTCGTCTAGCAGGGGCTACCAAGAAGCTGAGGACGCGCCGAGCGCGGCCTGGCCCGTGCACTCGGTGCCCGAGCCGTAGAAGGTCCCGCTCGGCGTGTCCTTTATGTAGAAGCAGGTCCCGGACGGCGCGAAGACCGCTAGGCCGACGGCGTCCAGGTGGGAAGCCACGCTGACCGTGTTCACCGACGTGGAGGGATCGGCCGTGTACTGCAGGCTCGGATCGACACCGGCCAGGTCGCCGGGCCCTCCGTAGCTGTTCGTCTGCGTGTAGTAGGTCTTCTCGGCGATGAGGGCGTTCTGCGCACTCGCCTGAGCGGCAAGGTCCTGGCTGCGATCGATCTGCTGCACGACCGTCGCCTGGTCCTGCGCTATCTGGCTGCCGCTGGAGCCGACGAACTTCAAGAAGACGGAAACGACGAGGATGAGCCCGGCGGCGGCGGCCCCGAACATCAGGGCTTTCGCCTTACCGCCACCTCCGCCCGCACGCGGCGGCCTGGGCGCCCTGGCTCTCCGCGCCCGGCGCTTGCCGGGCTCG
>JANPEZ010000113.1:0-80197 GCA_031423155.1 Actinomycetes bacterium
TGGCCTACCGGGTGACGCTGACCCTGCAGGACAACAACGCAGCCAACGGTGGCGCCGGCGGTCCGCTCCTCAGCGGTCTGCACGGGTTCATCTGGGAAGCGCGAAACCAGTAAGACCAGATCGATGAGTACGGGGCCGCCCGCGCGGCCCCGTACTCCTTCAACGACGGAGCGGGAGGGAACCGATTCCGATGAAGACCCAGGCCGACAAGTGGATCCGAGTTCTGGGGCTTAGCCTCGGGGTCGGGCTTGCGGCTTTCATCGTTCTTTCCTCCCGCATCCCGCCCGGCACCGGCGTCCTGGGTGCCGACATCATCGTCGCGAGTGGCCCATCGGGTGAGCTCGCGGTCACCCCGGCCGGTCCGTTCCTGTCGGCGACGAACATGACGCCGGCCAGCAACCCCGCCAGCGGCGAGCTGGAGATCTTCAACCAGACGGGCGGAACGCTGGCCGTAAGCGTTCGAGGCCTGCCGAGCACCGATGACCTGGACGCCGTCTTGATGGTTCACGTCGAGGCCGACGGAAACACACTCTTCGAGGGCAACCTCGGGGCGTTTCGCGCCTGGACGAAGCAGACGGTCTCTCTGGCTTCCGGGCAGACCAGCAAGATCACTGTCGAAACCTGGCTCGACCCGCAGGCGCAGGCTTGGACGGGCCGGGTCGCGCAGATCGGCCTGGAGTTCGACTCGAACACGGTCGGTGCGGCATGACGCGCACGCGCAAGATCCTCGGGTCGATCCTGCTGGTGGGTCTCGTCGCGTCGGTCGCCGGCGGGACGACATTCGCAGCGTTCACGAGCAACACGTCGAACGGCGGCAACTCATTCTCGGCCGGAACGGTCTACGTCCGCGACGACGACAGCGCCGGCGTCATGTGGAACGTGAGCAACCAGACGCCCGCCAGCGCGGCCGTGGTCAGGTGCATCCGCGTGACGTATGACGGCAGCCTGGACGCGACGGTCAAGCTCTACGCGTCGAACGCGAGCGCGACGGTCGATCAGTACCTGAACCTGACGATCGAGAAGGGAACTATGCCCGGCTCGACGACCTTCCCGTCCTGCACCGGATTCTCGAGCGAGTCGACCATCCACAGCGGGACCCTCGATGGGTTCAAGGCGGCGAGAACCAACTTCACGAACGGGATATCGGCCTTCCCGGGCGCGGCAACCAGGTGGGTCGCCGCCGACAGCGTCGTCTACAGGTTCACGATCTCGCTGCAGTCGGGCGCATACGCAGCCCAGGGACTCACGTCGACGGCGGGATTCACGTGGGAGGCGCAGAACCAGTGATCGCCTCGCGAAGGCTCGTCAGATGGGTCGCGATGCTCCTGCTCTGGGGCACGCTCGGCCTCGTCGCGGGCGCGTTCTTGTCAGTCTCGGTCCCGTACCTATTCGGCTTCAGGAGCCTGACCGTGCTCTCCGGGTCGATGGAGCCCAACCTTCACGTCGGCGATGTCGTGGTCGTGAAGCAGGTGCCTCCGATCGATGTGAGGGTCGGGGACATCGTGACGTTCCGCGACCCGGAGGACGACACGCGGCTCATAACGCACCGCGTGCGTTCGATCAGCGCGAGCGGAACGCTCGTCGAGTTCGTAACGAAAGGTGACGCCAACACCAGCGTCGAGACCTGGAGCATCAGCCGCGACGGGATGATCGGGCGGGTTTCGTATCACGTGTGGCACCTCGGCTACCTGATGTTCTACGTGCGATCCAAGTACGGGCGACTGCTGCTCGTGGTGGTCCCCGCCCTCATGCTCGGTGTCCACGAACTCTGGAGGATCTGGCGCCCCATCAAGCTCGACGATGAAGAGCAGGAAACCGAGCACGAAAGGATAGATATCGAGAAGGAGGTGGTGGCCAGTGACGTCGGTTCGTAGCCGCCGCAGCCTCGTGCTGATCATCGCTCTCGCTCTCGCGCTCGGGATCGGGGGCGGAGCTACGTATGCGGCCTTCTCCTCGACGACCACGAACAACGGCAACTCTCTCGGAGTCACGGCCGACTTCCAGGCGCCTACCGTGAGCAAGGCCGTCATAGCCAAGCTTCTTCCCAATACGCAGTACCTTGACAGCGCGATCCGTCAAGGCCAGACGTTCTACGTGTACGCGAACGTTACCGACAATGGGAACCCGGCCTCGGGCGTCGCGAGCGTCAGTGCCGCGATCACGAATGTCTCGTTGACGACGCCCGTCGCGCTGACGACTGCCGGATGCCCCTGCAGCGTCATGGGAACGAGCTACAACTACCGTAGCGCCTCCGTCACCGCGAGGGCGGTTCTGGCCGGCGATCAGACGTGGTCGATCACGGCGACCGACAACGGCGGGTATCCAGCGACGTTCAACAGCGCGGTCGGCGGCCCGATCTGGACGGTGAACGCGGACAACACCGTCCCAGTACCGGTCGTCGCGACCACGGTGGCGACCAACGGTGGAGCGACCGCCGGACGTATCGAAACCGGGGACGTCATCACCTACAGCTGGAACGACCGGATCGACCCTCAGTCGATCAGGACGGGCTGGAACGGCTCGGGCACGATCGCCGCCACTGTCACCGTGACGAATGCCGCGAGCAACGACACCATCCAGGTGAACGTGGGGGGTGGCACGGCCAACATCTTCGGGACCGTCTCACTCGCCGGCAACTACGCGACCGCGACGTCGTCGCCAGCGGCGACGATCGCGATGTCGGCGGACTTCACGCAGGCCATCGTGACGCTCACGGCCAACCCAACCAACCCGGCCACGGTGGCGAGCAGCACGCCCATCTGGGCGCGGACGACCACGATCTGGGACGACGCAGGGAATACGATGACGGCCGGGAACACCACGCTGTCCACGAGGCAGTACTTCTAGGCGCTCGGAAGAGCCGATCGGCGCAGCTTCCCCGACACCGTCTTCGGCAGGTCCGGGACGAGGATCAGCTCCCGCGGCGCCTTGAAACGGGCGACCCGCTCGGTCGCGAAATCGCGGAGCTCGTCGAGAGCCGGAGGGTCGTCGATCGTCGCCGGCACCACATAGGCCACGACGATGCTCCCCCACTCGTCGTCCGGTCGGCCGCTGACGGCGACGTCTCCGACCTTCGGGTGCTCACGCAGGGCGGCTTCGACCTCCTGTGGCCACACCTTCTCGGCGCCGGTCCGGATGAGGTCATCGAGACGGCCATGGATCTGCAGCAGGCCCTCGGCGTCGACCGCGCCGGCGTCGCCCGTCCGGAGCCAGCCGTCCAGAGTGAACGCCTCGGCTGTCGCGTGCGGATCCGAGACGTATCCGTTCATCAGCGTGGGCCCGGCGATCTGGACCTCATCATCGGGGCCGAGCCGGGCGCCGGTATCGGCGAAGAGCCGGCCGTCGTACGCCACGCCTCCACACGTCTCCGTAAGGCCGTAGGTCGAGACCACCTTGCCTCTGAGGGCGGCGGCGCCGCCGGCGAGCCTGCGGTCGAGCCCGCCTCCTCCTACGAGGATCGTTCCCAGGCCGGAGAGGTCCCGAACCTTGGCAACGAGGCGGTGGAGCATCGCGGGGACCAGCGAGACGTGCGAGTCCCCTGGGAGGAGGTCCGCGTCGAACCGTTCGAGAGCGACTATCGGAGTGCCCAGGACGGCGCTCCGCAGCAGGACCAACATCCCGCCTATGTGAGCCGGCGAGAGGCAGAGGCACCAAGGCTCGCCCGCCGAGATCCCAGTCGCCGCGTTGGACGCATCGAGGCCCGCGGCCACCGCTTCGCGCGTCAGCTCGACCAGTTTCGGAGTACCGCCGGTGCCCGAGGTCGCCATGATGAGACCGACTTCTGCGGGCATCGCCCGGGATTCTGTGTGAAGGGTAAGGCCTTCCTGCGAAAGGGAGTACCCCGGCTGCGCCTTGTCGAAGATCGCGCGGGTTTCCGAGGCGGTGAGCCGTGGGTCGATCGGCAGGATCGCCGCGCCGGAGTCCCAGAGTCTTCCGACGGCCCCGATCCAAGCAGGGCCCGGCGGCAGTCGGATCGCCACCAGATCCCCGGGGCCCGCTCCCAGACTCTCGTGTGTCACATCCGGTAGGCTACTCCTGACCGTTCGAGTTCACGCTCTAGGAGTAGATGGTCATATGGACTGGCAGGCACAGGGCGAGTACACCGACATCCGGTACGAAACCTCCGGCGGCATCGCCAAGATCACGATCGACCGCCCCGAGGTGCGCAACGCGTTCCGCCCTCTGACGGTCAAAGAGATGATCCGGGCCTTCGAGGTTGCGCGTGACGACGCCGAGATCGGGGTGGTGATCCTCACCGGCGAGGGACCCCTGGCCTTCTGCAGCGGCGGCGACCAGAAGATCCGGGGCGACGACGGCTACGTCGATGACCGAGGGATCGGCCGTCTCAACGTCCTCGACCTTCAGATCCAGATCCGGCGGATGCCTAAACCCGTGGTCGCGATGGTGGCCGGATACGCGATCGGCGGCGGCCACGTCCTTCACCTTTGCTGCGACCTCACGATCGCTGCGGACAACGCCATCTTCGGCCAGACCGGTCCGAAGGTGGGCTCCTTCGACGGCGGTTACGGCATCTCTCTGCTGGCAAGGCAGATCGGCGAGAAGCGCGCCAAGGAAGTCTGGCTGCTCTGCCGTCAGTACGACGCGACGACCGCGCTCACGTGGGGCCTGGTGAACGCGGTCGTTCCGCTCGGTGAGCTTGAAGCGACGACGGTCGAGTGGTGCCGCGAGATGCTCGCCTACTCTCCTTTATCCTTGCGCCTCCTCAAAGCCGGATACAACGCCGGGGTCGACGGCCTTGCGGGGGTTCAGCAGTTGGCCGGTGACGCGACGCTCCTGTACTACATGTCGGAGGAGGCCCAGGAGGGTCGCGACGCCTTCGTCGAGAAACGCGACCCCGACTTCTCCAGGTTCCCCAAGCGACCGTGAGCGGAGTCGCGGTGTGGTGGCGCGGAGCGCGCCCTCGAACCCTCGGCGCGGGTCTGGCTCCGGTGGCGGTCGGTGCGGCGTCGGCCGGTGAGGTGATCCCGTGGCGACTCGGTTGCGCGGTGTTGGTCGCCGCCGGACTCCAGGTCGGGGTCAACTTCGCCAACGACTACTTCGACGGCATGCGCGGGGTAGACACGCATGAGCGTCTAGGCCCGCCCCGATTGACCCAGAGCGGGGCGGCATCGCCACGCGCGGTGCTCGCCGCAGCCCTGCTCTGCCTCTTCGTTGCAGGCATCGCAGGACTGGCGCTGGCCCTTGCAACCGAGCCGGTTCTGATCCTGGCCGTCGGGGCCTTGGCGCTGGTGGCCGCTCTCCTCTATAGCGGGGGGCCGCGGCCCTACGCCGGCCTCGGCCTCGGAGAACTCATGGTCTTCGTCTTCTTCGGGATCATGGCCACATGCGGCACCGCGTTCGTCATGGTCGAGACGATCCCGGCAACCGCCTGGTGGTCAGGAGCTGCGCTCGGTCTGCTGGCCGTCGCGATCTTGGTAGCGAACAACCTCCGTGACATCCCTACCGATGCAGCCGGTGGGAAGCGGACGCTGGCGGTACGGATGGGCGATGCGCGAACCCGCCTGCTCTACCGAGCTTGCATCATCGGAGCGTTCGCGACGATCGCTTTCGGAGTCGTGGCGTTCATCGTCAGCGAGAGCATCGGGATCACACAGTGGTCGCTGCTGGCCCTTGCGGCCTGGCCACTCGCGATCAAGCCGATGGAGCGGGTCGGTCGCGCCTCCGGAGGCGAACTGATCCCCGTGTTGATCGGGACGGCCGCGACCCAGGCCGCCTTCGGCGCGCTGCTGGCAACCGGACTCGTCCTGGCTCACGCGACCGCATGAATCTGGGCGACGTCTCACTCGGATGCGCATGGGCGCTCGTGGATCAACTCGCGCGCGAGGGGATGCGCCACTCCTGTCTCTCCCCGGGGTCGCGCTCGACCCCCTTGGCCCTAGCGCTGGAAAGGCATCCCGGGATCCAGGTGCACGTTCACCTCGACGAGCGATCATCGGCGTTCTTCGCGCTGGGGATCGCTAAGGCGACCAGTGATCTCGTCGCCGTCGCTTGCACGAGCGGAACCGCTGCCGCGGAGCTGTTCCCGGCCGTCGTGGAGGCATCCCAGTCGAGGGTTCCGCTGGTGCTGCTCACCGCCGATCGCCCGCCGCGGCTGCGGGGAACCGGCGCGAACCAGACCATCGATCAGGTCGAGCTGTTCGGCCGCTACGCCCGCTCCTACATCGAACCGGCGGTTCCGGCCGGCCCGGGGGACGAAGAGGCATGGGCACTGGCGGGCGCCGATGCCGCCCGGAGCGCCCGGCTAGGCCCCGTGCCGGGTCCCGTTCATGTGAACTGCCCTTTCGAGGAGCCCCTCACTCCGAGTCCGGACGTAAGGCTGCCCGACCCAGGACCGGTTGAGCCCACGCGGCTTCCCGCTTCGCCCTCCACCTACGAGAACCTGAAGTTGATCGAGAGGCTGGCTGCCACTGAGCGAGGACTCTTCGTCGTCGGCGGACTCGCCCGGCCCGAGCCCGCGATCTTGGACCTGGCGGAGGCGATGGGCATCCCCGTCATCGCCGAACCGCACTCGGGCCTGCGTCTTCCCGGTAGAAGCCTTTCCGCGGGAACGGCGCTCGCGGTAGCGATGGGAGAGGGCCTCATCGGGCCGCCCGAGATCCTCGTCAGGTTCGGCGCCTATCCGACGTCCCGAGCCTTGCAGGCCCTGGACGCTGAGGCGACATATCTGGTGGTGGTCGGAGACGAGCACCTTGATCCGGATCCGGAAGGCCGGGCCCACGAGCGCATCCTGCTCCCCGATCGATCGGTCGCCTCTGGACTCGGGCGCGCGGCCCCCGAGACGGGACGAGTACGTTGGACCGAAGGCGCGGACGCCGCCTCGCGCCGGGCGATAGACGAGCTGATCTCATCCTGGGATGAGCCTTTCGAGGGCCGGATCGCCCGCGATCTGGCGGCGGTGGTTCCCGAGGGAGCCTCGCTGATCGCCGGCTCGTCCATGCCCATCCGCGATCTGGATGGCTATATGGCGCCGCGGAGCGGGCTCTGCGTTCTGGCAAACCGAGGCGCGAGCGGCATCGACGGCTTCGTCTCGACGGCGCTCGGGGTGGCCGCGACCGGCGCACCGACGTATGCCCTTTCCGGCGACCTGACCTTCCTCTATGACATCGGGGCGCTGGTCTGGAACGCACGCCGCGGCCTGCACGCGACCTTCGTGGTCATCGATAACGGCGGCGGCGCCATCTTCGATTTCCTCCCGCAGAAAGCCCTCGCCGAACACGACCGCCTGTTCACGACGCCGCATGATCAGGACATCGGTGCCCTCTGCGCCGCGGCCGGGGCGGGACACGCCCGGGTTGAGCGCGCTGCCGATCTCACGACCGCGATCGAGGCGGTCGCCGGTTCGTCCGGCATACAGGTCGTCGAAGTGGCCTCCGACCGCCGGCTGAACGTCGAACGCCACGAACAGGTGCGAACCGCCGTCGCGCGCGCCCTCTCGTCCGCGTAGGCTCGCCCGCGTGGAACCGAACATCGCCATGGCCACCCTTCATGACATCCCGGAGCTGGCGCGCCTGCGGTGGCAGATGCACACGGAGGATCACCCGGATCCGGGTGAGACCTTCGACGGGTTCGCCGAGGGTTTCGCGGCTTTCGCCCGAGAGGCGCTCTCCGGCCAGATGTGGCACGTCTGGGTCGCCGAGGGATCGGGCCTTCTGGTCGGGAGCATCTGGCTGCAGCTCGTCGAGCGGGTCCCGCGCCCGGACCTGGGCTGGGGGCACAGACCTTTCGGCTATGTGACCAATGCTTATGTCGAGCCGCCGCACCGGGGCAAGGGACTGGGTTCACGGATGCTCGGCGAGATCGTGGCCTGGGGACGAGCGGCCGAGCTGAACTCGCTGATCGCCTGGCCGGACGATCGATCGACGAGCCTGTTCGCGCGCGCCGGGTTCACCCCAGACAGCGAGGCGCTGACCGTTCGCTTCGAGAACCCTTAGGAACCGCGCCGGCCATCAGCCCCAGCGGAGGGGATCCAGGAAGGCCTTGAACTTGCGCTCGGTCTCTTCTGCTTCCTTCTGTGGTTCGGAGTCCGCGACTATCCCTGCCCCGGCGAAGAGCCGTGCGTGCGCGCCGAGCAGGAGCGCGCAGCGAAGGGCGATCGCGAAGGTTCCGTCTCCTCGGGCGTCGACCCAGCCGACCGGACCGGCGTAACGGCCGCGGTCGAACGGCTCGAGTTCGCCTATAAGAGCCGCGGCTTCGGCCCTCGGAGTCCCACAAACGGCGGGCGTCGGATGAAGTGCGGAGACAACGTCCAGAACCCCTCCGACGCCGGGTCGAAGTCTGCCCTCGAACGGAGTGGACAGGTGCCAGACGTTGGCGGTGGCGAGCAGTTGAGGTTCGCCGGGAAAGGAGAGCTCCTCGCATAGGGGCGAGAGAGCTTCCTCGACCGCCTCGACCACCAGATGATGCTCGTGCCGGTCTTTCTCGGAGGCGAACAGCTTTGACGCGGATGCGCGGTCCTGATCCGGGTTACCCCGCCGTGGCGCGGATCCCGCCAGTGGGTTGGCGCGAACCCGACGTCCCGAGGTACTCGCAAGAAGCTCAGGACTCGCGCCGACCAGAACCCCTTCGGATCCGGGCGCGGCGAACACGAAGCAGTCGGGGTCGACGGCTCTCAGTCGCCAGAGGAGCTGCTTCGGGTCCAGATCTCGCTCCGCCTGCACGTCGAGGGTCCGAGCCAACACGACCTTGCTCAGTTCGCCGGCGCGGATGTGATCGCGAGCTTCGGCCACCGCCGCCATGTAGGTTCCCGCATCCGGCCGAGGCGTCAGCTGCATCTCGTCGAATGCGGGCGCCGGCGCGATGGGAGCGAGCGGAAGCCGCCTCGGAGACGGCTCGAGGGCCGAGTACTCGCGAGCGCCGGTCTCGTCGCGGATGCAGTAGGTCGCAGGGAGGGTAAGTTCGGCCCCAGCCGCCACGTCGAATGGGAGGGAGCCGACGGCTACTGCCCCAGGGCCGATGCGCTGCAAGACTTCTCGGACCTCGCCACTGTTGGAGGCGCCGACACGGCCGGCGATCCCGCTCGCGGCGATGCCGAGTCCCGACCTTTCGAAGAAGAAGCCCTCGGGTCCGGGATAAGCCGCCAGCAGATCGAAGGCCGGAGCAAGCGCCCGCAGGACCGCCTCGCTCACGCCCGGGTTCCGAGAACGAGCTGCGTCAGGCCTCCGGTAAGTTGCAACCGCCGCACGTCGACGAACCCCGATCCGGTCAGCATCGCGAGCATCTCACCGGCTTCGGGCAGATAGGCCATGGACCGCGGAAGGTACGAGTAGGCGCCTCGGTCCGAGAGCACGCCTCCGATAAGTGGAACAACCCTGTTGAAGTAGACGGCGTGACCAGCCTTCAGCAACGCGTTGTCCGGTGTGCTCGCGTCCAGCAAAGCGATGCGTCCCCCCGGCCGCACGACCCTGGCCATCTCGTCGAAGAACGCACCGAGGTCGACGACGTTCCTCAAGGCGAACCCGCAGGTGACACCGTCCAGGGAACCCGAGTCCAGCGGCAAGCGAAGGATGTCCGCCTCGACGAGAGGAGCCCGGGTTCGGGCCGCCGTCAGCATCCCGTGAGAGAAGTCGAACCCCAGGGGCCGGTAACCTTGCCGAGTCAGTTCGCGACAGAGATCTCCCGTGCCGCATGCCAGATCCGCCACCCGGGCGCCGCCGGCAAGTCCGAGCTCACCGACCGCTCGGCGTCGCCAGCCGACATCCATCCCGAAGGTCATCACCCGGTTCACCAGGTCGTAGCGACCCGAGATCGTGTCGAATAGGCCTCGCACCGCGCGGGCTTTGTCCTCGCCCTGAGGAAGTGGCTCTTGCCCTCTCACGGCTCCCGCTCCAGCCTGCGGGACTCGGCGCGGGTTGCCTCGACCTCGGCTTCGTCGCCGACCTTCTCGATGTGCGCCTCCGCGATTTCGAGCAGGAGCCTTCGGAAGTGATGAGAAACGAGCTGCGTCACAGCGGGGAGGAGCTCACGGAAGGCGCGCACGAGTTGATCGGCCGCCTCCTGCTGGTCGGCCGTCGTGTCGCGTATCGGCTTGCGCACGCTCTCGTCGAACAACTCGACCGCTCGCTCGGCCAGCGCCCTCATGGCCTCGTTCGTATCGCGGGCCAGGGAGAGCAGATCACCCAAGGGCAGACCGAACTCGAGCATCCGTAGGGCCACGCGGACGATCTCGATGTCGGCCGCCGTGTAGTGCTCGACGCCGTCGACGACCCGTCCGATGCGAACGCCCTCACGCTCGACCGCCTGGATCAAAGAAGTCGGAACGCCGCTGCGGGCGGAGAACTCCTCGAGGGTCAAGGCTTCTTGGTGATCTGCCGCCCGGGCCGCGGCCACCGCGGCCGCGAGATCCGCGTCGGCGGCCCCGAGTTCGCCGCTGACGACCCTCTTGACCGCCGCCAGGGTCAGGCCTTTCCTCTGAAGGGTCTTGATCTGGCGGATGCGCTCGGCGTGCTCGGCTGAGTACCAGGCGACGCGCCCCTCTCGCTGTGGCGCCGGAAGCAGCCCCATCGACTGGTAGTAGCGAACGGTGTCGACGGAGACATCGCACGTGGCGGCCAGCTGCTCGACCCTGTACCTCACGACCAGTCACTCTACGAGTGTTAGCTCGAATGGTCACCCGAGGTCCTCGGGCGGGCGGATACGATTCGCCGCGATGGACGAGCCCAGCCGCGCGAAACGCCCGATCGGGCTTGGCCTCGTGCTGGCCTGTCTGGTCGGGACCCTGATCCTGGGAGGAGCGCAGAAGGCCTACTGCGCCAGTGGCGACTGGACCGACGGACGGCAGTACCGGCTCCTTTGTTACTCCGACATAGTCCCGCTGCTGGGCACCGAACAGCTTCAGGGAGACCGCATCCCTTTCCTGGACGCCTGCAGCACCCAGGCGGCAGCCATCTGCGACGAGTACCCCGTTCTGACCATGTTCTTCATGAGGTCGGCCGCCTGGATCTCGGGTCCATCGAATCTGGATTTCTTCTGGACCAACGCTGCGCTCCTGTCGATGTGTGCGATCGCGGCAGCCATCTGCCTCTACCTACTGGCTGGATCTCGGAGCCTCATCCTGGCGCTCGCTCCGACGCTGCTGATCTACGGATTCATGAACTGGGATATGTTCGCCGTCGCCCTGGGGACGGGGGCCCTGCTCGCTTTCGCGAACAGGCGGGACACACTCGCCGGCGTGCTGCTGGGACTCGGCGCCGCCGCCAAGATGTATCCGATCTTGCTGGTCGTCCCGCTGATCGCAGAACGTTTGCGCACCCGAGAGCCGGACAGGGCCATCCGGCTCGGCTGGTCGACGGCTGGAACGTGGGTCGTCGTTAACCTGCCCTTCGCGCTGGCGGCGCCTCACGCATGGTCGACCTTCTTCCGTTTCAACTCGTCTCGCGGCGCCGACTTCGACAGCTTCTGGTACCTGGCGTGCAGTCACGTGAACGTCGCCGCCATCTGCGGACACGTGAAGATGATCAACCTGGCTTCCGGGGCCCTTTTCCTGAGTCTGTTCGCTCTCGTTTGGGTCCTTCGCCGGGATCGTTACCCGGACTTCCCGCGTTGGGAGCTGGTATTTCCGATGATCGTCCTGTTCCTGCTGACCAACAAGGTCTACTCGCCGCAGTTCGGGCTGTGGCTCCTGCCGCTGTTCGCCCTGACCTTGCCCAACCTAAGGGCCTTCATAGCTTTCGAGCTCGCCGACATCGGCGTCTTCGTCACGAGATTCTGGTTCTTCTCTCACTACCCGAACGGCGACTGGGAACCTGCGTTCCTGCGGTTCGAGATCGCGGTCTGGGTGAGATTCGCGGTACTTATAGGCTGCCTGGTCCTATGGATAAGGCGCCGCCCCGAGCCCCTGGAAGGCGAGATCGCGTTCGATCTGCCCCAGCCGACGGTCAGAGCTGCGCATGAGTGAGCATCCTCGCGCACCGAGGCTCCGGGATGGTTTCCGCTACTGCCTGGGAGTGTTCCTCGGACTGAGGGTCGCCATGTTCGCGATAGCGATGGCAGCGAACGGGATCATCCCCGTCAGGGCCGACACCCCGGTGGTACCCGGCTGGCCGATCCCGCCGATGCTCGGCGGGATCAAGGCGCTGTTCACCGCCTTCGAACGCCAAGACGCGATCTGGTTCCTGCGTATCGCCTCGAGCGGCTATGCGAAGGGCGACGGAAGCGCCGCGTTCTTCCCTGTGTTCCCGGCCGCAACGAAGTTCGTGTCCCTGTTCGTCGGGGGTCGCCCTCTGCTGGCAGCAACGC
The DNA here is from genome assembly GCA_031423155.1 of Actinomycetes bacterium. Lineage (GTDB taxonomy): Bacteria > Actinomycetota > UBA4738 > UBA4738 > HRBIN12 > JANPEZ01. Next base: position 12,256 of record JANPEZ010000113.1, read on the forward strand.
TCGTTTCCAACGCGGCGTTCCTCGGCGCGCTCGTCGTCCTATACGCCCTCACCAAGATGGAGCTGTCCGAGGGACATGCTCGTAAGGCGGTCCTTTACCTGGCACTCTTCCCCACGTCCTTCTTCTTCCTGGCTCCCTACAGCGAATCGCTCTTCCTTCTGCTGTGCGTCAGCGCATTCTGGTTCGCCCGGCGCGATCGCTGGGGGGCGGCGGCGCTGGTCGGCCTGCTCGCCGCGGGAACGAGGAGCATCGGCATCGTCATCGCACCGGCGCTGCTCGTGGAGGCTCTCCTACAGTGGCGTGAGCGAGGGGTCCCCCTGATGCCGCGCGCCGGAGCCGCCGTCGCGGTCGTTCTAGGGCCCTTGTCCTATCTCTTCTACTGGCAGATCCGGTTCGCCGATCCCTGGGCGCCCTTCGCGGTCCAGAAGCAGTGGCAGCGGGCCGCGGTCTTCCCCCTGCAGACCCTTGGAGAAGCGATCACCCAGGCCAGGCGGCAGCAGGGATACGCGCTGCTCGACCTGCTCGTGGTCGGAGTGATCCTTCTGGCGCTGGTCGTCGGCCTGGCGAAACTGCGGCCCGCCTACTCCTTCTACGGGTGGCTCAGTCTGCTCGTTCCCCTCTCGTACCCGTTCCAGGGCCGGGCGCTGCTTTCCGTGCCGAGGTTCTGCGTGGTTCTCTTCCCCGCATTCTGGGTACTGGCCGACCTTTCCGAACGCGGCCGATTGCCCCATACTGCCGTGGTTGCCAGCTTCGCGGGCGGGCTGGGTCTGTTCGCGGTGCTGTTCATCAACTGGTGGCACATCTTCTGACCGGGGGGCGCGGAAGCGTCTAGGATGTGCCGAGCAGGCCCCAGATGCGGGATGGAGGCACGGTTGATCAGGGTAGCTATCGCAGACGACCACTCCCTCGTGCGGCAGGGACTTCGCCGGTACCTCGAGATGGCCGATGGCATCGAGGTGGTCGGCGAGGCCTCTAACGGCAAGGAGCTGATCGAGCTCGTCGAGAAGACCTCGCCCGAGATCGCTCTCGTCGATATCCGGATGCCGGAGATGGACGGGTTGGAGGCCGCGCGCGAGCTGCGCGACAAGTACCCCAACGTCGGTGTGATCATGCTCACCGCTTACGACGACCGTCAGTTCGTCGTAGAGGCGGTCCGAAGCGGAGCCCGCGGCTATGTGCTCAAGGCTCGAGACGCCGAGCATCTGATCCAGACGGTGCGCCTCGTCGCCGGCGGGAACATGGTCATCGATCCCCAGCTCGTCGTCGCGTTGGCCGAGGAGCTTTCCACCGCGAAGGAACGCGACCGGCGCGCCGAGACCTTGACCGCCCGGGAGATAGAGGTACTTCAGCTGCTCGCCTTCGGTCACACCAACCGCGATATAGCCGAACGGCTCTACATCTCCCCTGACACCGTCAAGACCCACCTCGAGCACATCTTCGAGAAGCTCGGCGCCTCGGACCGCACAGCGGCCGTGGCCGAGGCGCTCCGACGGCGCCTCATCGAGTAGGCCGTCCCCCTTACGGCCTAGTCCTGTTCAGCGCGGTCTTACCCGATTCGGGTGATGGAGGCATGCCCGTGCCTGGGCCATGATTGTGTCCTCGATGGAATCTGAAGCTATGTCCCGCGCCTGGCCGACAGGCCTCGTCCTGCTGGTCACTGCCTGCTCGGCCGTGGCTGCACTGATCGCCCTCCCCGACGAGGGCAAGAGCGCGGTCGTATGGTCCGGGTTCACTCTGACCGCATCCGCGATGATCGCGACCGTCGCGATAGTCCGATCGCAGCGTGCAGGGCGCGGCTGGCGGAGCGCCGGGAGCCTGGCCGTCGGGCTCGGTCTGATCGCGACGATCAGCGGGGCTTTCCTCGTGAGAGACATCGTGGGCGAGACGCCCGTCTATGAGCCCTCGTGGACGGATGGCTTCTTCCTCGTCCTGTTGCTTGGGATCATCGTTCCGATCCGGGCGGAGTTCAGAGAGCACTTCGGGCGCGAGGACCGTCGCGAGATCGCCGTGGACGTCGGGTTGATCGCGGCCTCGCTCACGGTCATCGGGTACCTGATGCTCCGCCCGGAAGATGCGGATGCAGTAACGGCGATGTCCTCCGCTGTCTTCGCTGCCCTTGCGGCAACCATGTTCACGGCTTTCGCGGCGCTGACCCTGTGGATCCCGAGCAGGGTTCACATCGGCCAGTTCGTCATCTTCACGGGCTTCTCGGTCGCGGCCATCGAACTCGGTGCGCGCTGGGTGAACGGCACGTATACCGGCTCTCTGCTTGCCTTCGAACTCCCGGTTACCGTCGGAATGCTCGGGCTGGCCGCCCTGGTCACGTTCAGTCCCCGGCGGTCCCACGCGGGGCCGGCGACGCCGCCCACCCGCCTCGGGCGTCCGCTGCTTACCAGCGCGTCGGTGGCCGCCGCGTGCGCTGCGCTGGTGACGCTCGTGCAATGGCACGGGGCCAGCGGTGTCGACAGGCGAGAATCCTCGATCCTGATCGCCGCGCTGGCCGTCGGGATCGCCGTCAGGATCTTGGTCGATCAGCTACGGAGCACGGCCGCCAACCGGCGTGCCGGATCGGCGCTGAGGGAGAAAGAGGCCGCCCTCGTCGAGACCGACCTCGCGCTGGAACGAGTCCGAGAGGCTCACGACACCCTCCGCGACTCCGAGGAGCATCTGCGACTGGTCTTCGAGGCCGCGGTCGACGGGATCGTCGAGCTGGATGAGAGCGACACGATCCTTCGAGCCAACAGCGCCTTCTGCAGGATGGTAGGCCTGACGCGGGATCTGGTCGTCGGTCAGACCTGGAGCGCGATAGCCGCCGCTGTGGGCGGCAATAGCGACTCGCTGGCAACCCTTCTTACGACCGGGCAAGGAGATATCCAGCGTCCTAACGAGGCCCAGCCCCTCTACCTGGAGTCCCGGATATCCAAGATCGAGATGGCCCCGCCGCGGCGCCTGCTGCTGGTGCGCGACGTTACGTCGGGAAGGGTTGCCGACCAGACCATCCGATCGCTCTTCTCCTTCCTCCAGGATCGCGACGAGGACCGAACGAGCCTGATGAAGCGCACGAACGCCGCCATCGAATCCGAGCGGAACAGGATCGCGCGTGACCTGCACGACGGTCCGGTCCAAGGGGTCTCGGCGGCCTCGCTCTCGCTCGAGGCCGCGCTCCTGATGATCAAGGCAGGCGAGGAGGCCCGGGGGATGGAGGTCCTGTCGAAGATCCGGAAGGAGCTTTCCGAGGAAGCCGACGGTCTTCGCCGGCTGATGTCCGGACTTCGCCCGCCACTGCTCGAGGAGCGAGGCCTGATCCCGGCGCTGCGCGAGACGCTGGCGCGCTTCGGTCACGATCATCAAGTAGCTACTGAGTTCACGGGCGGTCTACTGAGAACCATCCCCGACGACCTGGAGACGCTCGCCTACCGCGTGGTCCAGGAGGCTCTGTCCAACGCCGGCAAGCACGCGAAGGCGTCGAAGATGTCGATCCACGTAGAAAGCGACGGAAGCCAACTCAAGATCGAGATCATCGACGACGGTGTCGGCTTCGATCCCCAGAGGGTTCGCGAATTCCTGCGGGAGGGCCGGGTTGGCCTGGCCTCGATGCGCGAGCGGGTCGAGCTCGCGAGCGGAACGTTCGTCGTGCACTCCACGCCCGGCAGGGGAACGACGATCATGGCGACGTTGCCGTTGGACACGAACCCCGCACGCGAGCTAGCGGTGAACGAGGCCTAGGCCCGGATAGAACCGGATCAGCCTCGCGGATCTCCTGCCCATGAGCGCAGTCATCCTGCGCTCCGCGACCGGCGTCGGAGAGTCGGTCGGACTCGGGGAGTCGGTCGGGCTAGGAGAGTCGGACGGGCTCGGAGTGACGGAAGGTTTGGGCGACTTCGTCGGTGTCGGGCTCGGCGTTTCAGAGGGAGAGGGACTCGGCGAGGGCACGGGCGAGGGACCGGCCACGTCGTAGCCGTCGAAGGACGGGGTCGGGAACTGCAGGATCTCCTGCCCGGCCAGGGCGGAAGTCATGTAGTCCTGCCATATGGCTGCCGGGATCGTCCCTCCGAAGACCGGAGAGACACCCTCTACGCTCGTCATGGGTATCTCGCCCTTCGGGTAGCCGACCCAAACGCAGGTCGCGAGCTGGGGCGTATAACCGCAGAACCAGGCGTCGACGTAGAGTTGAGCCGTACCTGTCTTGCCGGCAACCGGGCGGCTCCCCAGACTAGCCCCGCCCCCCGTTCCGTACTCGACCACTCCTTGCAGTGCGTACGTCACCAGCGCCGCGTCATTCGGATCTAGCACCTGCCGCCCGGGAGATGAGACATCACCTATCGGGTCCTTGTGACGGTCGGTCACCGACAGCAGCGGCGTCGCCCAGTGTCGGGCCCCGTTCGCGGCCAAGGTCGCGTAGGCGTTGGTCATCTCAAGCGGGTTGACCGCCTGGGTTCCGAGCGTGATCGCGCAGTACGGATCCAGGGGCGAGCGGATCCCAAGGTCATGGGCGGCGATCACGATGTTCTCGGGTCCGACCGCCGCGGCCAGCTGAGCGAACACGGTGTTCACCGAGTGGGCCGTCGCTTTGGCGAGGGTGAAGCTGCCCGACTCCGAGTCCGAGGCGTTCGACAACGTCCATGGCGCTCCGTCCGTGTAGCACTCCTTGTCCGGGATCGTTATCGGGGTCGGGCCTCTCCAGTAGGAGGTCGTCAGGTCGTACTTCTGCCTCATCGCGGCGACGAGGGTGAAGGGCTTGAACGCCGAGCCCGCCTGGCGCCCCGTGCCCCCCTGGCCGGTCGCAAGGTTCACCTGAGACTTCTGGAAGTCGCGCCCACCTATCATCGCCAGCACCTCTCCTGTCGCAGGATCGATGGAGACGACCGCAGCCTGCGGATCGATCGGCTGAGGAAGGTGAGCCTTCACGGCGTCGAGGGCATACTGCTGCAGTTCCATGTCGATCGTGGTGGTAACTCGGTACCCACCGCCGAAAACCGCCGCGCCCCCGTACTTCTTGGTCAGGTAACGCTTGGCGTAGTCGACGAAATACTCCGAGCGGGCGGGCGTGTCGATCACGGTGTCCTGCGGCTTCGTCACGATAGGACGGGCCTGGAGGTTCGAGGCGCGGGATGCTTCCATATACCCATACCTGACCATCGAATCGAGGGCGTAGTCGCGCCTTTCCTTGGATCCCTGCGGGTTGTCGATCGGGTCGTAGTAGGACGGAGACGTGATCAGACCCGCCAACGTCGCGGACTCGAGAGGCCCCAGCTCCGATGCGTGGATGCCCCAGTAGGTCTGGGCGGCCGCCTCGATCCCGTAGGCGCCGTGGCCGAAATAGATGGTGTTGAGGTACTTGGCCAGGATCTGATCCTTTGTGAAGGTCTTCTCCAACTTGACCGCCAGGAGGCTCTCGCGAACCTTCTGTCCGATCGTCCTGGGCGGAACGACGTAATCCGTCGTTCCGTCGGCGTTGTCGACGTATCGGCCGGCGTAGACGTTCTTCACCAGCTGCTGGGTGATGGTCGATCCGCCCTGCACCGTCTCGCGTTTGACCAGGTCTGTCCAGGCGGCACGGGCGATACCGATCGGGTCGACTCCCGGATGGGAGTAGAACCCGTGATCCTCGACCGCGATCACCGCATCCCGGGCCGACTGGGAGATCCTCGACAAGGGGACGATGGTGCGATCGACGGCCCCGTGCAGCGTCGTCAGCAGGTTGCCGTCGCGGTCGTAGATGTACGTCGACTGGATGGGCGGCAGGGTCTTCGGCAGCTCGATCTTGGAATACGCGTACACCAGCGCGCCCACGACAGACGTGACCCCCAGCAGGGGAACGATGATGAACACCCACCAGAAACGGCGGAAGAAGCCCTTCTTCTTCTTGGGCTTCTTGCGGGGGGCGTGCTTACCCCCCCGCGTGCGAGAGGCTGGCTTCGTGCCGGTTGACACGAGCCGATTCTATCGGGGGGTTCGTGGTTGGTGGCCGAAGAGGCCCAAGCGGATGTGGCGATCCGGTGACGGACTATCCGGTGGCGGTGGCTCTGCGGGCGGTGAAGGACTCCGCTAGGTGGTTCCACTGGCAGTTGCAGCAGACCTCGACGACGTAGCAGCGAGCGCCCTCGTGGGTTGCCGTGAGCTTCAGGCCCTGCGATATCGACCAGACTCGGCCGTTGATGTCCTTGAGTCCATCGCCGTAGACGTAGGCGAGAAGGACCAACTTTTCCTTCGCGCAGACCGGGCAGTCGTTCTTCGTCGACTCGCCCACGTGCCGGGCGGCGCGCATCAGTTCGGGGTGGGCGTCGCAGATGTCGGTGAGACCGAGGACACCGACGCGCGCGTCTCTGAGCAAGGCGCGCTTGGCGAGCGTGTAGTCGATGACGCCCAGTTCGGGGCGGCGCCTCTTGTTGAGCGGACGTGAGTTCGCCATGGCGGCGATGGTACACCCGAGGGGTGACGTTGCGGACCCGCCGCAAGGTCATCCCCCATCCGGGGCATCCGCGCTTGAAGAGGGGTAGCCTGGCGGGTCCAATGTCCTCGGAGGTTCTTCATGGTTGACATGTCTGTCGTGCGATCTAGCGATCGCGATGGTTGGAGCGCGCTGGTGGACCCTCCCGGTCAGATCCCCTCGGCCGGGATGGAGCGGAGCGCGTTCACGAGCGCGGACGGCACGTTCAACTGCGGCCTTTGGGAACGAGAGCCCGACACCTGGTCCTTCGAAAGGCCATACGACGAGGTCGCACTGATCCTTTCCGGAAGCGCGGACATCGAGCTGAGCGACGGTCGGACCTTGTCTTTCGGCGCCGGCGACATCCTGGTGACACCGACCGGAACGAAGGGGACGTGGAACATCCGCGAGACGGTCGTGAAGTTCTACACGATCTACGAGGGAGGTCCCCTGGGGGAGGTCGAGGCGCACCTAGCGGCCGAGCCCGCCGAATGGGTCGAGCTGGAGCGCCCTCCCGGGGATGAGAACCCCCCCGGCATGGAGTGGTACGCGTACCGCAGCGGCGACGGGAAGTTCTCGTGCGGGGTCTGGCAGCGGGTTCCCGAGATCGGCAGGATGGACCTGGGCTACAACGAGGTCGCATGCCTGCTCGAGGGCGACGTGGATGTGGTCACCGACTCTGGCCCACTGCTGACGGTGGGAGCGGGCGACGTGCTGGTGACCCCGAAGGGAAGCGGCGGCGAGTGGCGGGCCAAGTCCCACGTCAAGAAGTTCTGGGCGGTCCATCACGAGTAGCGGGGCTTACGGGTCGCTGGACCCGACCGGCTCGGCTCGAACCGGTCCGCTCTACCCGCACGTGAGCGGAGGGCGGGTGCTCGCGCGAGGACTGGTGAAGCGGTGTCCGCGATGCGCCTCTCGTGGGATGTTCCTCACTTGGGCGACCCTTCGAGAGAAGTGCCGTACATGCGGTCTGAGGTTCGAAGGACAAGAGGGCGGGTTCCTCGGCGCGATGACCCTGAACTACGTGTTCGCGGTCGGCGTTTGGCTCTTGTTCTTCATCGCGGCGTTGGCCGTGACGCTGCCGAGGGTGCGGGTGGTGCCGATGCTCGTTGGGTCGCTCGCGATCATGGTCGCGATGCCGTTGCTGCTCGCGCCTGTATCCAAGTCCATCTGGGCGTCCATCGAGTTCCTGATCCTGCGCGGTTCGCCGGAGTACCTCGAGCCGGTTCGAGCGAGCGATGATCGTGCGAGCGAGTTGGAATAGTCGAGGCGTCGACCTCGGGGGTTCAGGCCGGCTGGAAGAGTTCCACGACGTTGCCCGAGGGGTCTTCCATCAGGATCTGACTTCCTCCCGGACCCTGGACGAGGTCGCTGCGGAACACGACTCCGGCGACTCGAAACGTCTCGACTCGCTCCGCAAGGTTCTCCGTTTCGATCACGATCCGGGCCCATCCGCCGGGCTCTGGCCGGCGGCCGTCGGGCATCGGCTTGGCCGCGGAGCTGATCGGGCCGGCGAGCCAGAGCGAAAGGTCATCGCGGCGAACGATCGCCATGGCCGGCCCGAAACGCTCGATGAGCTCGAATCCAAGGACGTCGACATAGAAGTCGATCGAGTCGCCGACGTCGAGGACCAAGTAGCGCACCGTGGCCATGGCCGCGCAGTGTAGTCCAGGCTCGTCGGCCAGGACCGCGCACGGGTTCGACGCCGCCGCGTTCGTACCGACGAGATCGGGCCTCCAAGGCTATGTTGGGGTCATGTCTGTAGGCGGAGGAGGACATCACCCTCGGATCGCCCCCAGCGAGCTCGACCTGGATGCTTCCATGCGCCCGCTCCGGCGCGGGGCCCGCCTTATGCGCCGCGTCGGGAGCAAGTGGACGCAGGTCGGACGATTCGGATCGATCGCCGAGGCTCAGCAAGCTCTCGACGAACAGGTCGGCGAGGGCCATGGCGATGCTCGCGAGTACCTGGTCGTCGTCCCCAGCTCCCGCTTCCACACGATCACGAAGGTCGTCTTGATCGCGGCGCTGTCGGCAGGCATCGCACTTGTCGTCAGCTTCATCGTGCAGTGACGGCGATCGACTCCTAGGGCAGATCGAGGACCGATCGAGACGTGGAAGTCACCGTCGCGTTCCCGATGAACAGTAGGAGCGGTCCGGCATCGGAGATGGTGGTGACCGTGACCTCGGTCCCGCTGGCGGGGATCTCGCACGCAAGTACCGCCGCGCCGTTCACCTGCGCGTAGCCGGCTGCGACGGCGCAAGGGTCTAGACCAGAGGGAAGCGCAAGCTCCTGGGCGGCGGCCAGGGCAGCCGCGTCGGCGGCGGTCTGAGCGCGTTCGCGGGCAACCAGCACCTTGGCGACGTCGGTGACCCCCATGACGAGCACGACGGCGACGGCCAAGAATGCCACCGTGACGATCGTGACCGAACCTTGCTCTGAGCTCACCCGTACTCCTGGCGATCGGTGGCTTCGGCGGTGAAGTGCACGCTGTCGCCGAGCAGCCAGCCGAGCAGAGGGACCCTTACCGGATCGTCGTAGGCGATGGAAACGGTCACGGGGTCTCCTCGGGTGCCCTCGCGCGCGACCGTGACGACTACCCGTGCCGGATCCAGGCCTGGGGCAGCCGCGACCGCCGCGTCCCGGATCGCGGCCTCGGAAGGGTCGACGGCGGCCTGGCGCGCCCCGGCGCGCGCGGCCGCCTCGACCAGCAACCTGTCCCGGGCGAACAATCCGACCTGGACGAGTGCGAGGCCCATCACCAGGACGAGCGGTAGCACGAGTGCGAACTCGACGACCGCCGAGCCTCGCTCCTTAGGCGCCGTTCGCACTGCCGGTTACGTCGTCGATGATCCCGTCGAAGAACGCGGGCAACTTGCCCGAACTGCGGGCCCAAGCGATCAGCACCACAGCGACTGCGGCAGCAGCGAGGATCACGAGCGCGTACTCGGCGGTCGTCTGCCCCTCCTCCTTGGCGAAGAACGAACGCAGACGCACGTACATGGAGAGCATCAGCATGATTACACCTCCCTCCTAGCGGATGGACTGCATGGTGGTCAGAAGAACCGGCACCACCGTGAGGAGGAGGAATGCAGGCAGCACGAGGAACACGAGCGGGAACAACATCTTGACCGGCGCGGTTCGGGCGCGCTCGGTCGTCGCGGCGCGCCGAGCCTGCCTGACTCGCTCGGCCAACTCGGCCGTGGACGAAGCAAGTGAGGAGCCGAGCGTTTCGGTCCTCGTGAGCGCGGCGACGGTCCTTCGCATGTCGGGCAGATCGAGCCGCTCGGCGAGGGAGTGGAGTTCCTCGCGCCAGCGGGCGCCCAGGGATACCGTGCGCACCACGGCGTCCAACTCCTCACCGAGAGGACCGCTCACCGCTTCGGCGGCGCGCTCCAGCGCGAGCGGCGCCGACAACCCCGCGGACGAGGCCGCCGCTAGAAGATCCAGCAACTGCGGGATCTGCCTGTCGACCGCCGACCGGCGCCTGCCCCCCGCGCGAGCCAGAAGGATCCTCGGTGCCCGAGCCCCGAGGGCCGCGAACACGATCGCCGCGATGGGTCCGATCGGCATGGGCGCGATCGACCCGAGCAGACCTCCGCCTACGGCGCAAGGGATCGGGTGATCCGCTGCCCACCTGACGAGCGATCGCCGGCGTCGCCGCTCCATGGCTGAGGCCGGAGTCAGCAGGCTCGCGATCGCGATCGGCTGCCCCCACGCGACGAGCGCACCAACGACGAAGAGCAGGGAGAGGGCGACAAGCATCGATGCGACCACCGATTCCATCAGGCGACCCTCAACAGACTTCGGATCCATAGGAACGCGAGCCCTTGGAGACCGAAACCGATCACGACTGACGCCAGGCCTGTGGGCGTGCGGAACGCCGCGTCGATCTGCTCCCGGGACGTCAGGGCAAGGAACAAGAAGAACCCGATCGGCAGGAGGCCCAAGATCGCGCCCGACAAGCGCGCCTGCGCTGTCAGCGCGTGCACTTCCTGAGCGGCTGCGCGGCGTTCCGCCAAGGTCTTGGCGAGTTGGTCGAGAACGACGGGTAGCTCTCCCCCCGTCCTCCTGTGCAACTTGAGAACGCCGACGAGGAGTTCTGCGTCGGGGCCGGCCGACAGGCCCTCCCATCCGCCGAGGGCCTCCTCTAGAGGGACGCCGAGCGAGATCTGCTCGAAGACGCGGGCAAGGGTCTCGGCGAGCGGGGCCTCAGACTCCTCGGCTGCGTACCCGATCGCCTGCGCGAGCGACATCCCGGCGCGCATCGCCGCTGCCAGGGAAAGCGCCGCGTCTGCCAGTTGATCCTCCAGCATCCGGGTGCGAGCCGCCGAGCGTCGTCGCTCGCGAACCAGGGGCACCGCGGCTACGACCGCGGCGCAAAGGACCAGACCGGGCAGGCGCCAGACGAGCCATCCCAGACCCCCTGCCGCAAGGCACATGAGCGGTCGAGGGTGTGAAAGGCCGATCCCGCCCCTGCCCGCGGAGCCGATCGATCCACCGGTGGCACCGGCCCGAGCCAGGAGTACTGAGCGCTCGCCCGAAAGGAGGGCCAGCGCTATCGCGCACCCGGCACCCGCGGTCAACAGACCCACCGTGATAGCCGGCGTCATGGCGAGTCCTCCCCTGCCTCGAACAGCGGATCGTCGATGTCTTCTCCTCGCAGGCGCAAGGCCTCGGCCATGACCGGGACCGATCCCGTCGCCTCGAATCGGCCGGTGGCGCCTTCGCGCGGGCGGAAGGCGAACAGCTCGGTAACGAGCGGCTCTCCACGGCGCGTCCCCTCGACCGCTGCGACCGAATGCAGCACGCGTCTTCCGTCCCGAAGCCGCGATAGGTGAACGATCACGTCGATCGCCGCAGCAACCTGGTTGCGGATGTGGGCTGCGGGCAGGTCGACGTCCGACATCATCGCCATGGTCTCCAAGCGCCACAGCAAGTGCCGAGGAGAGTTCGCATGGGCGGTCGAAAGCGAGCCCTCGTGACCCGTGTTCATCGCCTGGAGCATGTCGAGGGCCTCGCCGCCGCGGACCTCGCCGACGATGATGCGGTCCGGGCGCATCCTCAAAGCGTTGCGGACCAGGTCGCGGACCGTAACCTCGCCCTTGCCCTCGACGTTGGCGGGCCTAGCCTCTAAGGACACGACGTGAGGCTTCGTCAGCCGCAGCTCCGCGGCGTCCTCGATGGTGATCAGGCGTTCCTCGTCGGGGATGAACGACGATAGGACACCGAGCAGCGTCGTCTTGCCGCTACCCGTTCCGCCGGAGACCATCAGGTTCATACGGCCCCGGACACACGCTTGCAGGAACGCCATCATGCGTGGGCCGGCGCTGCCCGAGGCCACCAGGTCCGCCGGCGTCATCGGCACCGGCGAGAACTTGCGGATCGTCAGCACTGGACCGCGGAGCGAAAGGGGCGGGATGATCGCATGGACACGACTGCCTTCCGGAAGTCGAGCGTCCGCCCAAGGCGACGATCCATCGACCCGAAGACCAAGCGGCCCAACGATCCTCTCGATCAGGTGCACGACGGACTCCTCCCCCTCGAATAGTCCATCGGGCGCCCTTTCGATCCGCCCCTTCCGCTCCACGTACACGTCGTCGGGTCCGTTGACCATGACCTCGGTCACGTCCGGGTCCTTGAGCAGGAACTCGATCGGACCGAACCCGACGACCTCGTCTGATATCTCGTTCACCACGCGAGCCAGCTCGCGCTGAGGAAGGATGGCCCCGCTGGCACGCAGGACCGCGAGCGCCTCCTCGCGCACCCGCAGCCGCCGCTCCGTGCGAGGCGCCGCCGCGAGCGCGCTCGCATCCACCCGCTGGCGTAGCTGCTCGCGCAGATCCGCCCGCACGCTCGCCAGAACCTCCGCTCGCTGCCCAGCCTTCTCCAAAGCTCCGCTCCTCAGCACATGGGGAAGACCACACACCTGCGAGGGAGAGGAGGCGGCGACCGGCTCAACGAACAACCGACCACCGAAGGGATGGGAAGGCTAACCCGGAACCAACAGCACTTGAATCCCCAGACCGACCGATTCCCGTTTCTTGTCGGGGGATGCGAGCGCGACACGCCGGCCCACCCGAAGTGATGCACGTCTCGTCCGTCAGGGATCCATCGGCCCGGCACTGCAGGAACAGACGGCAGGTCCCTCCCCCTTGCTGGATGCAACCCCGAGAAGCGAAGATACGCCCGTGGAGGACCTCAAGCAGGACGCCGGAGAGGGCGAACGACGGCTCTGTTGGGTGACAAGCTGATGCGCCGCGGAGACGTCCAGTTCGCGTGGAGCGACGACGTCGCGATCGCCTATCAGGTTGTCGGCGACGGCGCGCTCGATCTCATCTATCTACCCACCCTCTTGTCGAACCTCGACTGGCAATGGGAGCATCCGCGGCACGCGCGGTTCCTCGAACGGCTCGCGGAGTTCTCCAGGCTGATCGTGGTCGACCGGCGGGGCTGGGGCTGCTCGGATCGGGTCACGCCCGGATCCTTCCCGCCGCTCGAGGTGGCCGCCGACGACCTGATCGCCGTACTCGACGCCATCGGCTCGTCGAAGGCTGCGCTCTTCGCCGGCGGCGAGGCCGGCTGGGTCGCTTCGATCGCTGCCGCGACGCATCCGGATCGGTTCTCCGCCTTGATCCTGTACCAGTCGGCCGCCGCCTGGGTCCGCACCGAGGAGACACCGTGGAACAACTCGCCGGAAGAATGGCAGGCGCAGGAGTCCTACTGGCTGGGCGCCGGAACGGTGAGTTTCATGGAGGGTTGGATCCGCGAGAACGAGCCCTCGCTCGCCGGCGATCGCGCGGCGGCCGAGTACCTGTCGAAGCTCGCCCGGGGGACGATCGGCGTGGGCGGTGCTCTGGCGGAATTCCGTCGCTATTACACCACCGATATCCGCGCGATCTTGCCATCTATCCAAGCGCCGACACTCGTGCTCTGCCGACCGGCGAACAAGACCGAATCACCGGAGAACGGCCCCTTCCTCGCCTCGAAGATCCCCGGCTCACGCTTCGTCGAGGTTCCCGGCGCCAACTACATGCCGTGGACCGGTGAGTCCGAGGCTCTCATCGGAGAGATCGAGGAGTTCCTCACCGGCGTTCGCCACCAACCTATGTCCGATCGCGTGCTTGCGACCGTGCTCTTCACCGACATCGTCGGCTCGACCGAGAAAGTGGCCCGATCCGGCGACGCGCGATGGAAGGATCTGTTGGCGTCGCACGACGAGAGGGCGAAGATCGAGATCGAAAGACACCGGGGGCGATATATAGACTCCACCGGTGATGGGCTACTGGCGACTTTCGACGGGCCGGCCCGTGCCGTGCGGTGCGCGGAATCGTTGGGAGCAGCGGTACGCGACCTCGGCATCGAGATCCGCGCCGGCGTGCACACCGGAGAGGTTGAGCTCGATGGCGATGCGGTAACCGGCATCGCGGTCCACATCGGAGCACGTGTCGCCGCGCTGGCCGGCCCTTCTGAAGTACTCGTCTCCTCGACCGTAAGGAACCTCGTCGCCGGATCCGGGCTCGAATTCGAAGACGCGCACGAGCACGAACTCAAAGGCGTCCCCGATCGCTGGCACCTGTACCGGGTGGTGAAGTAGGGGCGTCGGCGTCGCGAACCTCAGTCTCGTTCTCTGAAGACCCTTCCCGAACGACTGGTACCCAGCCTGACATCGGGGCGGCGATCCAGGGTTAGCTCTCAGGCCTCGTCAGTAGATGCCTGTCCGGTCACCGCGAATAGCTTGTTCACGATCTTCCACGCGCCGTCGACCTTGATCAGCGAGAAGTAGTCGACGTAGTCCATCCCGTGGTAGTCATCCTCAGCCAGCACCGCTACCGCTGCGTCTTCGACCACATCGATGCTTACGATGCGGTAGCGGAACCCCGGGCCGGGGATCGGCATCGTCGCGACGTACTCGAAGAATTCGCCGATAGGTATGTCGGAGCGCTCGTCGCCTTCGTTGCCGAACATGCGGGCGCTCTCGTGAAACGCCTCTTTCAGCAGTCCTACGTCTGCCTTGGCCGCTCCGTCGACGTACATCTGCACGACCGCCGCGACCGCGTCGAGTTCGTCCATCCGCTCACTCATGCCGTCCCCTTTCCACCGGCCCCCACTCGGGACCTCCCCGGCGCGTCACGACACACTGTAGACCCCTCGCCGGTCGGGACGCCGGTAGGAATCTCTCGCTCGACGCCACACGTCCTGCTCGACGACTCAACGCTGAGCGACACGAGAACCGGATACCTGCCGATCTGGTCGCCGGACTCGTCGAGCTTCGTCGTCTCGATCCCCGGAGAAGGCGGGAGGCCTGAATCCCTCAACAGGGTTTAGTCTGCCCGGACGTCAGAGCCAGAAGGGGATCCCGCACATGTCCGAGCAGGCGAAGAAGAGCACTTTCTACGACTTCCTATCCCGGTACGCCGAGGGCGACTTCGACACGTACATGGCCAACTCGACCCAGGACGAGGACTACCTGAACTGGAACGGGTACACCCTCCCCTACGTGTTCGTCGACGAGGAGCAGGAGTACAACGCCGTTCGCACCGGATGCGCCCTGTTCGACGCGACCCCGGCGCGCAAGTACCGCATCCGCGGCGCCAACGCAGGCGCGTTCATGGACTACCTGATGACCCGGTCGATGACCGCTCTGCCGACGATGCGGGCCACCTACGGCATCTGGTGCACGCAGGACGGCATGCTCAACGATGACTCCATGACGTACAAGCTCGCCGAGGACCACTACATCGTCATGGCCGCCGAGGTGAACCACGACGAGCTCTTCGCCGAGATCGCGGCGCGCTTCGCAGACGTTTCCGTCGTCGACGACTCCGCTTCGCTGGCCGGCATGGCGGTGCAGGGCGCCAAGTCGTGCGCCGCGCTGAACAGCTTCGGTTTCTCCGGAATCGAGAACCTCAAACCCTTCGAGGTGAAGTTCTTCGACCTGGCCGGCGGCGAGGTCATGGTGGCGCGCGTCGGATTCACCGGAGACCTCGGCTACGAGATCTGGTTCAAGCCCGACCTATGCGCGGCCGTGGAGGATGCGTTCCTCGCGGCGGAGAAGGCGCTGGGTATCCGGATCGCCGGATACGGCCTGACGACGATCCAGCTCTGCCGGATGGAAGGCGGCATGATCGTCCCCGGATGGGACACGGCCCAGTCCTTCGAGGACCCCGAGTTCGAGCGCAGCCCTTTCGAAATGGGGATGGCCTGGAACGTAGACCTGGATCGCGACGACGATTTCCTCGGCAAAGAGGCGCTGCTCAAGGAGCGGGCGGGCGGCTCTCGGTTCGTCATGAAGGGGTTCTCGATCGACGTGGAATGCGACCTGGCGGACGGGGCCGAGCTGTTCGCCGCGTTAGACGGCGAGGCCGTTCAGGTCGGCACCTTGCCCTCGGTCTCCTGGTCGCACACCGCGAAAGGCTGGATCGGCCTGTCGTCCTTAAGGACCGAACACGCCGGCCTGTCGGAGGGTTTCGTCGAGATCGATGGCGAGAAGATCGCGTGTCGGATCGTCGAACTTCCCTTCATCGACCTGGAACGAAGGCGTCAGGTGCCGGCGCCGCTGTAGCAACAGCGCCTCTACACCCAAACGTCGCGCAGGGCTCGCATGACGTTGCCGCCGGCCAGCTTCGCGATCTGTTCGTCCGTGTAGCCGTGGGCGACCAGCCAGCGGATCACGTTCGGGAACTCGCTGGGGTTCTCCAGGCCTTCGACGTAGTCGATGTCGAGGTGATCGGGCTCGTCGCCGCTGCTCAGGAAGTCGGCGTAGCGCCGGTGCAGCTCGACGTGGTCGCCGAAGAACGTGTCGGGGCCGAAGGCGACGTTATCGATACCCATCACGTCGATGCAGTACTCGGCGTGAGCCATGACCGTCTCGAGCGAGTGCGGCTGACCGGGCACCTCGGTCGTGTGCGGCGAAGCCTCGATGCCGATGACCCCTCCGGTCGCCGCCACCGCCTTAAGCAGGTCGTCGTTCTTCATCTTCATCTCGGCGAATAGCGCTCTTGCCCCGGAGTGCGATAGGAATACCGGCGCGGTCGATAGGTCGCAGGTCTGCATGGCCGTGACGTCGCCCGTGTGCGACAGATCGATCGCCAAGCCGAGGCGGTTCATCCGCGTGACCGCCTTGCGGCCGAAGACCGTGAGTCCCCCGTCGCCGGGGTCACGCACTCCCCCACCTAGCTGGTTGGACTCACTGTAGGCCACGCCGATCATGCGCACGCCCAGGCCGTAGAGGATGTCCAGCCGGTCCAGCTCGTTCTCGATCGGCGCGGCACCCTCGACGCAGGCGATCATCGCGATCCGGCCGGTCGCGTGCGCGCGCTCGATGTCGGCCACGGTAGTCCCCAGGAACATCGTCGTCTGATGCGCCAGGTCGGAAAGGTGCATGCCCAGGTCGTGGATCACGTCGGTCCACTTCCAACCGCCCGCCGAGGTGATCGTCGCCGTCCCGTCGAGGAAGTTCTCGAAGACGGCGTCAAGGCCCGAGGCGGCCAGTCCCTCGTAGCCGTACCACTCACGGCCCTGGCGGATGTAGGCGTCGTTGTCATCCCAGTCCGCGGGCGCTATCCCGCCGTGTTCGTGCAGGGAGATGCAGACGTTCTCCCGGAGCAAGCGTTGGGTCCTAGCCTCGTCGTCGGCGGACAACGGCACGACGAAGGGCTCGACCCGGCCGAGCTGGGGTGCGAGTTCGAAGACGGTGAAGTCCTCCCCCGGCACCAGGTATGAGAAGGACCGGTACCCGTCCCAGCGCTTCTTGGGCTCCATCGCTCGCGAGGCTATCGCACCCGAAAGAACGGCGTTGTCATCTCATGTGGCGAGAACCGAGTACGGCGATCTACTCGGTTACCTGTAGCCGACGCGCCCGAAGGGCCAGTCGCGCGCCAGCCAGTCCGACACCGCCTGCCACAAGGGAGCATCGAGCTCGGCGCGGGAAACCCTGACCCAGGACTGGACCCTCGCGTCGTGATCCTGGCTCGGGTAGATGTACACGCACCCGATCTCCTCGCCCGTGACCGGATCCATGACCGCGTATGTGAAGCCTCGCCGCGCTTGGAAGTCGGCTTCATGTCCTTCGAGATCGGCGAGGTTCTCCTCGATGGTCATCGGCACCGGCCAGGGATCGTCGCCGTCATCGAAGCCGGGCGTGGCGTGGATGTGCTCGATGCTGGACATCCACGCCTCATGGTCGATCTCGTTATGACGCGGCGCGAGAGGTTCCAGACGCATGCCCGGCACTTCCACGCCGAGTGGCACCTGGAAGTCTTCGGGGACGAACGGCTCCGTCATGCGGCGCAGTCTAGTTCAGCCGGCCTCGCGGTCTTCCTCCTCCGCGGTTGCTAGCTTCGCCGCGAGCTTTTCGAAGGCGCGGCCCGTCCTGCCGCGCCGAGGGAGCAGGCGGCCGTGGTCCTGGGCGGCTGCGACTCCGGCGTCCACCGGGATGACCGCGATGGGCGCGTTGCCGAAGACTCGGCCAACGTCGGCGGGCGTGACCTCTGCCCGGTGGGCGCGATTGACGACGAATCCGACCTTGTCCAGGGCGCCGGCCGACTCGATAGCCGCCATCGCGCGTTTGGCGTCACGGAACGCCAGCACGTCCAGCGAGAGAACCACCAGGACCCGGTCAGCGATCGCGAAGCCGCAACGCGCGAACTCATCGAGCGCGCGGGGCAGATGAAGGATGACGACGTCAGCCGATGAAGCGGCGGCCTCGACCGCCGTTCGCAGGACGTTCGCCCCGACCGCCAGGGCCTCCTCGGCCTCGGGCGCCAGCAGCGCACGGAATCCGTCGGGGTGCGGCCACAAGATCTCGTCCAGATGCGCCGGCGAAAGCTCATCGATCAAGGGCAAGACGTCGGAAACGGTCCGGATGCCTTCCGTGGGCGCTCCGATCGCGCCGGCGACGTCTCCGAAGATCGGATCCATATCGATCAACACGGTCTCGGCAGAACGGCGAGCGAAAGCTGCGGAAAGGTGGGTGGCGACGAACGTTGCCCCGACCCCGCCGCGCGGGCCGTAGACCGCGACCACCGTCGCCCGCCTGCCCGTCGTCGCCGCCGGCGCGGCAGAGGCCTCCGCGGCTCCGAGCAACTCCTGTCGATCCGCGGGCCAGACATAGAAGCCCCGCGCGCCGGCGCGGATGGCGCTGCGAAGAGCCGCCACCGACTCGCGGGTTTCGACCGCCAGCAGCGCCGCCCCTCCCGACAGTCCGGCACCTGCCAGAGACGGCTGCGCCACTACCGCGTCGGGCTCCAACTGGCGCACCGCCTCGACCAGCTGAACCCCGTCACCGCACATACCGACTATCTGTATCCGTCCGTTCCGATCGAGGAAGTGCATGACCTCCTCGGCAACGTCGTGCTCTTCGATGGCCAGGACCACCCTTGCGACTTCGACCACGTGCGACCCTCCCCTGCTCGCGAGGAAGAGGAAGGGATGTGGACACTAGCGACGCGCGCCTTTCGGACCTATCCCCAACCCGGCCGATTTCCGGCCGACACCCGGGGGAGCGTTCAGGCCGGCCTCGGCGGATGAGCGGTGACGGAGGTCACCGCTCATCGCGTCCGTCAGCGACCGGCGAGCTCCTTGCGGACCGTGGGCGCGACCTCGGTGCCGAGCAGCTCGATCGAACGCATGATCTTCTCGTGCGGCATCGATCCCACCGTGAACTGCACCAGGAAGCGATCGTGCTTGAAGATCTCGTGCTGGAAGAGGATCTTCTCGATCACCTCCTGCGGGCTTCCGACGAAGTTGGAACCGCGAAGCGTCGCGGCGCCCTCGTAGTGCTCCTTCGTCATCGGCTGCCAGCCTCTCTCGCGGCCGATCTTGTTCATCATCGAAGCGGCGTACGGGAACGAGTCGTCGATCGCCTCCTGCGAGGTCTTGGCGATATAGCCGTGCGAGTTGATGCTGACCGCCGGAAGAGGGTCGTGACCCGCTCGGCCCGCCGCCTCGCGGAACAGCTCGATGAAGGGGGCGAACCGCTCGGGCATGCCGCCGATGATCGCGAGCGCCATCGGCAGGCCGAGCGTCCCGGCTCGGAACGCCGACTCCGGCGCCCCGCCCACCGCTACCCAGATGGGCAGCGGATCCTGCATCGGGCGCGGGTAGACACCCTCTCCGTGCAGTGCCGGGCGGAAGCGGCCAGACCACTCCACGTCCTCGGCCTCACGCAGGCGGATCAGCAACCGTAGCTTCTCGTCGAACAGGTCGTCGTAGTCGTCAAGGTCGTATCCGAACAAGGGGAACGATTCGGTGAACGAGCCTCGGCCGGCCATGATCTCGGCCCGCCCGTTCGACAGTAGATCCAAAGTTGCGAAATCCTGGAACACGCGGACAGGATCGTCGGAGCTGATCACCGAGACCGCGCTGGTGAGCCGCAGCTGCTGGGTCCGCTGCGCGACCGCCGCGAGCACCACGGCCGGCGAGGACACGATCAGGTCCTCGCGGTGATGCTCCCCCACCCCGAAGACGTCGAGTCCCACCTCGTCGGCGAGCTGAGCCTCCTCGAGCAGGTCGAGCATCCGCCGCTGCGGACTGATGATGTGCCCGTCGAGCGGGTCCTCCTGCAACTCGGCGAACGTGTAGATCCCGATCTCCATGGCGGCAAGAACCCTACAGACACTCCGCTTGTTCCCGCGTGCTATCTTCAAGCCCTCGCCACGGATCGCGTGGCCCGACCCAGGAGGTGGGATCGATGACTGCTACGACGGTGGTTGTCGCGTCGCGCCCTCGCTGCGGTCGTTACAGCTTCTCCTGATCGACTCCTGATCCATGGGCACGACGGCGTATCCCACCGTGTTCCATGGAGGTCATCCTTTGTCACGCGACCAACGCCGCGGCGAGCGGCACAACCGAACATCGTTCCGCTGCGGCAACTGCCATCTCGAGGTGCCGTATCAGGCGATCGGCACCGCTCACCGCAATCACTGTCCGAACTGCCTGTGGAGCCGTCACGTGGATGAGGACCACCCCGGAGATCGAGACTCCGATTGCGGCTCTCTCATGGAGCCCATCGCCATCACCGTTCGAGGCGACGGTGAGTGGGTTCTGGTTCACAGGTGCGGCGGATGCGACGAACTGCGCCTGAACCGCGCAGCGGGCGACGATAACCCGCTGATGCTGTTGCGCCTGGCCGTGAAACCCCTCGCCCAGCCGCCCTTCCCGATCGAGCGGATCGGGCTGATCTAGGCCGGCCTGCTCGGCTAGACTGCCCCCCATGCCGCGGATCGCCGCGACGTCCCCCCGTCGCCTAATCGTGCTTCTCCTCATGATGCTCGCACTCTTAGCTGCTGCAGCCCCGGCCTCGGCGGGGGGCTTGCGGGGCAAGATGCTTCGCCTGATCAACGACGAGCGCCGCTCGCACGGAGTGGGCGCCCTCGTCCTGGACCTTCCCGCGTCGCGGATGGCAGGTCGCCATAGCCAGCGGATGAGCGAGCGGAACCTGCTCTTCCATACGCCCAACCTCGACGTGAAGCTCGCCGATCGGCACTGGAGGGTGCTCGGCGAGAACATCGCCTTCGGCTCGAGGGTTCGCGGCATCGTCCGGATGTGGATGGCGAGCACCGAGCACCGCGCGAACATCCTGAAGGCCGGCTACCGAAGGATCGGTATCGGGCTCTACCGGGGTCGCGGACATCTCTGGGCCACCACGTACTTCTGGGGCTGACCGCCGCGTAGGCGAAGAGCGTGTCCCCGCCGCGTCATAGACTCCGGCGGATGGCGACGATAACGCTGCGAGCTCCGCTGAAGGACCTGGCCGGGGGTTCCTCCGAGATACAGGTTCCGGGCACCACCGTGGGAGAGGCCCTTCGAGCGCTGGAGGACGGCCACACCAAGCTGACGGGATGGATCTTGGATGAACGTGGCCGGATCCGCCGGCACGTGAACGTCTTCGTAAACGGAGAAAAGGCCGGGGAGGACGTGGTTCTCGCCCCGGGCGACCGAATGCACGTCCTTCCCTCGATCTCAGGAGGCTGAAGCGAGATGACCGAACTGCTCGTCGGAACCAGGAAAGGTCTGTTCGTCTTGCGGGGGGATATCGGCGAGCCGTTCGAGGTCGCCACTCGCGCCTTCCCCGGCGAGATCGTCGAGTTCGCAACTCGCGATGCCCGTACCGGTCGCACTTTCGCATCGGTCACTCACGGTCAGTTCGGCCCGCGGCTGATGTTCACCGACGATCCGGTCGGCGGCGAGTGGCAACAGGCCGAAGGCCCGGTCTTCCCCGCAGACACCGACACCGCCGTCGAACGGATCTGGATCGTCCAGCCCGGCGAAGCAGAGGGCGTGCTCTACGCGGGGGTCGCTCCCGCCGCGCTGTTCGTATCCACCGACGACGGCCAGACCTGGGCGCTTAACCGCGGACTTTGGGACGCGCCAACCCGCCCGGAGTGGAACCCCGGCGCTGGGGGCCTTGCGCTGCACTCCATATGTCCCTGGCCCGGCGATCCCGAGAAGCTCGCGATCGGCATCAGCGCCGCGGGCGTCTGGATCACCGAAGACGCCGGCCAGACGTGGCGAACCGGCTACACGGGACTGGAAGCGGGCTACTTGCCCGAAGATCAGCGCGAGAACACTCACGCGCTCTGCGTTCACAACATGCACCGGGCTCCTCGCAGGCCCGAGCGGCTATTCATGCAGTTCCACGGAAGCGTCTACCGCTCCGACGACGCGGCCGAAACCTGGAGCGACGTCACGGCCGGTCTACCCTCCGGCTTCGGGTTCCCCCTCACGATCGACCCGGCGGATCCGGACAACGCCTACGTGATCCCAATGATAGGAGCCGAGGACCGGGTCACGCCGCAGGGACAGGTCCGCGTCTTCGCGACGCGTGACGGCGGAACTTCCTGGTCCTCAGCCTCCGAGGGCCTGCCTCAACGCGATGCCTGGCTGACGATCCTTCGCCAGGCCTTCGGTTCGCAGAGCGAGGGCCCCGGGCAGAGCCTGGCGTTCGGCGCAACGTCAGGTGCCGTCTACGCCTCCAAGGACGCCGGCTCGACCTGGTCCGTCGCGGCCGAGCGACTTGCGCCGGTCACTTCCGTCCGTTTCCCATGCTAGGCAGCCTTTCGGCCCCTTGACCCTAGGCACAACGACCAGGCAGACTGCCCAGACCGTTTCGGGACGGGAGACCATGTTGCGCGCCCGCAATATCAAGCTGACTTTGGCAGCGCTTGCGCTGCTTCTTCCGTCGACCCTTGAGCTCGTGCCTGCTAGCGCTCAGGCAGCTCCCAGCCCGAACATCCTGCTTCTGATCAGCGACGACCAGGCCTGGTCAACCATGAGCCGAACGCTCATGCCGAGCGTCTACTCCCAGCTCGTCGATCAAGGCGTGCTCTTCAACCGTGCGTATGTCAACTCTTCGCTGTGCTGCCCGTCGCGCTCGCAGGTGTTCACCGGTCTCTACGAGCACCACACGGGCGTCGACGAGAACGCGGAGCAGCTCCTGCGCCCTACGCTGCCTATGGCCCTTCACGACCAGGGGTACCGGACGATACTCGCGGGTAAGTACCTGAACAGCTGGGGGTGCGATCCGAGACCTGAGTTCGACCGCTGGGCGTGCGTCGGATCGCCGCCCGGCAACTACTCGCTGACCGACCCCAAGATCAACGACGACGGCGTCTGGGCTCAACACAACGGCTTTCAGACGGACCTGCTCGCATCCAGAGTCACCGACTTCATCTCATCGACCCCCGCCGACCAGCCGTTCTTCGCCATCTACTCGCCGACGACGCCACACATGCCGGCCGACGACTACAGGTACAACTCGATGAGCATCCCGGCACTGCGGGGGCCTTCATACGACCAGGAGACCCGCACGGCCGAGACACCCATGTACCTTCGCCGCCAGCCGATGTCCGACACGATGAAGGGCGACATGGACGCCCAGTACAGGTCGATGTCCCGCGCCGTCCGCTCCCTCGACGACAGCGTCTCAGACATCCTGGGGTCCCTGGGCAGCCGCGCGGACGACACCCTCGTCATCTACGTCTCCGACAACGGCTATATGTACGGCCAGCATCGGCGGGTCAAGAAGACATGCCTCTACGAGGAGTGCGTCGATGTTCCGATGGTGATCCGCTACCCGGCGATACGCCCGACCAACCAGCCTCTGGAGACGGAGGCGCTGGCCCAGAACGTGGATATCGCTCCCACCATCGCCGAACTGACCGGCATCCCCTGGGGAGCGGACGGCGTCTCGCTCACACCGATCCTGAACGGATCGTCTCCGAGCGTGCGGGACTCGGTGCTCATCCAGCGGTGCGAGGGAGCTACCGGATTCGCCAGACCCTGTTCGGGTATGGGGTTCGTCAGCGGCCAGACGTCGACACCATCGGCCCACGGCATCGTGACGGACGGTGCGAAATACATCAGATACGTGACGGGCGAAGCGCAACTTTTCGACCTGAGCGCCGATCCCAAAGAGCTCGTCAACCTTGCTGGAACCCCGGGCGCCGCGGGGCTTGAATCGTCGCTGTCCTCGCAGCTCGACGCCCTCATCGCCCCTCCGACCATCGAAACCACGATAGTGACCGGTCCGATGGGGTCGCTAGATACACGGGCGGCCGAGTTCACATACTTCTCGCAGTCTCGGTTCGCGACGCACACGTGTCGTCTGACCCAAGACAGCGTTCCGGGGGACTGGATCCCTTGCAACGGAGGCAGGATCGTCCAAGGAGCCTTTGAAGACGGCGATTACGTCTTCGAGGTCGCCGGCACCGACGAGTTCGGATCCACCGATGCCACTCCCGCCTCGCGTTCGTTCTCGGTGCACGCGTCCGGCCCGGACGTGACCATCTCTTCTGGGCCTTCGGGTCCTCAGGTCGAGACATCGGCTTCGTTCTCCTTCTCGAGCTCAGTTACCGACGCGACCTTCGAGTGCCGGCTGGGCCTGCTGGGAACCGATACGGCCTGGTCCGCATGCGACCCGCTCGCGGGGGCTTCCTACTCGGACCTTGCCCAAGGGGACTGGCTCTTCGAGGTTCGCGCAACCGATCCGTTCACGTTTGAAGTGAGCGCACCACCGGCGGCACGGCTCTTCACGGTGGACAAAAGGGGTGCAACGGTCAGCCTGACGGCCCGTGCTGCGACGTTCACTTCATCTGACTCGGCAACCTTCAGGTTCATCCCGAACGAGCGGCTCATGCCGGGAAGGCCGATCAAGTGCAAGCTCGACGCCGAGGTGGCGGTGGTCTGCAACACAGGTGAGTTCTCGGCGGCGGGGCTCTCCTCGAAGGAACACATCCTGGTCGTGACTGCCACGGACGTCATCGGAACGAAGGGTAAGACGACCTTCAGATGGACGGTCGACACCACCGCACCCGTCGCGGGCATCACGGGAGGACCCGATGCGGCAACGACCGAGCGTGTGGCCTCGTTCTACCTGCAGTCCAGCGAGTGGCTCGGCGGCCTCCAGTGCGCGGTGGACGGCGGCCTGCCGATCCCCTGCCAGGCCTCGACTTCGACCGAACCGCTGCCCGACGGGGAGCACACGTTCCAGGTCTGGGCGATAGACAAGGCCCTCAACGTCAGCGCTCCCGCCGAGTTCACGTGGACGATCGACAGAGCGAAGCCGTCGATGACCATCACCAGCATCATCACGAACGGCTCCACGACGGAGTCGACGGACGCCACGTTCGAGCTCTCCTCCGACGAGCCGGTAACTTTCCAGTGCTCACTCGATTCGGCTGCCTTCACGCCCTGCGATCCGTTGGTCGAGTACTTCGGCCTGCTCGAGGGCACGCACACGTTCCAGGTGTTCGCCACCGACATCGTCGGGAACGTCTCGCCGACCAGAAGCCGGACCTGGACGATCGTCCCACCCTCGCCTCCGGGGGGATTCCCTTCGCCGGGGGGCTAGGGCTAGACTCGACGTCATGCAGCGCCGACTTCGTTCGGTGATCGCGATCTTCGCGCTTGCCGGGTCCATGGCTCCGAGCCTGGTTAACGCCGACGTCGCCACGCGGGGCACGCCGGTCATACGGCGCGCCACCACCATCGCGCTGCTGGACGCGATCAACGCCAAGAGGATCGCCCGCGGCAGAACTGCTCTGCGCGAGGTAGCCGGCATCTCAGATATCGCGCAGAGCAACTCGGAGGTCATGGCCGCCGCAGGAACACCGTCGCACACGCCGAACCTTCCTCGGAAACTCAGGCCTTGGCGGCACACCATCTACGGAGAGAACGTCGCCGGTGGTGGATCCATCAACGCCATCATGTCCACGTGGATGGATTCGGACCAGCACAGGGCGAACATCCTCAAGCGTGGTTTCAGGCGATGCGGGGTCGGTCTCGTGGAGGACGCCGACGGCACGCTTTGGGCGACCGTGATCTTCATCGACTGACCGCCTTCGGCGGAAGAAGGACCAAGATCGCCACCGGGGCCGCGAGCAGCGCCCACATCGCTTCGGCCAGACCGAATCGCTGGGCGGCGGCGCCCAGGCCGAGCGGGAGCAGCCGCCCGACCAGCCCGGTCGCGCTGGCGAGTGAGGTTGCTACCCCGCTCGAACCATGCATCTCGTCGAACAGCCTGGCCTTAGGGATGGCGTACCAGCCCGCGTGCGCTACTCCTATCGCGGCGATCGCGATGAGCTTGGGGCCAGTATCAGGCAGGAGCAGGAACGCCGGGTAGATGACGAGCATCGCGGCGGCACTTCCCCTCAGCCACGCGAGCCCGTCGACGCGGCGCAGGACTCGCACCAGGAGCAGATCGCCGGCGAGACCTGCGGCGCTAAGAACCGCGATGGCCAGTCCCGCACTCAGAGGCGAGGCCCCGGCCACATCGACGAAGTACAGAGCCGCGAACCCCAGGAAGACGTCGCCGAGAAGATCGGTTAGCTCAAGGAGTACGAGCCAGCGGACGACCGCGAAGGATCGCAGCCCCGCCCATGCTCTTCTGGCCGACGAGCCGAGGTCTTCGTGAGTTGCATCCGGGATCGATACCCGAGTCACGGCCACGACTACCGGAACGCTCACTCCGGCGGCGGCGATCAATGCCCCTCGCCATCCGATACCCGTGCGGACCGCGGCGGCAAGGAGCAAAGGACCCGCGACCACGCCCACCGATCCAACGGCGACCCACCTGGCCATCGCGTGATCGCGCCGTTCGTGAGAGCCATCCATCAACGTCGCCTGAACGGGATTCACGTAGGCCCCCGAAGCGAGCGACAGCACGGTCGAGGCCAAGAACAGCCCCGCGAACCCCCCGGCGGACGCGCTCCAGATCAGTGAAGCGACGAAGCAGGCACCACCGCTGACGAGGATCCGGCGCCGGTGCCCGGTGTCGGCCAGCAGCCCCAGCAGCGGCTCGACGGCCGACCCGACCATCCCCGGAACGGCCAGAAGCAGACCGATCGAGAGGTAGTCGAGCCCGAGGTCAAGGCGGATCAGCGGCCAGGCCGCCTCGCGGACACCGAAGACCAACTCGTCGCAGAACTCGACAGCAAGGAGTGCCGCGAACGCTCCGAAAGAAGTGGAACGGCGTCAGCGGAAAGGAGGGTGAACCCGCATGTCGGCGATGTTACACCCGAAAGGCTATCCGGCCAGAGCGCGGATCTGCCGCAGTGCCACCGTCAGCTGCGCGATGTCAGTAACGCCTTCCATCGCAAGGGTTCGCATGAACCTGTGGAGCCGGGCGAAGGGCTCGGCCCTGCTCTCCAGGAATGCAGCCACGGCTTCCTCGACGCTCGCACCTTCCGGTGCCTCTTCGATGACGCGCTCGGCTATCTGGCGGCGGACCAGGAATACATCGTCCTCCATCGACTGAACGGCCCAGCGTTGCCAGCGAGAACCTGTGGGCAGTTCCTCAAGGCGGTATTCGAGCCAGTCGATGTCGAGCTTCTCGCCGAGCATGAAGAAGACCCTGGCCACGTCGAGGACCTCGTGTCCGCAGGCCCGGCTGACCGTGATGATGTCCGGGCCGTGGACCAGTTCGGCCTGGAAGGCGTGGCGGCGGGCGGTCTGCTCGGGCACTCCCTCGGCGACCAGGCGGCGAACGATGTGCTCGTGTTCCTCGCGCCAGGTGTCCGAGCCGACCCCGTCGATGACGGCGGACAGCTCGGCGAAGGAGGCGGCAGCACCCTCGATCGCCTCGGAGAGCCGGGCGCCACCACCCTGGACCAACCACCAGCGCGAGGTCGCCTCTACGAGCCAGTCGACGCCGCTCAGAAGCTCGTTCTGAACAACCGGGTCGATCAGGCCGTCGAGCGACTCGACCGAGGCCCAACGCTCGACCGCACCGGTGACGTCACGCGCGATACGGAATGCGCGCACAACGTCGGCGGGCTGGGCGCCGGTTTCGGTAGCCATCCGCGTGATGAACGTGATCCCCTGCGAGTTGACTACATCGTTCGCGATGATCGTGGCGTTCAACTCTCTACGCAGGGGGTGTTCATTCAGCAGAGGCCCGAAACGCTCCACGACGGCGGGCGGGAAATAGCGCCGAAGGTCGGCCTCCAGGTAGGCCGAGTCGGGAAGGTCGCTGCGAAGGATCGCGGCGGCCAGGGATCGCTTGGCGTAGGCCAGCAGCACCGCGAGCTCGGGACGGGCCATCCCGGCACCGGCCGCCCGCCGCTCAGCCATCTCCTCGGTCGTGGGCAGGAACTCGACCTCTCGCTCCAGCTCTCCCTCGGACTCGAGCTGTTGCATCAGATCCTCGTAGGACTCGATGCGCTGGGTCGAGACTTCGGCTTCCTGGGAGAGGATCTGAGCCTGCAGGTAGTTCGTGTACAGCACATGCGCCGTTACGTCCTGTGCGCATGACTCGAGGAGCTCGTTGCGGGCCTCGACGGTCAGCTCTCCCCGCTGGACCGCGAGGCCGAGCAGGATCTTCAGGTTGACTTCGTGGTCGGAGCAGTCGACGCCGGCGGAGTTGTCGATGAAGTCGGTGTTGATACGCCCGCCGGCCTGCGCGTACTCGACGCGGCCGCGCTGGGTGAACCCGAGGTTGCCGCCTTCGCCCACGACCCGGCAGCGAAGGTCCTTGCCGCTTACCCGGATCGCGTCGTTCGCGCGGTCCCCTGCCTCTGCGTTGGCCTCCTTTGAGGACTTCACGTAGGTGCCGATGCCCCCGTTCCAGAAGAGATCGACGGGTGCCTTCAAGATCGCTTTCATCACTTCGGCGGGCGTCATCTCCTCGGGGGCATCCTCGGCGATGCCGATCACGGCCCGGGCCTCGAATGAGAGTGTCACCGACTTGGCCTTGCGGTCCAGCACCGCCCCCCCCTCGGAAAGGAGCGAAGTGTCGTAGTCGGCCCAGGAGGAACCGGGCGTGTCGAACAGCCTGCGGCGTTCTACGAACGAGGCGGCGGGATCGGGCGAGGGATCCAAGAAGATGTTGCGGTGATCGAAGGCGGCCACCAGCCTTATCTGCTCGGACAGCAGCATCCCGTTGCCGAAGACATCGCCGGACATGTCGCCGACCCCGATGACCGTGAAGGGATGAGTCATCACGTCGACACCTATCTCGCGGAAGTGGCGCTTGACCGACTCCCACGCGCCGCGCGCGGTTATGGCCAGCTTCTTGTGGTCGTAGCCGGCGCTGCCGCCGCTGGCGAACGCGTCTCCCAACCAGAAGCCGTACTCTGCGCTGACCCGGTTCGCGGTATCGGAGAAGGTCGCGGTCCCTTTGTCGGCAGCGACCACCAGGTAGGGGTCGTCATCGTCCAGAACGCGAACGTCGGCGGGGTGAACCACGGAACCATCGACGAGGTTGTCGGTCAGATCGAGCAGCCCACGCATGAAGGTCACGTACTGGGTACTGACCTCCCGCTTCAGCTCCTCGGGGGTCGCCGTCGCGCGCTTCAGGATGAACCCACCCTTCGACCCGTCGGGAACTATGACCGCGTTCTTCACCTTCTGGGCCTTCATCAGGCCGAGGACCTCGGTGCGGTAGTCCTCCTTGCGATCGGACCAACGGATGCCACCACGAGCGACCTTGCCTCCGCGCAGGTGGATGGCTTCCATCTCCGGCGAGTAGACGAAGATCTCGTACAACGGGAAGGGCTTGGGCATCTCCGGAACGTCTGCGGATGCGATCTTGAACGACAGGGTGTTGCGCCCGGGCCGGTATGCGTTGGTCCGCAGCGTCGCGTCGATGGTCCCGAGGAAGCCCCTGATGATCCGGTCCTGATCGAGCGAGGCCACCGAGCGCAGATCACGCAGGATCTCTTTCCTCAGTTGGTCGACCTGTTCGTCCGGCGCAGCTCTTGCCGGGTCGAACTTAGCTTCGAAGAGCCGGACGAGTCGCGCCGCGATGTGAGGGTTCTCGGCGAACGCGTCGTTCTGGTACTCCTCGGTGAAACTGGCCGACACGCGCTGGCGATACTTGCGGTAGGCCCGCAGGATGGCGACCTCCCGGTGGGTCAGCGAGGCGGAGATGACCAGCCTGTTGAGCGAGTCGGTCTCAGCCTCCCCCCGCCAGATCGCGCTGATGGTGTCCGATACTCGCTCGGCGCTGGCCTCGAGGTCGAGCACCGCGCCGCGGGCATCGAGGACCCCGAAGTCGTGGATGTAGACCTTGCCCTCGCCTTGCAGGGCGGTCGGAACCTCCTCGACGACTCGAAGACCCAGCGATTCGAGGATGGGCATGAAGTCCGACAGATCGATCTTGCCGCCGGTCTTGTAGAGAGAGGCGCGTGTGAGCCGCTCGCCGGCGGCCTCGTTGCCCAAGCCGACGACGAAGCCTTGATCGCTCGACTCGAGCTCCTCCAGCCGGGCGACATCGCCCGCGATCAGTTCCCAGTCCGCGTTGGACTTGTAGTACTCGGGGAATCGCGCCGACCACTTGCTGGCAAGACCCGCACCCTCCTGCCCGTGGTGCTTGATCAATACGTCGTTGAGATCGTCGTCCCAGGTGCGCGCCAGCCGCATGACCTCTTCTTCAAGCTCCTCGAACGGAACGTCCGGGATGTGGCCGTGATCGATGTGAACCGTGAAGAAGATGCGGGCCACCTCGGACTCGCCCAATGCCAGGTGATAGTCGACGGAGGACCCGTTGAAGCGATCGACGAAGAGTTTCTGAAGCTTCTTGCGCAGGGCCGCGTTGAACCGGTCGCGTGGAAGCGCGACGACCACCGAAACACTGCGCCCGTAGAGGTCGCGGCGGACGAGAACCCGGATCCCCTGCTGTTTCTCGAGCTGCAGCAGACCGCGAACCAGAACCCGAAGCTCCTCGGTCGAGGCAAGGAACAGTTCGTCCTTCGGAAATGACTCGAAGAGCGCAACGGCGGCCTTGTAATCGTGCGAACCCTCGAAGAGGTCCTCGGCGGCCAGGATCTGCTCGAGCTTGTGGTGAAGAAGCGGCGTCTTGGAGGCCGGGTCCATGTAGGCCTTGGACGTGAATAGCCCGATCAGGCGAGCCTCTCCGATGATGGACCCGTCGGCTGCGATCTTGCGGATCCCGATGTAGTCCATCCGCGCGCGCCGGTGCACCGTGGATTGCGAGTTGGTCTTGGAGTAGATGAGCAGGTCGCCGTCTTCGATGCGGGCGCGCAGCGCCGGATCAAGACCCGAAAGCTGCACCGGCGTGGCGAAGGAGGACCGGCCGGCATCCGACAAGATCCCCAACCCGGTGTTGGGTACAGCTTGCAGCGCCCGGCCCTCGGCAGTATCGATCAAGTCGTATTCGCGATACCCGAGCAGCACGAAATTCAGCTGCGAGAGCCACTGCAGGAAATCGACGGTCTCGCCGACCTCACTAGGG
This sequence comes from Actinomycetes bacterium, assembly GCA_031423155.1. Lineage (GTDB taxonomy): Bacteria > Actinomycetota > UBA4738 > UBA4738 > HRBIN12 > JANPEZ01. The sequence goes on from JANPEZ010000113.1 coordinate 43,378, forward strand.
TCGTATCGAACCGCGCCGACTCGGGCAAGCTCGATCATGTGAACGACTCGCTCCTGCATCGCCTCGAAATCTCTGACGACGAGGCGCACGTCGCGAAGCACGTTCCGGATGCTCTCGGCGAGATCTGCCAACTCTTCGTCCGAGAGGCGCCGATCCACCTCGATGTGCATCACGGATTCCCGGTGCAAGGCCTCACGGGCGTGAAGGACGCGCTCGATGTGGCCGCCCTCACCCCTGGCGGTGCCGATGACGGGGTGAAGCAGACGGCGGACGTTCAGGTTGCGAGCAGCCAGCTCCTCGGTTACGGAATCGACGAGGAACGGCGCGTCGTCGGTGTTCGTTTCCAGCACCGACCCGACGGTTCCGTATCCATCTGTCGCGATATCCGGGTTGAAGGCTCGGACGGCGCTCGGGTCATCTCCTCTGGAATCCGCCAGTTCGAAGGCGCCCATGACCTGGGCGAAGAGCTCCTCCAAGGGGACGCCGGAGGTCTCCTCTTCGGAGAGACGGCGGGTGTATGCCTTGGAGAAGGCGGAGATGGCGTCGCGGCGCTCGGGAGCGGCACGCTCGGAGATCAGGACGAGCAACTCCTCGATAGCGGACGCCGGGGTCTGGGTCTGCGGGTCCACGAGGGAACATTCTCGCAGGTCCGGATGGGCGTCGGCGTGGTGTGGACAGGTGAAGTGGGCGGCCGGTCTTACGCCTGGACGGCGCACTATCGCGCCGCGTAGTCGGGGTAGTTGGCTTCCACGATCGGAATGAGGCCAGTCAGGTAGGCACCCCCCGTGCAGCCTCGGCACCACGCGCTCGCGTTGATCCACCTCGCGGTCGCGGCCGCCGGCGAGCATCCGCGAAGGGAGGACAGGATGGACTCGTACCCGTAGGAAGCTGCCCCCCCGGTCAGGGTCTCGACCGACGCCCGGACGCCCTGTTGCACGGACATGTAGTTCTTGACCCCGACCGAGTTGAAGTTGGTCGCACCGGCCATGGAGTGCGTCGTCGCCAAGGGATTGAACCGGGCAGCCGTCGACTCCTGCGTCTGCCATGCGACGACAACGAGCAGGTTGTCGCCGCAGTCGGGTGCGCCGATGGCGGCAAGGAAGAGGCGCGCCCAACCCTCGTAGGTCCGTGAGACCGCGCCGGTTCCATCGCTAAGCCGGTCGACCAGCGCTTGAAGGTCATCCCTCTTCGACTGCATGTCGACCAGACGATCCTGGAAGCCTTGCACGCTCCGGGAAGTCGACGCGAAGGCCTCGCTCCGCTTCAGGCGGTGGTAGCGCAGGAGTGCCCGGTTGAGCTCGACCAGTTCCAGGGGCGGGGACATCATGCTCACGCGTAACGCCTCGGGGTTGGGGATCAGAACGCCGGCCTCACGCGCACTTGCGCGGGCGAAGTACAGGTGCCGCTCGGCCAGCAGGGCCCTGCCCTGCGATAGGTTCAAGTCGCCGATGCCCGCTCCCATCCGGGCTTGCACGGCGGCGATCCTGTGGTCGAGGTCGGCGAGCGCGACCCGAGCCGACGACAGGGTTGCCGGGACCTGGGCGCGCGCGGGCAGCCCCCCGACGAGCGAAGAGACGGCGAGCAGCGCTGCTGCGAACCTGGATACGAGCCGGACCACGACCGTGGTATCGACTGAGCGCGGCCGAGCCTTGAACCGCTAGGAGGACCGGCGCGCCGCCTCGACGACCTCGGCGGCCAGGTCGAAACGGCCGAACTGAGGCATCAGGTAGATGCCCTGGACCTGGGAACGTAGCTCCTCTATCAGTTCGGTGGCCATCGCTATCCCGGTCTTGCCCGAGTCATCGCCTGCCGCGGCCAGCCGCTCTCGGGCCTCGTCCGGGATCAAGATCCCGGGCACCTCGTTGTGCAGGAACTCGGCGTGACGACCGGTGACCAGGGGCAGCACCCCGGCGAGCACGGGCACGGTGAGCTCGCCGAACTCCCGCTCGTAGGCATCGCGTAGGAGCGAGATCGGTTCGACGGAATACACCGGCTGAGACAGCAGGAACCGAGCCCCGCTATCCACCTTCTTGCGCAGCAGTCGAACCTCCCTGACCAGGTCGCCCGCCACGGGAGAGACCGCCGCGCCTGCGAAGAAGGATGTCGGCTCGCCGATGGAGGCGCCGGAACGATCGAGTCCCCGGTTGAACTCCTCGTTTATCAGGGAAAGAAGGCCGGTGGCGGTCACGTCGACGTTGTTGGACCCCTGGGGGAAGTCACCGATCGTCACGGGATCGCCGACGCAGACGAAGATGTTGCGGATCCCGAGCGCATGCGCACCAAGAAGATCGCCCTGCAAACGCAGGAGATTCCTGCCGCGGGTCGGGAAGTGAAGCGTCGTCTCGGCCCCGGCCTGATCCTGGATGGCCCTGCACGCGGCCCAGGCACTCATCCTCATCTTGGCCATCGGGCTGTCGGCGACGTCTACAACATCGGCGCCGGCGGAGGTGAGGGTTTCGGCCGCCGCTACCAGGCGGGACACATCGAAGGATCGCGGGGGTTCCATCTCTACGGCGATAACGAATGCTCCACGTGAGAGCTTCTCCTGCAGTCCCGTGGGAACTACCGAAACCCCGGTAACCGCGGAAGAGGGTTCCACGTACTCTGCGACATCGACGAGCGCACGACCGGGTGCACGTTCAATGGCCGCCGCGACCGCCGATGTGTGGGCGGGTCCGGTTCCGCAGCATCCTCCGATCAGCGCGACTCCTTCGTCAAGCATCGCTCGAGCATGGTCGGCGAAGTATCCGGGGGTCGCGGGATAGACGAAGCGCCCACCGACCTGTCGCGGCCCCCCGGCATTCGCGCGGGCGAGCATCGGCAGGCCGGCCGCGACCGGGGCCATGGCTCGAACGACCCTAAGGGCTTGGGCGGGTCCCTCCCCGCAGTTCACGCCGATCGCGTCGGCCCCCAACTCTGCCAGCCGGGCCGCCACCTGCGCTGGCGTCGAACCGAGCAGCGTCCGGTCGTCGCGGGTGAAGGTCGAGCTTGCGAGCACCGCGAGCCCGGGAGCTGCTTCATGGGACGCGGCCAGCGCCTGTTCCATCTCTCGCAGGTCGGTCTGTGTCTCGATGATCAGCACGTCGACCCCGGCTTCCGCCAGTGCCTCGATGGCCTCGGAGTAGGCATCGAAGGCGGCCTCGGCCGAGACCCTTCCGTAGGGGGCGAGCCTCACGCCCAAGGGACCGACGGATCCGGCAACGTACTCGGCGCCCGACCCCCGGGCGATCTCGACGCCGGCACGGACCAATGGGCCAACGGAACCCGATAACCCGTGCCGTTCGAGCCGGAATCTGTTCGCGCCGAACGTATTCGTCAGGACCAGCCTGGCCCCGGCCTCGACGAACCCCCGATGAACATCTCCGACGGCGACAGGATCCTGCAGGTTCAACGCCTCGAAGCAAGAGTCGATCGGCCTGCCGCCTTCGATCAGAGACGTGCCCATCCCCCCGTCGGCCAGGAGGGGCCCAGTCGCCAGCACTGCGCGGAGCTCGACGCCGTTCATGACGGGAGTTTCCCAGGCTCGGAGCCGGCCCCGGCCGGTTGCTCGACGGGGCGACCTCCGGTGGCTAGGATGAGCCGCTCCAAGCGGGAGGGGCGGACGCTAGTGGATCGAAGGTTGCATCTGTGCGTCGCGGCGCTGCTCCTCGCGCTGTCCGCCTGCAGGTTCTCCACTTCAGATCCCGGGTCTACGCAGAGCCCCAGTCCGACCCCGACGGAGCGACCCGCCGTCGCCGGACTCAAGGCGGCGCCCAAGCCTTTCAAGGCCGACCCATCGTCGTGGCGGATGACGCTCACTTGGACGGCCCCCGTCGGCTTCGAGGCGGACCACTACGTTATAACGCGCGACACACGCTCGATCGCGAAGGACGTTATGGGTACAACCTTCGTGGACGAGGGGATCGAGCCAGACGAGAAGTACCGCTATTCCGTGACCGGCGTCTCCGCGGACGGGGCGCAGACCAAGCCGGCGATCACGGTAGTGACGACCGATCCCCTGCCGGACTCCGACGCGAGGCTGCAGGGCAAGTTCCTGATGAAGATGCATACGACCTCGAGCAACGTAGGCGCGTCCGGCAACTTCGGGATGCTCTGGACGTTCGACCCCAAGTGCGCTTCCGGTCCGTGCGAAGTGACTTGGAGCGCGAAGGGACGCAGCGGCTCCGGGGTTCTCAAGCAGAAGGGGGCAACCTACTCGGGCACCATCTATGCGCCGTTCATGATCTTGAGCTGCCACGGTGGCTCCTTCAACGAGGCCTTGACGTTCACGTTCCATATCACGGAGTCATCGACCGTCGGAGGCCAGTGGAGGGCGACCAGGTTCCAGGGGTCGATGTTCGAGAGTGCGAGCTATTCGGGCTGCGTAACGGGTCGGAACTCCTATACATATGCGGGGCAAGTGCAGTCATGACGGATCCGCAGGAGCCGAACGAACCGCAGATGGGGCCCCCGGAGGGTCAGGATTCGGCGTCACCGCCACCTCCGCCGATCCCCGTGGTGACTCCCGTCCCCTCGGACTTCCTGACTCCAACGGTTCCGTTCGAGACGATCGAGCCGGAGCCATCCCAGGGTGTTGCCGGCTCACCTATTCCCTCCACGGCTCCAGGCAGTATGCCGGCGCCCTCTCGCCTCAGACGCGGCGCCGCGATAGGACTGGCGATACTGCTCGCGATCGGAGGCGTCACCGCCGCCATCTTGGCGTCCGGAGGAAAGGCGCTGGTCGCCCCGTCGGGTCCTCCCGACGCACCCACGGACGTTACGGCGAAGGCCCGGGCGTGCGCGCCACCAAAGTGCGACACCGTTCACGGCGAGGTTGAGGTGGCGTGGTCGGCATCCGGCGGCGACCCGACCAAGTACACGATCTCGCGCGACGGTTTCCAGGTAGGAACGACCGAGGGCGACCAGACCGGCTTCATCGACGAAGACGCGGGCCTCGGCGAGAAAGTGTCCTACACGGTTACGGCCACGAACGCGGAAGGCACCTCATCCGAGTCGGCTGCCGGAACCGTCAAGATCCCTGTCCCTCCGCTCACCGCCGCGCAGCTTTCGGGAACCTACCGCGTCGTCGAGACGGTAACGCGCGCAACGTTCCTGGGTCGGTTCGAGGGCATCGACTCCCCCACGCCGGGCGACACGACGACGAGCACCTGGACGTTCTCACCCACCTGCCACTCCAACGAGGGGGCGTGCCCTACGAAGATCTTCGGCGACAACCCGCCGTTGAAGCCGAAGGGCAGGGTCTACACCGGATCCCCCAACCAGGAGAAGGCTAGGTGCAACAGCGGCTCGGCGGTGCCGACCGACAACGACTACCGGTTGGTGATAACGAAAGCCAAGGTCACGTCCACATGGACGGTGTCGGCTTTCACCGGGACCTACTCGGTCTCATTCACGTGCAGCGGAGGATTCACCTCGAGCGGAACCGTCAAGGTAACCGGCACCTACAAGGGGAGCTAGCCGGCCACTATCTCCAAGCTGTGAGATAGCTCGACGTTCGGCCGGAGCGTCGCAGCGACCGAACAGTATCTGGACTCGGACAGTTCGATCGCCCGCTCGGCCTTCGCCGGATCGACGTCTCCCGTGATGATGAAGTGCAGGTGGATCCCGGTGAACGCCCAAGGGGCTTCGGGCTCTTGCTCGGACGTGATCTTGACTTCTAGGCCCTCCAGAGCCTGCCGCTGTTTCCGCAGGATGTTCACCACATCCCAGGACGTACACGCGGCGAGCGAGATGGGGACCAGGTCGGAGGGTTTGGCGCCCACCCCTTGCGGATCGGTGTCGATCCCGAAGACATGACCCTGCTGGTCTCTGCCTTCGAAACCGAATCCCTCTCCCGTCCAGCGCAGGCCCTGCTCACTCATGGGGGCAGTCTATGGTTCCGGGCGGTTACCCTCCTCTCGTGAGCATCCAGAACGCCACCGGCCGCCTGCGCAGCGTTCACGTCCGTCCGCCCGTGGAGTCAGATCTGTCGAACTGGGCCGCGTACTCGTGGCGGCGCGCGCCGGATCCGGGGCGCGCGGCCGACGAGCACTCCGCCTTCAGGGAGGAACTCGCTGCCGAAGGGGCCAGCGTGCTCCTCGGCGCAACTGCGGTGTCCGCCGACCCTGACGCCATGTACGCCTACGACCCAACCCTTCCCACCGACGAGGGACTGATCCTCCTGCGTCCGGGCAAGGAGGGCCGACGCTCGGAACCAGCGGCGCTCGCAACCGACCTTGAGGCCGCCGGCTGCACGGTCCTCGGCCGGCTGGAGGAGCCGGCCACGGCCGAGGGCGGCGACATGTTCTTCCTCGATGACCGGACATTGCTCGTGGGCCGTGGCTACAGGACCAACGACGCGGGTATCGCGCAGATCGCCGCCCTGCTACCCGGTGTCGATGTGCTCGCATTCGACCTGCCTCATCTCCGCGGACCCGGCGAGTGCCTACATCTGATGTCTTTCATCTCGCCCCTGGATGTGGACCTGGCGGTCGTGTATCTGCCCATGATGCCGGTGCGCCTTGTGCAGATGCTCCGCGATCGGGGCATCGCGATGGTCGAGGTTCCGGACGAGGAGTTCGCATCCATGGGCCCGAACGTTCTTGCTCTCGGACCTCGCGTCGCGCTGGCGCTGGAGGGTAACCCCGAAACCCGGCGAAGGATGGAGGCCGCAGGCGTCGACGTCCGGACCTACAAGGGGGAAGAGATCTCGCGGATAGGCGAGGGCGGACCCACGTGCCTCACACGGCCGCTCGAGCGCGACTGACGCGGTATCGTTTGCGGCCATGCGATTCCAGCTCTGGCTGAGCGTCCACATGCTCGGCGTATTCGGGTTCGTCGGGACCCACGGGGTCTCGATGTTCGTCCTCTGGCAAGTGCGCAAGGAGAGGGACCGGGCCAAGCTGGCCGAGCTGATCAGCCTCTCAGGCCAGACGGCCCTGCCGATGTACGTATCGCTCGCTGTGCTGCTCGTCGGCGGCATCGGCGCCGGTACGACGTTCGGACTCTTCACCGACTGGTGGATGACGACAGCCCTGCTCATCTTGATCGTGGAGATCGGACTTATGTCGGCGATAGCCAAGCCCTATTTCAGAAGGATCACCGAAGCGACGGCGTTGCGCCCCTCGGGCGTTCCCCGCGTCTCCGATGAGGAACTGGAGAGCCTGCTCACCTCCGGCGAGCCGATGATCATCACGTTGACGGGCGCAGCGGGCCTGTTGATCATCCTCTGGCTGATGATCTTCAAGCCCTTCTAGGCGGGAGGAAGTGGCCTGGTTGCCGGGCCGTTGACGACCTCTCCGGTGGGTGTATATCGCGAACCATGGCAGGGGCAGTCCCACGCGCTCTCGGCCTCGTTCCACCCGACGGTGCATCCCATGTGGGTGCACTTGGCCGACATCACGTGAAGCCCTCCGCCATCGTCCATGAATGCGGCGAGCTTCTCCCCTTGCTGGACGATGATCCCCCCCTGGCCGGGCCGCAGCTCTGAAACCGCCTGGGTGACCGTGCGGCAGATCAGCACGTCGCCGGTCGCGTACTCGCTGACCTTGGCGGGGACGGAACCGAGCAGGAAGCGCTTGGCTCCGGTCATCCCCTTGTTGCCGACGATGATCAGATCGGCCCCGCACCCCTCGGCCGATTCCAGGATCTGCTCGGCGGGATCGCCCTCGAGTATCGAGACATCGGTAGGTGTGTCACCGGCGTAGACCGCGATCGTGTCCGCAGTGATGAGCTCTCCGGTCTTGGGATGGCCAACGAAGACCAGCGTCACCGACGCGCCGAGTGACTCGGCCAGATCGAAGCCCTTTCGCGCGGCCCTGTCGGCCGTTGGAGACCCGTCCGTAGCGATCACGACCTTGCCGTAGACGGATCCGCCCCGCTCCTTCGGACCCGAGACGATCAGGATGTCGCAAGGTGCGTGGTGGGAGAGCTTGTGGGCAACCTGACCAAGCAGGAACTCGTGACCACGCCCTCCCGAGATGACCAGGAGTCCCGCATCCTTCTCCTCGGCCAGATCGGCGAGTGCCTCCGCGGCTATGCCTTCACGCAGCTCCACGGAGAGCTTCTTGACGCCCGCTTCCTCGGCCGGAGCCACGGCCGTTCGAAGGATCTCCTCGGCGCCGGAGCGCTGCTCGAAGACATGCGCGACGATCAGTTCGGCTCTGCCGGCCTTGGCGAGAGCGATGGCCACTGCCCCCGCATGAGCCGAAGCCTCAGAGCCATCGGTACCGAGCAGGATCCGTTTATAGGCCATCTTCTAAGTACCTCCGGGGTCGGCCGAACGCTAGCAGAAGGTCCGTCGAGGAAGCCATCGGTACCATGGGTTGCATGATGACCCGCGCCTTCAACTTCTCGGCAGGTCCAGCGGTCCTTCCCGAAAGGGTCCTACTCGAGGCTCAGGCCACCTTGCTGGCGCTGCCGGCCTCGGGGTTCTCGCCGCTGGAGATGTCTCACAGATCCCCCTGGTTCGAGGAAGTCATCGCGGAAGCCGAGGCCAACCTTCGGGGTCTGCTGACGATCCCGGCGAACTACAGGGTGCTCTTCCTACAGGGTGGGGCGAGCCTTCAGTTCTCCATGGTTCCTATGAACCTGCTGCGGGGCAGCGGCTCTCGAGCCGAGTACGTCGTCACGGGTTCGTGGGGCACCAGGGCGGTGAAGGAGGCGGCCATCGAGGGAGAGGTCGTAACGATCTGGACCGGGGAGGCATCCGGCTTCGACCGGACGCCGAGCCCTTCCGAGCTTTCCCCTTCTGGGGACGCGGCCTACCTGCACTTCACTTCCAACGAAACCATCCAGGGCGTGGAGTTCCCGCCATCGGTTCAACCGGAGCCGGACGGCCAGGTGCCCCTGGTGTGCGACGCGTCCTCGGATCTGCTATCGCGGCCCGTAGAGATCGGGCGCTACGGGTTGGTCTACGCGGGCGCGCAGAAGAACGCGGGTTCGGCAGGACTGACCATCGTCATCATCCGAGAAGACCTGCTCGAGCGCGCTCCCGATGACCTGCCCACCATGCTCGCCTACCGCACGCACGCCGATGCCGGTTCGCTGTACAACACTCCGCCGGTCTTCTCGGTCTACATCCTTATGCTCGTGACACGCTGGCTCCGCGACGACATCGGCGGCCTGGAGAAGATGGCGGCGCTCAACGAGGAGTAGGATGCACTGGTCTACCAGCAGATCGACGGATCGGCCGGCTACTACCGAGGTCACGCCGAGCCGGACTCACGCAGTCGCATGAACGTCACGTGGCGACTGCAGAACGAGGAGCTGGAACGCCGGTTCATCTCCGAGGCCGCCGAAGCCGGGCTCATCGAGCTGAAGGGCCACCGTTCGGTCGGCGGCATCCGCGCCTCGATCTACAACGCCATGCCGCGCGAAGGCGTCGAGGCCTTGGCCGAGTTCATGAGCGACTTCGCATCCAAGAGCTAGAACCCAGGCAGGGACCCCTCAGGGGCGCGCATCAGGTCCCGCCTCCCTCTTGGCAGCTCCCGAGAGCGAGGAGGCCGGCCCGACGCGAGCGGTGGAGACGGCCGCTTGGGCATCCTCGATCATGTAGATGTTCGCGTGGAACCGTGAGGTACACGAAGCCCGCGCCAAGATGACGTCATCGGCATCCACGCCGTCGCCGGCGACGCCCAGCCTTCCGCTCAGATCGAAACCGGGGTCCAAGGTGACGACCGAGACCGGGTCGCCGCCGAGCGCGGGGTTCCACCGCATGATGTGGACGTCCTCGCCGCACGCGGGGCCGCTGCTCGCGTAGTAGATGTTCCCCGTCGTCGAGGACACGGCCGCGTAGTACTGCTCTCTGCCCGGATTCGGGACCTTCGCTTTCGTCTCGGCAGCGATGTCGTAATACCAGACGTTGCATCCGGTCCCGACGCACTTGGTCCACGTCGCGTAGTCCTCGGTGAGCTCCTCCGGGTAGATGCAGGAACACCGATTCCTCGCCCAGTCCAGAAGGACGGTCGTCTTGGCCACGCGATCGAAGAGCAGAACCTTCCACAGCGAGTCGTTGCCCCGGAAGTTGTTACGCCCGAAGAGCAGGTGGGTGGAAGATGCGCTGGGGGCCCATTCCCAGAGGGTCGTGTTGACCGCTCGCGGGGCTATCGAGGAGGCCCCGGTCGCCATGTCGAACATCCCTATCCAGGATCCGCCGCCGGAGATCTCCTGGTAGACCGTCTCGGTCGTGTTTCCGTTGATGCCGCCCGGAAATCCCAGCGAACCTTTCGAGTTCATCTTGATGCGGGTTCCGCCTGCGAGCGGCTGAGACCAGGCGTTGTACCGCCGGTGATCTCGTGCAAGAGGCTCGGACCAGGTCAGATAGGTGGTATTCGCGTCGGCGAGCGTCTGGTCGAGCGGTCCCGTCTTCAGGGGCACCAGAGCTGATCCGGCCGTCGACGGGGTGATCGATACCACCAGGAACGTGACGGAGATGATCGCCGAGCCGATCGCGCGCAACGGATGCATGAGTGCCTCCCTGAAGAGTCGGATCGGCGCATCCTCGCACGAGGTGTCTGTCGAAGACAACCCCTCTCGTTAGGCCCCCACCAGCTCGTCGGCCGCCTCGGCGTAGACCTGCGTGTGACGATCCACGTCCTCGGTCGTCGTCGCCGGAGACATCAAGGCCATGTTGTGGAACGGCGTCAGGAGCACCCCGCGGTTCAACATGTAGAGGTGGATCAGAGCATCGAGCTCCTCGTCCTGTCCGGCCGCCGCCTCCACGCCGTCGTGAGCGGGATTCGGGCGGAAGAGGTACTCGGCCCGGCACCCCAGTCTGATGATGTGCCAAGGTAGCTCGTGAGAGGCGATGACTCCCTCGACACCTTCGGTGAAACGCACGGCCAGCTGCTCCATACGTTCGAACGCGGCATCGGTCAGTACCTCGCCGAGGGTCACGCGCATGGCGGCGATGGAGAGAGCATTGCCCGCAAGCGTTCCTCCGACCCCGCCGACATCGGCCTCGTGCCAGAAGGTTGCCGCGATCACTCGATCGGCGATCTCCTCGGTCATGCCGTAGGCAGCCGAGGGAACGCCCGATCCGAGGGTCTTGCCGATCGTGAGGAAGTCCGGCTTGAGCCCGTACCTGGCCGTGTAGCCGCCCGGACCGGCGCAGATCGTGTGAGTCTCGTCGATGATGAGCAGCACGTCGTACTTCGTGCACAGCTGCCTGATCCCCTCGTGGTAACCCTCGTCCGGCAGCACGATGCCGATGTTCGTAAGGGCCGGCTCGAACAAGCAGCAGGCAACGTCGCCCTCGGCGAACGCGCGTTCCAGCGCGCCGAGGTCGTTGAACGGCACCACCCTGGTGGTCAGGTCGACATCGAAGGCGGGGCCGATGCTGCCGTGGCGACTCACCGTCCGCCCGTTCTCATCGAGCGTGGCGAAGGTCTCGTCCACGCTTCCGTGGTAGTTCCAATCGTGGACGACGACCTTGCTGCGTCCTGTGATCTGGCGGGCGGTACGAAGAACGAAACGGTTCGCGTCGGTCGCCGTCAGACAGAACTGCCAGAAGCGGAGCCCGAACCGCCTCCGCATCTCGTCACCGACCCAGATCGCGTCCTGCGTGGGCAGCATCGTCGTGATGCCGCGGCCGGACTGTTCGGCTATCGCGTCGACGGCCACCTTCGGGGAGTGGCCGGCCATGGCTCCGGTATCGCCCAGGCAGAGGTCAACATAGGAGTTGCCATCCACGTCCGTGAAGCGGGCACCTTCGGCGACATCGACGAAGACGGGGTGGTCTCCCGGCCATCTGGTCATCCAGTTCATCGGCACGCCGTACAGAAGGGAGCCCTGTGCCTGGGCGAACAGCTCTCTGGACCTGGGGTGTAGCTCGCGGAAACTCTCCCGCTCGCGCTCCATCAAGGATGCGATCCGGGATCTGTCGATGGTCTTCAAGAGAGCCTCCTGCTGGGTCCGAGAGCGGCCGACAGTCTACAGACAGGCCCCCTTAGGCCGGCAAAGCTCCCCAGGGGCTGATCCCGGCCGACTTGTGTCGGCGACGCCGAGCGGTGTAAACCCATACCCACTTCGAACCGAGAGGGAACCCTGATGCTGGTGGCCGGCGCGAGAACCGTCATGCTCGTGCTGTGCCTGGTCGTGGCCGGGTGCGCCCGTACATCGGGACAGGGCGCCGACCCTTTGGCGGATGCCTCGACGGCTTCCTCCGCCCCTCTTCCCGATCCGGTGGGTCCGACCGACTGCGCCCCCGTATCGGAGAATCGGCCCCTGGGAAGTGGAACCGAGATCCATGCCGCGGAGGGACCCGACTCCCATGTGTGGGCCCTGGTCCCCGGCACGCTGCCATTGTCGGCCGGTTCTGCGGTGAGGATCCTTTGGAGCATCAACGGAGGAACGCGACTGCGCTTGACGGCAGTGGGTCCCGACGGGTCGCTCCTCGAACCAGACGAAAGCTACTTCGATGCCGGGGTCCTGTGGGACAGGCCTGGATCGACATGGGCGAGCGTCTTCACCTTCCCTGAAGCGGGTTGCTGGAGGATCATCGCCGAGCGCGGGGGCAAACACGGCGACGTCTGGCTGCTGGTGGCCTGAGCCTAGGCCGGAGCACCGTGGCAGGACTTGACCCCTGAATCTTCGAAGGTTGCGTCGAGGGCAGGCACGAACCGCCACACGTACGAGGTCGGTCGCAGCGACATCCGAAGTACCCCGAAGGCCGAATCGTTGTGACTAGCGCTGTGCGGCTCGGCTCTATCGATCTCGTAGTGCATCGCACCCCCGGTACCGACGACGAACTCCTGTATGCCCATCGCCGGATCAAGCGAGCCGTCCGGCCTCTGGCGAAGGAACCTCTCATAGGAATGGTCGTGCCCGTTCAGGACGACATCGGCTCCATGCCTATATAGGAGCCGCCAGAACGGCAGAACGGAGTTGTCGTCGCCATGAGGGCCGGAGCTGAATCGCGGATGGTGCCAGTAGGCCAGGGTGCACTCGGCCGAGCTGGCCTTGAGATCGGCCTTGAGCCACTCGCGCTGCGCCGATCCCACCCTGCACCCCACGCGGTAGCAGTTGGAGTTCAAAGCGATCAGATGCCAGGCACCGAGATCGTAGCTGTACCAGCCTTCCCCGGCGCTACCAGCCGCTGACCCGAAGTAGGTGAAGTACCCCGCGGCCCGCGATGAGGACTCGTACTCGTGGTTTCCGGGAACTGGTCGGGTCAGGTCCAGCAGGGTCCCCCAACTGAGGGCGTAGGAATGTCGGAACTTCCAGAGGGTCCCGTTGCTGTATTGCTCGTCGCCGAGGGGAAGCACGGCCGTCGGGTCGATGGACTCGATAACCTCCAGGGTTGCGGCGGCCCGGCAGTAGCTACCGGACCCCAGCCCTTCTCGGAACAAGGGCGACCTGGGGTCGCAGGCGATGTCGCCGGCGGCGGCGATGACCGGTGGGCCAGAGGCGGGAACCGCGCTCGTGTCCGCCGCAAGCACCTGTGGACCGCCGGAGGCGAGCAAGACTAGACAGGCGACGGGAGCCAGGATGCGTGCGAAGCGCCTCAACCGGCGAGCGCGATCAGGAGGATAGGTCAAGACCCAAGACTAGCGCTCAGCTGGGATCCGCCGTTCGATACAGACTCAGTATGCGCTCGAAAGCCGGATCTGCAGGCACCGGACCGAACCCTCCCTCAGCTACTGCATCTACGAGCCCACCTATCGACCCCGGATCGGCGGCCGAGAGCAGGAAGGAGGAGGGCTCGAAGGCGCTCGAAGCCACAGCCGGAGAAGTCAGCAGTGCCGACCCCATGCCCGGCTCGTCCGGATCGGGATCGGGCAGAACCAGCAGCGCGCTCACCGCGCTGCGCTCTCCCGCAGAGTCCCCAGGCTTGTTGACCAGACAGCCCGACCCCACGATCGTGATACAGGGACCGAAATCAGCTGCGGGTCCGGGGGGATCTACCCACATCACCGTTCCGCCGCCACCATCGAGGTTGATCGCGTAGTAGGCGCCCTGCTTGATGAACTCGGCAGCGAAAGCCTTCAGCGTCATCCCACTTGACCAGGTGGAAGCGCGCCTCCCGTCGACCGTCATGATGATGACCTTGCAGACACCGGAGTGATCGGGCACGCATCCCTCAGTGATCCCGACGCCGGTCCGCGGGTTGTTCTTGTAGAAGTAGCTCGCGCCCGCGGTGGAAGGCGGACCGACGTTGATCCCAGCGTCCACCAGGAGAGGCTGTCCTCCGATGACATCGACCACTCCGGGCCAACCCGTCGCCTTCCAGGTGATGGTGACCTTGTCGCCGGGCTCGAGGGCCTTCACGAGCGCTGAGGCCGCCGAGCTGGCCTTGCGGGCCGTGAGGATGACCTTGCCGTTCGGCCCGAAGGTCGGCGCCGAGGTTGGGCACGGCGAGTCCTGATGGTCGACGGTGTACGTCCTGCTTACAGCGGCCTTCCCGACGGAACTCCACTTAGGCGCGGTGGGATCCCTGAGCACTGCAGAACAGACGCTGTCGGGCGCCTTGTAGGCGTTGTTCCCCACCGGCGTGAAGGCCGCGATCTCCCCACCCGAAGGGTCACCGGCGTTCCAGCGGTCGACCTTGAAACTATTGACTAGGATGCCGGCTCGCTTCGTCGTCGTGTTTACGACCTCATCCGGACGGCGTGCATACGCGTTGACCTCGTCCTTAGCGAGGGCGAACCCGGTTCCTTCCATGATGCCGGTGGTGCGAAGGTCGGCGTCGATCGCGTTGAAGTGGGCGGGACCGCCGTCCTGGTTGTAGTCCCCGTTGACGGCCACGACGGCGCCCGCATCCTGGCCGATCTGGCTCGGCTTCTTGTAGGAACCGAAGTTGGCCGAGGGCGTCCCCACCTCTACGGTTGCCGGGTTCGGCGCCGGAGTGATGGTCACCACCCGCAGCTCGTTCGGCGTGGAATAATGGATCGAGAGCAGCTCTACCCCGGGGGCGAGCGTGTACGGACCCCGCTTGACGACCATCGGCGTGACCGCCCGCACCGAAACCGGGGCGAGCGAGGCAAAAACCAAGGCGCCCAGGGTCGCAGCGCAAGAGGCGGTCTTGAAGATCCTCCGGCCACGCCGGGTGCTGGGGAGTCGGCTCACGCGTTGGTTCCCTTCGGATGTCTGCGGATGCTTCTTGGAAGAGGGACGCAGAGTAGCGCGAAATGACTAGGCGAGGAACCCCGCCGAAAGTCCTAGGCCACTAGATGCTGGGGTCGGGCGACGAGGATCTCGAGCGCACTCAAGGCGCGACCGACCAGTTCCACGTCCGCCAATCGACATCGGAGGAACTGGAGCTGGCCACGTTCCATTGATTGGTGAGCCACACGACACCGCGTGCCGCGGACATGGGCGCCGCCGGATCCGGGCTCGCCGAGGAATAATCGCCCCAACGGCAGAGCGTGAAGTCGCACCCGAAATCGCGGTTGAACCCCTTCGACTGCTTGACGAGCTTCATCAACGACTGAGCCTTGCCTCCTCGTTTGGAAACCATCTGGATCGCCGGATAAGTCGTAGCCGAAGAAGTGTTGAATCCGAACACCATGCTCTTTCCGAATGCGCTTCCGCCCGCAGATACGATGCGATCCGAGGAGATCGACCCGTTGAACACGTAAAGATCGGGATCACTGACGATGCCGGACTGACGCAGGACCGGACTTGGGCTGACCGGATCGATCTCGTACCAGCGTTCTTCGGCGCCGGCGCCTCCTAGAACCGTGTGAGCGGTCCAGATCGACCAGCCGCTGAACCTCGGGTCGCGGGCGAGCACGGCCTGGAAGAAACGTCCGTCCAACGTGTCCAGCAGGGGGCCGGAGACACCCTTCTGAGGAGCGTTGGCGGGCAAGGAATACGAGGGCACCGTCACCTTTCGAGGCGGACCGAGCACCGCCGCCCCGGAGCCCAGATCCTTGGTCACGGTATAGACCGTCACGTTTCCGGAGCTGGCGACCACCGTCATGTCGGGGTTGGCGATGACGTACCCGGTGCTCGAATCATCGATCTGGTTCGAGGGCACAGGAGTCGCGGCTTGCGCGCCGCTACCCAGCTTGATGTTCGAGAAGACCCCGGTGGTGAAACCACCCAAGCTGGGACAGGTGGTGATAGGTCCGGCGGGCGGTTTGGTCATCCACATCACATCCGACCCTAGGTAGACATCGGAGGGGTCGAACACGTTCGCCCCGATCAGAAGGAAGTCGGAGGTGTCGCCGAGTTTCGGGTAGTCGGGCAGGTCGACGCCGTAGCCGAAGTTCACCGGATACGAGCAGAAGTCCCCCCGTGCCGAAGGGGTTTCGGTCTTGCTGAAGCCGATACCTATCTTGTTGGTGCAGTAGTCAAGCACCGCGTAGTAGAAGCGTTGCGTACTCGCATCCCAGATGACCTGAGGGTCCGTCAGGCACGAGTCTGAGATCCCGGCCAGGCTGCCCAGATCGCCGGCGTCCAATAGGGCTCCGGCCCTGTCGTAGATGCCGAATCGGCCGTTCGTGAGCTGAACGTAGCGCTCGGGGCCGACGGCTCCCACGGCGTCAGGAGGAGTGACGCCGGCATCCTTCTGACCCGGCCACGCCAGGGTGGTCACCGGAGCACGACCGACGAGCGCCCGCGCATCGTTGGAGCTCGCCTCAGCCCATCGGCCAGCGGCCGCCTTGGCATCTCGAAGGGCCTCCGGGTGAAGCGGCAGGTATCCGAGTTCGGGCGCCGACGCGCGGATCTGTGCCTGAGCAGGCAGCCCCGTGATCGGTGAAACGACGACCAGAAGCAAGGCGATGATCGTCGAAACCCTCTTCACGGCGGCCTTTCGGGGTCAGCGGACCCGCCAATGGTCCCAGCCCCTCACTAGGGACCACAACAGGAACGGTCGCTATCGGAGGAAAACAGCCGATGGGGTTAAGTCGGTCGCCAGACACGCCGATGCGGTCTGGGCGATGGCTACAGAAGACCTGACTCAGCCTACCCCGATGCGTCGTACCGCCGACCGGCTCAAGCGCCGGCAGGCCGACATGCCGGTAGGTCCTTCTGCCAACGGAAAGCCGCGCCGTCGTCTGGAAGACGGGTGGCTCGAACGGTGGATGGACACCGTCTCGGATCTCTCTCGCCTCAAGAACTCGCACCCGATGTTGGACGCCGTCATCGAGGAGCAGGAGGGGCGCCGCATCCGGATCGGCAAGCAGTGGCTTGCGGACTTCGCCAGTTGCAACTACCTGGGATTCGATCTCGACCAAGAGATCATCGACTCGATCCCCGAGTACGTCGCCAAGTGGGGGACCCACCCCTCGTGGTCGCGGCTGCTGGGAAGCCCGATCATGTACGAGGAGATCGAGGAGCAGATGGCCGAACTCCTCGACGTGGAGGATGTGCTTCTGCTTCCGACCATCACTCACATCCATACTTCCGTCATCCCGGTACTGGTCGGTGACGGGACCATCTTCATGGACGGTCGGGCCCACAAGACGATCTACGACGGCTGCATGTATGCGGCCGGGCATGGGGCCACCGTGAAACGCTTCCGCCACAACGATCCTCAGCATCTTGACGAGTTGCTCGCAGCCAGCGATCCCGCACTCCCGCGCGTGATCGCGATGGACGGTGTCAACAGCATGACGGGCAACGCCCCCGACATCGCGGCGTTCGGCCAACTCGCCCGAGAGCACGACGTCCTCCTGTACGTGGACGACGCCCACGGGTTCGGCGTGATCGGTGAGCGCTCCCCCGACGAGCTCTGCGACTACGGGACGAAAGGGAACAGCGTGATGCGTCACCTAGACGTGCCCTACGAGAACACGGTCCTCGTGGCCGGATTCTCCAAGGCGTACTCGTCACTTCTGGCCTTCCTCGCGCTCCCGACGAAACTGAAGGACGTTCTGAAGGTCCTGGCTCCGCCGTACCTCTACTCGGGTCCTTCTCCCATCGCATCTTTGGCGACGACCCTGACCGGCCTGGAGGTCAACCGTAAGCGCGGCGACCAGTACCGGCTCGATCTGTGGACGAAGACTCACCGCGTCCTGGACGCCCTCGACGAGCTCGGCATCTACACGCCGAACGAGTCCGGATACCCCATCATCGAGGTTCCACTCGCGGACCACGAGGAGATAGACGAGGTTGGCCGCTACCTGTTCGATCACGGGATCTACGTGACGATGGCTGCCTATCCCCTGGTGCCCAAGAACGAGGTTGGATTCCGCGTCCAGCTGACGGCGGCCAACTCCGACGAGGAGATCGACGATCTGATCCGCGTCCTGGGCCAGCTCAAGGAGCACTTCCAGCTCCGCCAGCACGCCGAGGTCTGAGAACCCTCCGAAGATTCAGCCCGATGACCAGCGTTTGCCCTGGTCAGAGGGGATTCCGCTGATACCGCTAACTGGGTAGCCCCAACGCCTAAGGTCGGCCTCAAGTCCCGCCGATAGCTCCCTAGATGAAGAAGCGCGCCTGGTACCTCTATCCGGCCCTCGCGGCCGTTGCCACCACCGCCTACCTTGCGGTGCGCACCGGCCCGGCACCGGACTTCACTCACCCCAGCTGGGCCTTCAACCTGATCGGACTCTCCTCTCCACTGTTCATCCTGCTGGCTGTTCGGATCCACAAACCTGACTACCGGATCCCGTGGTTCCTCTTCGCCGCCGGTCAGTTCCTGTTCATCTGCGGCGACGTAGTGGCCTACAACTACGACAGATTCCACAGCCTGCTACCGAGCATCTTCACCTTCCAGGACGGGGGCATGCCGTTCCCCTCGCCGGCCGACGTTCTGTATCTGTCCGTCTACCCATGTCTGATCGCTGGGCTGCTGCTGTTGCTGCGCCGTCGCAGTCCCGGACGCGACACGGCGAGCTTCATCGACTCGCTCATGGTCGCTATCGGCGTCGGCACTCTCTCCTGGGTGTTCCTGATCTCTCCGTACGTGCACGACTCGTCGATGACGGGTCTGTCCAAGCTGGTCTCGATGGGCTACCCGGTGATGGACCTGCTCATGGCCGCGGTCGCCGTTCGGCTGGCGGTGGGCGCCGGAAGGCGAGCATCATCGTTCAACCTCATCATGCTCTCGATCGTCGCACTATTCGCTACGGATGCCATCTACGGATGGTTGCTCCTGAACAACGGGTACGTTCCCGGCAGCGGCGACCTCGAACTGGGCTGGGTGGCGTTCTACGTCTTGTTCGGAGCCGCGGCCCTGCACCCGTCGATGCGTACGCTGTCCGATCAGGTTGGGGATGCCAAGACGAAGCTGACGCAGGGCCGCCTTGGCCTGCTCGCCGGAGCTACGTTGCTGGCACCTGCGGCTCAGGCCATACAGTCCCTGCGCGATCTTCCTGTCGACCTTCCCGTTGTGCTGGGGGCGACCGTCGTGCTGTTCGCGCTGGCGATCGTGAGGATGGCCGGTCTCGTCCACAAAGAGGAACAGTCAACCCTGCGTGAGAAGGCTCTTCGCGAAGCGGGTGCGGCGCTGGTGACCGCGACCAACCGCGAGGGCATCTATGAGGCGGCCCTGGAGGCCACCCGTTCGCTGGCCGGCCTGAACGCCGCCGTCCGCGTCTGCGTGGTTAAGGACGAGGGCGACACCCTCGTGGTCGTTGCCTCGGCCGGTGGTAGTCGCGACACGGTAGGCGAGACCTTCGATTTCTCCTCCCTGGCGGCCTGGAAGCGCGAGAAGCTGCTGGGACACGGGTCGTATCAGGTGCCCGCGAGCGAGAGTTCGATGCAGGACGAGCTGGACCCCTCGACTCTCGGCGGGATGTTGTCGGTAGCACCTTTGTTCATCCGCGATGAGTTCCGAGGGATGATCCTGGTGGCCGCCGGAGCCGAGACAGATTCCAGGGCGATCACAGATGGGTTGGAAGCCCTTGCCTCACAGGTCGCCCTAGCCCTCGAGTCGGCTGCCCTTACAGAGGGGATGCTGCTCCAGGAGAGTGAGAAGCGTTTCGCCTCCTTGGTTCAGAACTCCTCGGACATCGTCAATCTGATCGAGCCGGACACGACCGTGCGCTACGCCAGCCCCGCCACGGCGCGGGTCCTGGGCATGCAACCCGACCAGATGGAGGGCACCAAGTTCTCGGCGATAGTCCACCCGGAGGACAAGACACGTGTCCTGACCTTCCTCACGTCCATGGGAGAGGAAGGCGCCACCGGGCTGATCGAGTACCGGATCAAGCACAACGACGGGCACTGGATCTTCGTCGAGACCCTCAGGACGAACCTGTTGCACGACCCGAACGTGAAGGGCATCGTCGCCAACACTCGTGACATCACCGAACGCAAGGCCTTCGAAGAGCAGCTCTCGCACCAGGCCTTCCACGACCCGATCACCAACCTGGCCAACAGAGCGCTGTTCCGCGACCGCGTTACCCACGCGCTCGAGCGCCAGGGCCGCGACGGCAAGCCGATCGCGGTGGTCTTCATGGACCTTGACGACTTCAAGACGGTCAACGACTCGCTTGGCCACGCAGCCGGCGACCAGATGCTGGCCGAGGTTGGCGACCGCCTGCGCAACTGCCTGCGCGCCGCCGACACAGCGGCCCGCCTGGGCGGAGACGAGTTCGCGATCCTCCTGGAGGACGGCGGCGACGGGATACAGGCCGCGGACGTCGCCGATCGCATCATGCAAGCCCTCGAGGCGCCCTTCCAGCTGGAGGGCAAGGAAGTCTTCGGCCGTGCCAGCATCGGCATCGCCGTGGTTGAGGGTGACAACGTTACCCAAGGTCAAGAGGGTGTCGAAGAGGTCCTGCGCAACGCAGACGTCGCGATGTACATGGCCAAGGAGAACGGCAAGGGCCGCTACCAGATCTTCGAGACAGCGATGCACGACACGGCCCTCAAGCGCCTGGAACTCAAGGGCGACCTGCAACGCGCGCTCGAGCACGATGAGTTCATCCTCAACTACCAGCCCGTCATCGAGTTGGAGACAGGCCGCATCCTGGGTGTCGAGGCGCTGATCCGCTGGATCCATCCCGAGCGTGGCTTGGTTCCGCCCCTGGACTTCATCCCCCTTGCCGAGGAGACGGGTCTGATCATCGCGATCGGTCGCTGGGTTCTGCGAGAGGCCTGCACCAAGGCCGTGGAGCTTCAGAATCAGTTCCCCAGCGATCCCAAGTTCCACATGGCCGTGAACCTGTCGGCTCGCCAGCTGCAGCGACCCGAGATCGTCGAAGAGGTTAGGTCGATCCTGGAGGAGACCGGCCTGGACGCGGACTCGCTGGTTCTGGAGATCACGGAGTCCGTGATGATGGCCGATATGGAACTGTCGATCGCTCGCCTCACCGAGCTGAAAGACCTGGGCGTCAAGCTCGCGGTGGACGACTTCGGGACCGGCTACTCCTCGCTGAACTACATCCGCCGGTTCCCGGTCGACATCTTGAAGGTGGACAAGTCCTTCGTCGACGGCGTCAACGAAGGCGGGGAGGCGTCCGCCCTGACAGCCGCGGTCATCGAACTTGCCGGCATCTTGAACCTGAAGCCTGTCGCCGAGGGCATCGAGCGAGCCGACCAGCTAGAGCGACTGCTGGAGATGAAGTGCGACCTGGGCCAGGGCTACTTCTTCGCCAAGCCACTGGCCCTGGGCGACCTGCGGGACCTGCTGTCCGAGCGACTGGTCATGCACGCGGAGGCCGAAACACTCGCCCAGCAGCACCGTAAGTAGCAGCAGGCTGCGCGATCTCCTTCCATCGAGGCCCTAACATCCCGACGTAGTGAAACGCACTACCTACGGGCCTGCGCTGTTGATCGCGATCATGGTCGCGCTCGTGGCGACCCCTACCGGCGCAAGGGCCGGGGCCGGTGACCCCAGGTGGATCACGCGCATAGACAACCTCGTGGCCGGACATCAGGTCTCCGTCTCCATAGGACTTGACGGAACATCCCTCTACACTCACCGACCCAACATCGCCCGAACGCCCGCCTCCAACCAGAAACTCGTGCTGTCGATGGCGCTGTTCGACCGGCTCGGACACGGGACCCTCGTTAGCACCTGGGCCAAAGCGACGGCCGAACCGGTAGACGGGATCGTTCACGGCGACCTGTGGATCATCGGCAGGGGCGACCCTGAGATCGGGCGCGCCCAGATGTCCGAACTGGCCGATGCCATCGTCGCGGCGGGAGTGACGCGGGTCCGCGGACACGTCTACGGCAGCACCGGCTACTTCGCCAGGGATTGGTGGGCCCCGGGATGGCGCACGTACTTCCCGGAGCTCGAGATCGCGTTGCCGACGGCGCTGACGTACGAGCTCAACGAGGGACCCTCCGGCGGACACATCGAAGATCCCGAGAGGCGAGCGGCCGCCTCTTTGGCCGGCCAGCTGGAATCCCGAGGTGTTCCGGTAGGCAGGCCCGGGATGGGACGCTCGCCCAGCGGACTTGCGCCGATCGCGAGCATCACGTCGGATCCTTTGCGCGAGATCGTTAGGCGGATGAACCTCGACTCCATCAACTTCTACGCCGAGGTCCTCGGCAAGCTGCTGGGGGCGACGGAGGTGAGGACGCCCGGCACGATCGCCAAGTGCGCGGCTGCGCTGGAGGCCTTCGCGTCCGACAACGGCGCGACCGTCGAGGCGAGCGACTGCTCGGGCCTGTCCTACTACGACAGGGTCGCGCCCGCCGACATGGTGCAGCTGCTGTGGGCGGCGGACGCCTCGGCCTGGGGGGCCCGGCTACGCGCGGCCCTTCCCCGGGGCGGTCAGGGCACGCTGCGGGACCGATTGAAAGACGTGAAGGTCCGCGCGAAGACGGGGACGCTCACCGAGATCTCCGCCCTATCCGGCTGGGTCTGGCTGGAGGGTCCCGGCGTCTGGGCAGAGTTCTCGATCATGTCCCAGGGAATGAGCAAGGCGACAGCGGTACGGATCGAGGACGCGATCGTGAGAACGGTAGCCGCCCACGCCGCCTGAACATCAGTTGGTGGGAGCCTTGCCCTTCGCAGCGCGGGCAAGATCGGGCGATTCAAGCAGGCGCGCGAGCACCCGTGCGATGAGCGCCGGTGACACATCGAAACCCAAAGCGAGAGAAGTCTCCATCAACTCCCGCATCAACTCTCCGGTCGACGAGCCCCGCGCATGAGCGGCCTCCGTTATCTGATCCAGCAGGGTCGTCGGCAGCCGCAGCGTGAACTGCGTCGAGCCGGTGCGTTCCGCGGTTGGCAGCTTGCCCTTCTTGCCGGTACGCATCAGGAACGCCCACTCCGCGTCCGAAACGGCTTCGCCGGCATCGAGCCTTCGGATGATCTCGTCCTTCTTCATTCCCACCACGCGGTCCTACACCTCCAGATACCTTCGATAGCCGCAACGGGGGACAGGAAGACCCGCAGGCGCCGTCCACCCCGGGTCTGGCCGACGATGGCGACCCTTCGCCCGTGATTCCTCGAGAAGATCCAAGTCACCTCAGCTTCCGGATCATCGAAGACGACATCCTCTACCTCTTCGCGACCGACCCTGTGCTTCGTCCAGAGCTTGTCTTCCAGATCCTCGCTCCACCAGAGCCAGCGGATCGGCGGATGTATGACAGATGGTATGACACCCTCCCCGTGGAAACAAGCCCAGAGGAGGGGGTCTGCAAACTAGCGGGTGCCTCTGACAGTGATGATGGGGGTGGCCTATCCCGGGCCGGTCTGACTCGGCCTCTGACTGGCGAAGCTGCCTTGTGCGTGATCCGTCGACCGGCTCGGGTGAGCCACTGACCGGGCACCCACCGGTCGGGCGGACGTGACCTCATAGGAGCCTGGCAAGGTCCCATCACTGTCTTGTCCGCCCTCCCGGCTGGTGCGTGCCATCACCCGTTTGAAGGAGGGATGGCAATTGGCAACGATGCCACAAACACTCGGCGGGGTCACCGTCGGGGTCGATACCCACGGCAAGATCCACGTGGGAGCAGTTGCAGATCCACTCGGTCGCATCCTCGGCACGATCGAGGTCACCACCGATGAGAAAGGGTTCCGCCAGCTGGAGAGGTTCGCGATGCGCTTCGGCCAGATCGAACGCTTCGGGGTGGAAGGGACCGGTGCTTACGGAGCCACGCTGTATCGGTGGCTAACCAACCGCGGACACGAAGTGATCGAGGTCGACCGCCCTGATCGCAAGATGCGCCGGCTGCAAGGCAAATCTGATCCGATCGATGCCTGTGCTGCAGCACAAGCGGTGATTTCAGGTAGAGCCAGTGGCGTTCCCAAGGCAAGAGACGGTGCAGTAGAAGCGATCCGAGTGCTGCGAGTGACCCGTGGTTCTGCGGTACGTGGTCGCACCCAGGCGATGAACCAGATGCACGCGCTCGTCGCCACTGCCCTGAGTCGATGCGTTCTGATCTTCGCGAACTAGCTCCCCGCAAGCTGGTTGATCGATGCGCCAACATGCGCCCCGGGGTGCTGGATGACCCGAGCGCCGCGACGAAGTTCGCTCTGCGGGAACTGGCGCGCCGGTACCGATCACTCAACGAAGAGGTCGTTGCCCTCGACGGGGAACTCGATCAGCTGGTCGCCAAGCGTGCTCCCAAGTTGCTCGAGCTGGTCGGAGTTGGAACCGATGTTGCTGGTGCGTTGCTGGTGACAGCCGGGGATAACCCTGACCGGCTGCGAAGCGAGGGGTCCTTCGCGCACCTGTGCGGTGTCGCACCGATCCCGGCGTCATCTGGACGCATCCACCGTCATCGACTCAACCGGGGGGGTGACCGAAGTGCCAACCAAGCTCTCTGGAGGATCGTGCTCGTCCGCCTGAGCTGCGATGAACGAACCCAGGTCTACGCTGCCCGCCGAACGACCGAGGGGCTCTCAAAACGGGAGATCATCCGTTGCTTGAAGCGCTACGTCGCAAGGGAGATCTACGACATCTTGGTGACTTGACGAGGTATAGGAGCATCACGGACCCGATGGATGCTTCGGCTACTCCGCTGCCTCTCGCGGGTGCAGGAGGCCGTATAGGTAGGCGTCGGTCAGGGCCTCCCAGGAGGCTTCGATGATGTTCTCGCTGACGCCGACGGTGGTCCACTCGCGCTCGCCGTTGGAGGTGTCGATCAGGACCCGCACGATCGCCGCGGTACCGATGTTCTCGTCGAGCACGCGGACCCTGAAGTCTTCGAGGGTCATCGCATCCAGTTCTGGATAGTCGTTTGCGAGAGCTTTTCTCAACGCGTTGTCCAGGGCACCGACCGGGCCCTGACCCTCGGCACTCTCGATGTGTCGGGTGTCGTTGGTCACCACTTTGACGGTCGCTTCGGCCAGGGCGTCTTCGCCGGAGCGTTCTTCCACGTGAACGCGGAAGCTCTCGATCTCGAAGAAGGGCTGCTCCCAGCCTGTGGCGCGGCGCATCAGCAGATCGAGGGAGGCGTCGGCGACCTCGAAGGTGTAGCCGCGCGCCTCTCGCTCTTTGATGTCGTTCAGAACGTGGGCGACGCCCTCGGTATCGAGGTCGAGGCCGAACTCAGCCGCTTTCATGCGCAGGGTCGCGGCGCCGCCCAGATCGCTGGCGACTATCCCCCGTCGATTACCGACGAGGCCCGGCTTGACGTGCTCGTAGGCCTCTTCAAGGCGGGCGACGCCGCTGGCGTGAAGACCCGCTTTGTGGGTGAAGGCATACCGACCCGCGTACGGCTGGCGCGAATCGGGCGCGAGGTTGGCCACCTCGGCGACGTAATGCGCTGTCTCGGTGAGCCTCTCGACCGAGCCCTCGGGAAGGCAATCGGCGCCCATCTTGAGGACGAGGTTCGCCGCGATGGGGATCAGATCGGCGTTGCCGGTTCGCTCGCCGTATCCGTTGACGACGCCCTGCACCTGGAAGGCGCCGTGCTCGACGGCGATCAGCGAGTTGGCCACTGCGCACCCGGCATCGTTGTGAACGTGGATGCCGATGGCCGCCTCGACCTTGGGCTTCACCTCATCGAGGATCCGGGAGATGTCCGACGGAAGCATGCCGCCGTTGGTGTCGCAAAGGACGAGTCTCTCGGCGCCCGCTTCTTGGGCGGCGGTCAGCACCTGGATGGCGAAGTCCGGATCCAGTCCGTACCCGTCGAAGAAATGCTCGGCGTCGAAGAACACCCGGCGACCCTGATCGCAGAGGAACGCGATCGAGTCTCGAACCATAGCGACGCCCTCGGCGAGCTCGGTCCTTAGGGCTTCTGTCACATGCAGTGGGGAAGCCTTGCCCACCAAGCAGACGACTTCGGTGCCAGTGTCGAGCAATTCGCGCAAGACGGCCGAGTCCTCCGCCCGCTCCCCCGCCTTGCGGGTCATGCCGAAGGAGGTGAGAGTCGCGTGCTTCAGCGTCTCCTTCGTCGCGAGCTTGAAGAACTCGGTGTCGCGCGGGTTGGCACCCGGCCAGCCACCTTCGATGTAGGGAACTCCTAGCTGGTCGATCTTGTGAAGGATCCGAAGGCGGTCCTCGATGGTGTAGGACAGGCCCGTGCCCTGAGCGCCATCGCGCAGGGTGGTGTCGTACAGCTCGACCTTGAGCCCGGTCATGCCGACGCGCCCTGGCAGACGAGGTCGCCCACTTCGGCCGTCGTGTAGCCCATCTCGCCGGCGCGCATCGACTTCATCTTCTGAGTTGCGGCGCGGATGCCCCGGTCGACGCGGTCGGCGGCGGCTGACTCGCCGAGCTGTCTGAGCAGCATCTCGACCGCGCCGATCGCAGCCAGAGGATTGATCGTGCCCTTGCCGGTGTGGTCGGGAGCGGTGCCACCGATGGGCTCGAACATGCTGACGCCGGCCGGGTTGATGTTGCCGCCGGCCGCGATGCCCATGCCGCCCTGGATCATGGCGCCCAGGTCCGTGATGATGTCGCCGAACATGTTGTCCGTGACGATGACATCGAACCGCGCCGGCCAGTCCAGGAAGTAGATGCAGGCTGCGTCGACGTGGACGTAGTCGGTCTCGACGGATGGGAACTCGACGGCTAGTTCGTCCACGACGCGCTGATACAGGTCCCCGGCGAACGTTAAGACGTTCGTCTTGTGGACCAGCGTGAGCTTCTTACGCCGGTGCGGCTGCATAGCGAGTTCGAAGGCGTAGCGCACGATCCGCTCGACACCGTGCCGCGTGTTGATCGACTCCTGCACCGCGACCTCGTGTTCGGTCCCCTTGCGGTGGAAGCCGCCGGCCCCGCTGTAAAGCCCCTCGGAGTTCTCGCGGACAACCACGAAGTTGACGTCTTCTTCCGAGTGGGACGGCACCAACGATTGGACTCCCGGGTACCTGACGACCGGGCGAAGGTTCACGTACTGATCCAGTTGGAACCGGGCACGCAGGAGCAGGTCTCGCTCCAAGATGCCCGGTTTCACGCGAGGGTCTCCCACCGCGCCGAGCAGGATCGCGTCACAGCCACGAAGGCCCTCCAGCTCCGCGTCCGGCAGAGTCTCTCCGGTCCGCAGGTACCTGTCGGCACCCAGGTCGAACTCGGCGAGCTCGACTTCGAACCCGGCTCGAACAGACTGCAATACTTTGAGGCCCTCGCGCACGACCTCGGGGCCGGTTCCGTCGCCGGCTATGACGCCGATCCGGTGGGTCACGACATCGCCTCCGGATTCGCGGCCGGAGCGACGAGCAGCGCGCGGTTGATGGCGGCCAGGTACGCGCGGGCGCTGGCCTCGACCACGTCGACGCTGACTCCGCGGCCGGTCACGCGACGTCCGTTGATCTCGAGCTGCACGACGACGTCTCCTAAGGCATCAGATCCGCCGGTCACCGACGAGACGTTGAAGTGGATGAGACTCGCTTCGACGCCGGCGGCCTTCTGGATCGCGCTGCAAGCAGCGTCGATCATGCCGTCTCCGAACGCGCTCTCCTCGATGACCTCGTCACCTCGCTTGAGCCTTACGGTCGCGCTCGGCGAAAGGTGCGTGCCACCCCCGACCTGCAGCGACTCGAGCACGAGAAGGCCCTCGTCTGCGCCGCGGATCTCCTCGCCGACGATCGCGGCCAGGTCCTGGTCCGTGATCTGGATCTTGCGGTCGGCCAGTTCCTTGAAACGGGCGAACGACCTGTCGACGTGTTCCCCTGGTACTTCGATGCCCATCTTGTTCAGAGCGTCGATGAAGGCGTGGCGGCCGGAGTGCTTGCCCAGGACGAGCGAGTTACCCTCCAGACCGACCTCGACCGGGTCCATGATCTCGTACGTCGCGCGGTTGGAGAGCACGCCGTGCTGATGGATACCGCTCTCGTGGGCGAACGCGCTGGAGCCCACGACCGACTTGTTCGGCTGCACGTTGTAGCCCGTGGTCATGCTGACCAGCCGCGAGGTCCGCGTTATCTCCTTGATGTTCAGGCTGTGGGTCTTGCCGAGCGCCTGCCCGCGCGTGCGGATGATCATCGCGATCTCTTCGAGGGCGCAGTTGCCCGCACGCTCGCCGATGCCGTTGACCGCGACCTCCACCTGGCCGGCGCCGTTCTCGATCCCCGCCAGCGAGTTCGCCACCGCCAACCCCAGGTCGTTGTGGCAGTGCGTCGAGATGACCACGTGATCGGGCGTGGCCTCTCGCACGATCCGGACCAGCTCGCCGAACTCGGTCGGCGTGGCGTATCCGACCGTGTCGGGCACGTTTATCGTGGTGGCGCCACACTCGACGGCGAGCTTGAAGCACTCCAGCAGGAAATCGAGCGGCGTGCGCGTCGCGTCCTGCGCGCTGAACTCGACGTCGTCGGTGTAGGTCACCGCGAGCTTGACGTTCTCGCGGATCGCGTCCAGCACCTGGTTGTGCGACATCTTCAGCATCGACTCGCGCTGGACGTCGCTGGTCGAGATGAAGGTATGGATCCTCCAGCGCTCGGCGCCCTTCAGCGCGGCGGCGGCTCGTTCGATGTCGCCGGTCGTCGTGCGGGCGAGCGCCGCGATCACAGGCCCGCGCACGCTGCTCGCGATCTCGGAGACCGACTCGAACTCGCCGTCTGAAGAGACCGGGAACCCGGCCTCAAGGATGTCCACGTTCAGCCGCGCGAGCTGCTCGGCTATCTCAACCTTCTCGGAGCGTGTGAGCGCGATCCCGGGAGCCTGCTCCCCGTCGCGCAGTGTCGTGTCGAAGATCCTTACGTGGTTCGCGTCCGGTACGCCACCGTCAGCCATCTTGAGGGACCGCCTTCTTCTCGGATTCCAACCAGGGCATCATCTGGCGCAGTCCCTTCCCGACCTCCTCCAACTGGGAAGTACGCGCCTCAGCCCTAAGTCGCAGGAACTCCGGGAATCCGGCCTCGGCCTCTCCGATCCACTCCTTGGCGAAGGCGCCGCTCTGGATCTCATCGAGGATCTTGCGCATCTCGGCGCGCGTGCCTTCGTTCACAACACGCGGCCCACGCGAGTAGTCGCCGTACTCGGCGGTGTCGCTGATCGAGTGGCGCATCCACGCCAACCCACCCTCGTACATCAGGTCCACGATCAGCTTCAGCTCGTGCATGCACTCGAAGTAAGCGATCTCGGGCTGATAGCCCGCAGCGACCAGCGTCTCGAACCCGGCCTGAACAAGGGCGGAAGCGCCGCCGCACAGCACTGCCTGCTCGCCGAACAGATCCGTTTCGGTCTCTTCCTTGAAAGTCGTCTCGATAACGCCCGCGCGCGCCGACCCGATCCCGGTCGCGTACGCCAGCGCGCGATCCAGCGCCTTGCCCGTCGCGTCCTGATGCACGGCCACCAGCGCAGGCGTCCCGATCCCCTGCTCGTAAGTGCGCCGCACCAAGTGCCCGGGCCCCTTAGGCGCGATCATCGTCACGTCAACCCCCGCAGGAGGAGCGATCGTCCCGAAGTGGATGTTGAACCCATGGCTGAACATCAGCATGTTGCCGGCCTCAAGCCCAGGCTCGATGTCGGTGGCATAGGCAGCAGCCTGAGAAGTGTCAGGCAGCAGCACCATCACCGTGTCGGCCTCACGAACGGCCTCGGCGGTGGTCAGAACACGAAGACCCGCAGCCTCGGCGGTAGCCCAAGACTTAGACCCCTGACGCAACCCAACCCGAACATCGAAGCCAGAGTCTTTCAAGTTGAGAGCATGAGCATGCCCCTGCGAGCCATACCCCAAGATCGCGATCTTGTCCCCCGCCAACGCCGCCCGATCCGTGTCTTTCTCGTAGTAGCTGGTAGCCATCGCTCGTCTTCCCTTCTCAAGTCTTCGACTTTGATCTTGCCTTTGACATTGCCTCTACGTGGTCGTTGCCTTTGATCTTGATCTTGCCGTTGCTTTGAGCCCCCTAAACCCCGCCGCCATCCCAATCCAGATCACCCTCGGCGCCGGCGGCCTTAGCCACCTTCATCACGCGCTCCCGGATCCCGCGATCACCACGCGTGAGCGCGATGCGCCCGGTGCGCGCCAGCTCCACGATTCCGAAATCCTCCAGCAGGCCCAGCAGAGCAGTCAGCTTCTTAGGACTCCCCGTCGCCTCGATGGTCAGCGTGCCGTGAGTCGCATCCGCCACCCGAACCCGGAAAACCTCACAGAACTCCAGCACTCGCGCGCGAGTGTCGCCCGAAGCCCGAACCTTCACGAGCATCAACTCGCGCTCGACGGTCTCCTCGGGCTCGTGCTCCAAGATCTTGATCACGTTGATCAGCTTGTTGAGCTGCTTGGTGACCTGCTCCAGAGGCTTCTTGTCCACATCGACCACGATCGTCATGCGAGAAAGACCCTCGGTCTCGGTCGGACCGACCGCCAGCGAGTCGATGTTGTAACCGCGTGCCGCGAACAGACCCGCCACGCGGGTCAAGACTCCCGGCTTGTCTTCAACGAGGACCGACAGTGTGTGAAAGCTCATGCGATCGGTGCCTCCGCTGGGTCGTTGGCCGGCCGAAGTCCCTCGGGCCCGGTCACGATGTCGTCGTTGGAAGCTCCCGCGGGAACCATCGGGAAGACCATCTCCTGCTCGTCCACTCGGAAGTCGATGACGACGCTGCGATCGGTGACGGAAAGGGCTTTCTCGATGACGTTATCGACTTCGTCGGCGCGCTCGGCGCGAAGGCCGACGGCTCCGTATGCCTCGGCGATCTTGACGTAGTCGGGTGTGTCCTGGGTCAGGTGCACGGCGGAGTAGCGCTCCTTGTAGAACAGCTCCTGCCACTGACGGACCATGCCCAGATACCCGTTGTTGATGATCGCCGTGATGAACGGGATCTTCTCCGTCGTGCTGGTCGCAAGCTCCTGACAGGTCATCTGGAAGCAGCCGTCGCCGTCGATCGCGATCACTCGCTTGTCGGGCATGCCGGCGGCAGCGCCCAGCGCAGCCGGCACGGCGAAGCCCATCGTGCCCAGCCCCCCGGAGTTGATCCACGTCCGCGGGTGGTCGAACTTCCAGAACTGCGAGGCCCACATCTGGTGCTGGCCAACGCCGCTGACCACGATCGCGTCATTTCCCGCGGCTTCGTACAGCCGCTCGATCGCATATTGGGGCTTGAGCGGACCGTCGGGCTGCTGGTCGTAGGTGTAGGGATGCTCGGCCTCCATCGCGTTCAGCTCGCCGATCCACGCAGAGTGGTCGGGCTCGGCCCCGTCCAGGCGCTTGGTCAGCTCGGCCGTCAACTTGGCGATGACGTCCTTACAGTCGCCCACGATCGGCACGTCGGCCGCGCGGTTCTTGCCGATCTCGGCCGGGTCGATGTCGACATGGATGATCTTCGCGTCCGGCGCGAACGCATCGAGCTTGCCGGTCACCCTGTCGTCGAAGCGCGCGCCGAGGGCGATCAGCAGGTCGGACTTCTGCAGCGCCATGACGGCCGCGTAGTTGCCGTGCATCCCGGGCATCTCGAAACAGAGCTCGTGAGAGTCCGGGAAAGCGCCGCGCGCCATCAGTGTCGTGACGACGGGGATGCCTGCGGTGGTCGCGAGTTGAAACAACTCCTTGCTCGCCTCGGCCTTGATGACTCCGCCGCCCACGTAAAGCACAGGCTTCTTGGCCTTGAGCATGAGCTTGACGGCCTCGACGACTTGGCGCTGGTTCCCCTTCGTCGTCGGCTTGTAGCCCGGCAGGTTCACCGAGTCGGGCCACTTCCACGTGGTCTCGCCGACGAGCACGTCCTTGGGCAGGTCGACCAGCACCGGGCCGGGACGGCCGGTGCTCGCGATGTGGAACGCCTCGCGGATGGTTTCTGCGACTTCCGATGGGTGCGTTACAAGGAAGTTGTGTTTGGTGATCGCCATCGTGATGCCGGTGATGTCGGCCTCCTGGAAGGCGTCGTTACCCACGACCGGGGTCGGGACCTGGCCTGTGATGCACACGATCGGGACCGAGTCCATCTTCGCGTCGGCTATCGCCGTGACCAGGTTGCAGCCGCCGGGACCGGAGGTAGCCATGGCCACGCCCACCTTGCCTGTGGCCCAGGCGTAACCCTCAGCGGCATGGCCGGCTCCCTGCTCGTGCCGACACAAGACGTGGCGGATGCTCGAATCCAGCAGCGGATCGTAAGCGGGAAGGATCGCTCCGCCCGGGATGCCGAAGATGGTTTCGACGCCTTCTCCCTCCAGGGACTTGAACAGCGCTTGCGCGCCCGTGAGCTTCATTTAGCGGCCACCTCCCGCGCTTCGACGGGGCCGGTCTCGACGCGCTTCACGCTGCAGCTCAGGCGGTGAGCCAGGTTGCGGCAGGCACGCTCGAACTCCCAGGGGTTCCAGTCTCGGCGCTTGATCTGGAGCACGTCCTCGGCAGCTTCATCGCCGAAGTCGAAGCCCGAGCCCAGGTAGACAACGTCGGAGGACAGGTACCGGTCCACGACCGCACGCACGGAGGCCTCGGCGACCTCGACGGAGACCTGGCCGGGGCCCTCCCAGAGCACGCTCGCGACGACGGCGCCGTCTCGTTCGAATTCGTACCTCATGGGGTGACTCCTCTCCTGTCGTTTCGTGCCTGGTGGCGGTGCCGGGTCCGGGGTAGAAAAAACCCCCCGCGAGCGGAGGGCATCTGGCGCGGTCAACGGGCTCGAGCCCGGCCGCGCCTAATCGATAAGTACGAGGTCGCTGCGTCCGAACAGCATCTCTGTCGACATGGTCCAGTCAGTTTAGGGGCATATGAGGACCTGTCAACCCGTGGAGTGGAGCAAGCGCCACCTGGCCACTCGTTCAGAACCGATCAACCTTGACCGGGAACGAACACGGGGCTTAGGGTCGCGAGCGTGGGGGGAGAACTCGATCCGGGCCTTGAGGCCGTCATCGCGGCTGTGCCTGGATGGGCCGGACTGAGCGTCGATGTCACGCCGATAACGATCGGGATTACCAATCGGAACTTCCGGGTGGATATCGGAGGCGAAACCTTCGTCGTCCGGCTGTCGGGCAAGGACACCGAGCTGCTCGGCATCGACCGCGAGGCCGAGAACGAGGCCGCTCGGGCCGCGGCTGCCGCTGGAGTTGCTCCCGAGGTCTTCGCCTACCTCCCGGAGCAGGGCTCGCTGATCACGCGGTTCGTCCGGGGTGACCCCATCCCGACCGAGGACCTCGAGGACGAGGACGTGCTTGCCAGCGTTGTGGTGTCGGTAAAGGCGATCCACTCGGGTCCGACGCTGGCTTCGACCTTCCCGGTCTTCCGGATAGTCGAGGACTACCACGACATCGCGGGCCTCAGGAGCGTGACTGTGCCGGGCGCCTACGAGGAGGTCCACGCCAAGGCGGACACGATCGAGGCCGCCTTCTCAGCCAGGCCGCTGGCCGACCGGCCGTGTCACAACGACCTTTTGAACGCGAACTTCCTGCGAGATGGGAGCCACGTCTGGATCGTGGACTACGAGTACGCGGGGATGGGCGATCTCTTCTTCGACCTGGGGAACCTCTCGGTCAACAACGGATTGTCCGAAGGCGCGCAGGAGATGCTGCTGCGCCTCTACTTCGGCGAGGTGCGCGACGCGCACCGCGCGCGGCTGGCGTTGATGCGGATCATGAGCGACTTCCGCGAGGCGATGTGGGGCGTCGTACAGCAAGGCGTCTCGACCCTTGAATTCGACTACGTCGAGTACGCCGAACGCCATTTCGGTAGGTGCCTGGCCAGCGCGGCAGACGAGCGGTTCGAGGGGTGGCTCGCGGCCGCGGCGGCCGAGGGCATCTAGTGGCGGAGGACTACCGCGCGATCATCATCGGCGGTGGCGTCGCCGGCTGCTCGATCGCGTACCACCTGACCGAACTGGGTCGGGGTGACGTCTTGCTGGTGGATCGCAGCGAGCTGACCAGCGGTTCGACGTTCCACTCGGCGGGTCTGGTCGGGCAGCTCCGATCTTCGGTTTCGCTGACGCGGATGATGATGTACTCGGTCGAGCTGTACCGGCGGCTGGCTGCCGAGACGGGCGTCAACCCGGAGTGGCGCGAGGTCGGCTCGCTTCGTCTGGCCTCTTCGGCCGAACGCATCCAAGAGCTTCGGCGTTTGGAGGGCTGGAGCAAGACCTTCGGCCTTCCTCTTCACGTGATCTCGACCGAGGAAGCGTTGGAACGCTGGCCACTTTTCGACCCGGCGGGGATCAAGGGCGCGGCGTTCATCCCGACCGACGGCTATCTGGACCCGAACGGATTGACGCTGGCGCTGGCCGAAGGCGCGAAGCGGCGCGGTGCGGTCGTAAGAACCAACACCCGCGTGACCGGCATCGACATCGAGGACGGCCACGTCCGCGGGATCACCACCGATAGCGGCGAGAATATCCGCGCGGACTTCGTGGTGAACGCCGGCGGGATGTACGCCAGGCAGATCGGAGCTTTGGCCGGCGTCGAGGTCCCCGTGGTCCCGTTCGGCCACCAGTACCTGGTGACGAAGCCGATCGAGGGCGTGCGCGCGGACTTCCCGACGATGCGAGACCCGGACCGGCTCGTCTACTTCCGCTCCGAGCAGGGAGGCTCGCTCGTCATGGGCGGCTACGAGCGCAACCCCGATCCCTGGGCAGTCGAAGAGGGTCCACCGGCAGACTTCAACAACACCTTGCTGCCCGAGGATTGGCCCCGCTTCGAGCCTTTGGCTGAGGCCGCCTTCGGGCTGGTTCCCGCGATGCGTGACGCCGAAGTCGTGAAGCTGCTCAACGGCCCGGAGGCGTTCACGCCCGACGGGGAGTTCATCCTCGGAGAGTCCGAGGTCCGGGGCTTCTTCGTCGCGGCGGGCTTCTGCGCTCACGGCATCGCCGGCGCCGGCGGGGTCGGCAAGGTGATGGCCGACTGGATCGTCAACGGCGAGCCTGAGTACGACCTCTGGAAGATGGACATCCGCAGGTTCGGCCCACAGTTTCGTTCGCGCGGGTATGCCCGCGCCCGCGCGAACGAGATCTACCAGACCTACTACGACATCCACTACCCCGGCGAGGAGCGCAAGGCCGGCCGGCCCCTCAAGATGGCGCCGACCTACTCGCGGCTCGAAGCGCTTGGCGCCGAGTTCGGGGAGAAGTCGGGGTGGGAACGTGCGAACTGGTTCTTGTCCAACGAGGACCCGGCGCACGAGGCGCTGCGGCCCCGGGGCTGGGCCGGCGAGAACTGGTCCACCGCCATCGTGACCGAACACCTGGCGACGCGAGAGCGAGCCGGTCTGTTCGACGAGTCGAGCTTCGCCAAGATCTCCGTAGAGGGACCGGACGCGGCGTCGTTCCTCCAAAGGCTCTGCGCGAACGACGTGGACCGGCCGGTGGGCAGCGTCGTCTACACGCAGATGTTGAACTCGCGCGGCGGCATCGAGTGCGACCTGACCGTGATACGGCTGACGGATGAGCGGTTCATGCTCGTAACCGGGACGGCGTTCGGCAACCACGACCTCGGCTGGATCCGCAAGCAGTTGTCGAATGAGCCGGTCACGGTTCGAGATGTCACCGAAGAGATGGCGTGCTTCGGACTGTGGGGCCCGCGCGCCCGCGACATCCTGGGCGCGATCTGCGCCGACGATCTGGCGTTCGCCTTCATGCAAGCGCGCGAGGTGGCGGCCGGCGGAGTGCCGTGTCTTGCGCTGCGAGTCACCTACGTCGGAGAGCTCGGCTGGGAGCTCTATCCCGCGGTCGATGTCGCGGGGCAGCTGTGGGACGCGCTCATGGAGGCGGGCGTCCCGCACGGTCTGGTGCCCGCCGGGTATCGGGCGATCGACTCGCTGAGGCTAGAGAAGGGCTATCGAGCCTGGAGCTCCGACATCACCCCGGAGGAGAACCCGTTCGAGGCCGGCCTGGGCTTCGCGGTGCGGATGGACAAGCCCGGCTTCATCGGAAACGAGGCACTGGAGCGTCTGCAAGCCGCGGGCGTGGAGCGTCGCCTGACCTGCCTCGTGCTGGACGACCCGAAGTCGGTGACCCTCGGCAACGAGCCGGTGTTCTCAGGCGGCGCGGTCGTCTCGCGCGTGACCAGCGGGGGCGTCGGCTACGCGGTCGGCAGCTCGATCGCGTTCGCCTATCTGCCGAGCGCCCTGGCCGAACCCGGCAACCGATTCGAGATCGACGTCTTCGGCGAGATGATCGGAGCGTCCTCGGCCGCCGACCCCCTCTGGGACCCGAAAGGCGAACGCATCAGAGACTGAAACCTCGGGCACGTTGCCTGTCAGCACGTGGGGCTCAAGAGACAGGGCTCAGCGACGCTTCTTGGCAGCCCCCGCGGCCGGGGCCGACTCGCTCGCGAGCACGACGTCCTCGCCGGCGAAGACGCAGCCGTTCCAGTACGCCTCGATGCGCTTGTTCTTGAAGCCCTTGATGTCGAAGTGCAGCTCGTCGGGCTCGGGGATCCGCGCGAACGCGTAGTGGATCTCGATGCCCGCGCCCTCGGTGACCTTGAACCTGTGAGGACGCCTCGAGCTGCGTGTGAAACGCGACTTGCGGCTCGTGCCGGGAGGCTCGCAATGGGCTTCCAGCCAGACGTAGGAGCCGACCATCCCACGGCGGGGGTCCAACCAGACCCAAACCTTCCCGCCCTTCTCGCGGATGTAGGCATCAGCCTTGGAAGTCGTAACGATCTTCATCGGGAGGAACGGTACTCCTTCGATGAGAGGGCGAGGGGGCGGCCAACGGCCGCCCCC
>JANPEZ010000114.1:0-9466 GCA_031423155.1 Actinomycetes bacterium
CGATGCCCTCAAGGCAGCGCATCAGGCCGATCGCGACATCCAGGACGACGAGGGCGTGACGTTCAAGCATGCCTGGGCCGATCCGGAGTCGGGGTTCGCGTGGTGCCTGTCGGAAGGGCCGAACGCCGAAGCTGTAAAGAAGATCCACGAGCGGACCGGGCATCCGGCCGACGAGGTCTTCCCCGTACCGGTGCAGACCTGAGCCCTGAAGCAGCGGCTGTGCAGATAAAGACGGGCCCGGTTCGCCGGGCCCGTCTTGTCTGCATGACCAGCCCGGGTGAGCCCTGGGCGACGGACAGGGTTGGCGGATGGGCAAACGACGGCGGAACCGCCATAAGGCCTCTGAACTGCTGTGGGTACTGCCCCTCTTAACCTGTGGGTACCTCCGGACAGGGCCCCATATGCCCTGGTCAGAGAGTTCTGAGAACACCCCACGATCACCACCACCGACCGAGCGAGAGGGCTCTGCAAGAGCGCCGCACGCCGGTGCTAGGGTCGGCACGTGATACGCGCCCACCTCGCGGCAGAGCTCCTCGTCGACGGCGAGCGCCTGCCCGTTTTCGTCTGGACGATCGACCACCCGGCCGGGCTCGTGCTCGTCGACACCGGGATGATCGACTCAAGACCCGAGATCGACGATATGAGTCCGACGCCGCACCCCGAGAACATCCCGCGTGACGTGGCCTGCGTCATCAACACCCACCTTCATTTCGACCACTGCGGCGGCAACCGCCTCTTCCCGGGCGTGCCGATCCACGTCCAGGCGCGCGAGCTCGCCGACGCGCGTTCGCTCGACGACTACACGATCCGTGAATGGGTCGACTTCGACGGCGCGACGTATGTCGAGCACGTGGGCGAGGTGGAGCTGCTACCGGGGATCCGCCTGCTGCCGGCGCCCGGGCATACGGACGGGCACCAGGTGGTCGTCGTCGAGACCGACGCCGGCACGAACGTTCTCGGAGGTGACGTGGGCGTCTGGTTCGGCGACCTCGGCAGCGGCACGACCGAGGGACAGCGTCGCGTGCTCGCGCTCGAAGCGCTGACGTGGCTCTCCCACGCGCCGGAGCCGAAGATCCCGGAACGCCGCCCGTAGGCCACGGCCGCGGGTGTCAGTCTGCGGTTAAGGCGTCGAGCAGCGGTCTGGCCATCCCGCCGACGTCCTCGAACGCGTAGTTGCTCAGGACGACGATGACCGCCCCGGCGTCGGTTGCGCACCCGGCCCACGACACGTATCCGAAGTTGGCGCCGGCGTGTCCCACGGCGACGCCGTACGGATCCGCCACGTTGAACAGCCCGAGCCCGTAGCCCTCGGGACCGTCGACGAACGTCGACATCTCGGTCAACGAGTCCTGCGAGACGAGCTCGCCGGCGCAGAACGCACGCCACCAACGGGCGAGGGAGATCGAGTCCGACGCGATGGCGCCCGCGGGACCGGCCGAGCTCGCATCGGAGAGCGATGGGAGGTAGCCGCCGCCCTTCTCGAGCGCGTCCCGCGACTCGCCCCCGGGCATGGCCATGGGTTCGGTCGGAGCCTCATCGGGCTGGTAGACGAGCCGCTCCGTTCCCTGGACGCGGAGGACGCCGTGGCGCAGCACGTCCACCAGCGGTCGCCCGCTCACGTGCTCGATCACGAGTCCGAGCAGGTTGTAGTTGGTGTCCGCATACTCGAACGACTCACCTGGGGGGACACGATCGGGGGCGACCAACGCCAGTACCTCGGCCGGCCCCCATGCACGGCGTCGATGCGCCGACACCCGCCCTTCCATATCATCGCTATACCAATCCGGGATGCCGGAGTACATGTCGAGCAGCTGGCGGATCGTCGCCCCGTTGGTGTCGAAGTCGAAGTTAGCGGGCAGGTAGTCGGTGGCCGGGGCGTCGAGCGATAGCTCTCCGGCCTCGACCATCTGCATCACCTGGGCGGCGATCACCGACTTGGTGATGCTGGCGATGCCGAACTGGCTGTCGACCCGAACGTCTCGAACGCCGTCCGCCGAACCCGTCGCCCCGCTCCACGTGCCGTCGGCGGTCATCACGGTGGCCGATATCCCGGCTCCGTTGAACGCCATGTCGTCCAGGATCGCTTGGAATGCGGCCGCCTCGCTTTCGGAGACCGGTTCCTCGCTGATGTCGGCGAAGGCCTCGATCGGGAAGGCCACGCTCTCGGTGCCGCTCGGGGTCGGTACGCCGCTCGGTGTCGTCACGCCCGAGGCGCTCGATACCGGAGTAGCGGGAGCCGGAGCATCCGACTCGGGCGCCGATGTGCATGCTGCGAGCGTGAGCACGGCGGCCAGCGCGAGCCGACGTCCGTGGCGGGTCCTCATGGTGCCACTCCTTTCTCGATCTTCGAATGCCCGGATTCCTCGCATCCCCGTGCTCAGGGAGCGAGGGGGTTCCACGGCCCCGACCCGCCGTAGCCGAACTCCTGGATTTCCCCGCTCTCGAGGGTCACGATCACGAGCGGGCCGAGCCCGCAAGGGCAATAGGTGACGTCGATCACCTCGCCGTCGATGACCTTCTGGCCGGGCGTCCCGGCCCGCCGCTGGAACGAGATGCGGGAGCCGTCCGGAGACCAAGCAGTGTTTTCGTTTTCGCCGTCGGGGATCATCAACTCGGTGAGCCCGGAGCCGTCGACACCGACGATGAAGAGTCCACCGGCCACGGGTGAGAACGCGAGGCGTGAGCCGTCCGGCAACCAAACGAGCTCGTCGATGTGCTGGTAGTCGGCGCCGGTCAGCTCTCGAACACCGCTTCCGTCCGAGTTCATCACGCGGAGGCTGTTGCTGTTGTCGCCCCAGCCGTCGAAGTACGCGATCTGCGATCCATCTGGCGAGAAGGCCGGTTCGACCGGGAACTTCACTGCGTCCGTCACCAGCAGTGGCGTGCCGCTCTCCACACCGACGAGGTAGATCGCCTTCCCCGACGCGTAGACGACCTCGGTTCCGTCAGGAGAGAAGGAAGCTCCGGTGATGTACTCGTTCGCATGCGTCAGGCGGTCCCAGGTGCTGTCCGCGTTGAGGACGTAAAGGGCGTTTCCGGTGCCCGGGACCTCACGCAGGACGAGCAGTTTCGAACCATCGCGGGACCAAGCGAGCGGGTCCCCTCGCTCCGAGCTCAGCTGGATCTGACCGTCCGGATCGCCCCCCTGCGCGGGATCCACCGCCCAGATCCCACTCGTGTCGCCGTACGCGATCCAGCCGCGGACGCCCGCGAAGATCCCGAGGTCCACGGAGGGCTCCTCGGGGGGGTTGGCGGGGATCCGCGCGGTCCGGATCTGGGCGACGCCGGCGAACAGCACCGCGATCGAGGCCGCGACAGCGATCGCCCCGACGACGACGGTCCTCGCGGCCCGGCGGCGCGCCCGACGGGTCAGCGGCTCGGCGTCGAAGAACGGGGTGGGCTCCTCGGTCGCCATGCGCTCGAGGAGATCGCGGATGTCCTGATCGGTCATGTCGTCACCTCGGGGATCTGGCGGAGGGCTTCGAGCCCACGCGCGACGAGCGAGCGCACGGTCGCCGGACGGCAGCGCAACAGGTCGGCGATCTCGGACTCGTGGAGGTCTTCGTAGTAGCGCAGGACGAGCGCCGCGCGTTGGCGCTCGGGGAGCGTGAGCAGCGCGGCGCGCATCGATTCGTACGCGGCGACGTCTCGGTCGCTGCGGCCTTCGCGGAACTCGGCGCTCCGCCGCTCGAGATAGGACCGTTCGACCGCACGGCGACGGAAGACATCCTTCGACAGGTTGACGATCGTCCGGCGGAGGTAGGCGTCGAACGCCTCGGGCTCTCGCAGGTGGTGCAGACGGCCGACGAACCGAAGGAACGCCTCCTGGACGAGATCCTCGGCGAGCGCCCGGTCGCCCGTCAGGAGATAGGCGAGCCGGAACCCGGCCGGGGCCGACCGCTCGTAGATCTCGGCCAGCCTGCTCGCGCCCGCCTGCTCGGTTCCCATGTCGGCGACCATCGTCGTCCTTTTCTCACCCACATCACCAGGACGTGCGAGGACCCGAAAGTGTTGCGAAGCTGGTCGGGCGGCGCGTCCGTTGTTGCCAAGGTCGTCGCGATCGAAGCCCTAGGGGACACCAAACGAACTGCCCTCACTCTATGGCAGGTCCTCTCGAAGTGCCGGAACCCTTGCGGTCAGAAAGTTCTGAGAACACCCCACTATCGACCGACTGAAGACGCAACCCGACTGACCAACAGAGCTAGGTGAGCGGTCACGATTGCGCTTCGGCACCGTTCCCGAGTAACGTCCGCCCGTGGAACCGACCATCAGCTACGCACTCAACGGGGACGTTGCGATCGCGTATGAGGTGATCGGGGACGGACCGGTAGACCTCCTCTATCTCGCACCGATCAACAACCTCGAGATCGTGTGGGAGAACCCGCACTACGCGCGGTTCCTGCGAAGGCTGACGGACTTCTCCAGGGTCATACTGATGGATCGCCGAGGCACCGGACTGTCGGATCGCTTCTCGCCGCACGACCTGCCGCCGATCGAGGACCTGGCCGATGACATCGTGGCCGTTCTGGACGCCGCTGGATCGAAGCGGGCGGTCCTCTTCGGGTTCTCCGATGCCGGAGCTCAATGCGCGATGGTTGCAGCCACGCATCCCGAGCGGACGATGGGGCTGGTGCTCTTCGCTGCCTCGGCCAGCGGGAAGCAGCAGGTCGATTACGAGGGGCAGTGGACGGAGAAGGAGTGGGACTCGTACCTCGATCTCGTCCGCACGAGCTACGGCACCGAGGAGTACGCGAAGGCGACATTGGAGATGTTTATCCCCTCGCACGCCGACGACGGCCGGGTGACTTCGTGGTGGGCGCGGTTCCAGCGCCTCTCGACGAGCCGTAACGGCAACCTCGAGATCGAGCGCATCAATCGCGAGCTCGATATCCGCGCGACGATCGAGGCCATCGACGTGCCGACGCTGATCCTTCATCGAACCGATGATCAGATCGAACCGATCGGCGGCAGCCGCTGGATCGCCAGCAAGTTGCCCGCGGCCCTGTTCGTCGAGCTCCCGGGAAGAGACCACCTGCCGTGGGCCGGAGACCAGGATGCTCTGACCGATCGCCTTGAGGCGTTCATCGGGCAGCTCCGCGGCTCGATCGAGGTGGCGGACAGGGTGCTCGCGACCGTGCTCTTCACCGACATAGTCGAATCGACGCGGAAGGCGGCGACCCTCGGTGACGTGGCTTGGAAGGCGCTGCTTGCGCGTCACGACGAGTTCGCACGTCGGGAGGTCGAACGGTTCCGTGGTCGCTACGTCAACACGACGGGCGACGGGCTACTCGCGACCTTCGATGGACCCGCCCGCGCGGTACGGTGCGCACTGGCGATCGGCGAGGCGACGAGGCCGCTCGGGCTCGAGGTCCGAGCCGGTTGCCACACAGGTGAGATCGAGCTCGAGGGTGACGACATCCGGGGACTCGCAGTGCACATCGGAGCGCGGGTGGCGGCGAACGCCAACGCGTCGGAGATCTGGGTGTCCTCGACGGTGAAGGATCTAACGGCAGGATCCGGCCTCGTCTTCGAGGACATGGGCGAGCACGTGCTCAAGGGCGTTCCGGACCAATGGCACCTCTTCAAGGTCGTCGCATAAGCGCGTGCCACAGAGGGACCGGCGGAGGAGCGGGTCCCTAAGCACCGTGGATACGTACCGCCTCGGCCAAAGGTCGGAACCCCTCTGCACCTCTTAGCGAGGCCGACATCACCAGCCTTAGAGCGTTCGCCCCTCGGTACGCGCACCTAGTCATCCTCGATGTTCCCTTCGTCCGTTCTCACGTGGATCGGATCGGCTGCCAAGCAAGCCCGTCCCACGGCGAGCCCGAGACCCAGTCCGTGAATGGGCGCGCACTCCCGTCGGGGTTCACGATGTACACGGCGGACCATCCCTTCCTGGGGGCGACCTCCTGGTAGACCAGCGCCGCGAGTTCCGTGCCGTCGGGGGACCACTCGAGATCGCCCCCGAAGTCGCATCTCGTGGAAACCGCCTCGAGGTCGATGAGGACGACGTCCTGAAGCCCGTCGGGTGTCGTCTCCCGAACGCTGCACAGGTCCGGGTAATCCCCGGAGAAGTAGGCGATCGTGGCGCCATCGGGCGACCAGGCAGGGTAACGACCCCTCACGCCGAGGTCCGTTGGCGCCGCGCCGTCCAGACCCACTACGAACAGCCGATCAGCATCCTCCACGAACGCGATGCGCGATCCGTCCGGGGACCAGGTTGGGTGGCTAGGAAGGGCAGCGAGCTCCGCGGTGATGGGGGTTCGACCCGAGCCGTCCGCTTGTATGACGAATATCCTGTTGTCCGAGGCGTAGGCGATGCGCGTCCCGTCCGGAGACCATGCAAGGTCACCGCCCTCCTCCCCGGGCACCACTAACTCGTCGGTGCCGCGAACGAGGTCTGCCACGTGGATGCCGTTGTACGGATCTCCGGCGGTGACGCAGCTCGGCCCGCACGAGGTGGAGAAGGCAAGGCGGGTGCCGTCCGGGGACCAATCGGCCGAGACATGAGTACACGTTCGATCGCACTTGAAGATGAACTCGCCCGCGCCGCCC
Source organism: Actinomycetes bacterium (assembly GCA_031423155.1). GTDB lineage: Bacteria > Actinomycetota > UBA4738 > UBA4738 > HRBIN12 > JANPEZ01. The sequence goes on from JANPEZ010000114.1 coordinate 6,556, forward strand.
GGAGACAGAGAACGCACGCCGCTCATCCACCCGACCACCCCGATCGGACCGTTGAGGACGCTCGGTGTCAGCGGCGGTCCGGCCGGCTGCGGTCCGGTCGTCATGAGCGAGCGCCATCCAGCCACCCCCCCGGATACGGTCGCCACGACGATGACGGCAACGACGGCCATCATGGCCGAACGATGTCGCTGAGCACGCTTCACCGGTGCGCTCGCGTCCGACGGCAAGGCATCGATCTCGCTGGCCATCCGCTGCAGGAACTCCCGGACAAGGGTGTCGTTGCTCATCGCACCACCTCAGGGTTCTTACGGAGCGTTTCCAGACCTCGCGCGATCAGCGAGCGCACGGTGGACGGTCGGCAGCTGAGTACGTCTGCGATCTGGGATTCGGGCATGTCCTCGTAGTAGCGAAGAACGATCGCCGCTCGCTGCCGCGTTGGCAGGCCGAGGAGTGCAAGTCGCATCGTCTCGTACTCGGACACGTCGCGCTCCTCTTGTACGAGCCTTCGCTGACTCGCCTCGCGTTCGAGATACGAGCGTTCGAGCGCCCTACGCCGGAAGAAGTTCTTCGACAGATTGATGACCGTGCGACGAAGATACGCGTCGAAGGCACCGGGATCCCGCAGGGAGTGGAGGCGACCGACGAACCGGATGAACGCCTCTTGGACCAGATCCTCGGCGACCGCCCGATCGCCGGTCATCAGGTACGCGAGCCGGATACCCCCCGGAGCGAAGCGGAGATACATCTCGCCGAGTCGGTCCCCGTCCTGGTCCGCGTCTCGACCCATCTGGGTCAGTATCGCGTCTCTGTCCCTACCCACGCGGCTAGGACACCTGAGCGAGCAGTTCCGTTGCAGGTGCTCGCTCGATGTTCGCCTCGAACGGCGGGAAGCGTCGTATGAGTGAGGGCCCCGAACGCAGTTTCGCTAACGCGAACGCTCGGCTTCGTGAACTCGGGAGGGACCAGATCGGCTGGAGTCCGAGGTACGAGACCGGTGTGCGGCGCGGTTCCCCCAAGCTGCCGAGCGGGGACACGACCGCGCTCTTGCAAGTACCATTCGGCGTCATGGACAAGGATGCGTTCCAGCCGGGAACCCCGGAAGTCCTCCTGCACGACCAGGCTACGGTGCTCATGTCCGGCGGGACACTGAAGAACAAGCGCGGCCACGCTCATCTGACGAACGACCGTGTGCTATTCATGGATCGAAGGTTCGATCCGACGCAGGCTCGAGCGGTCGGCGGGTTGCTCGCCGGAGCGCTGGCGGAGCAGTTGGAGGCGCGCCGCAAGGAACGGCCGCCGATGGTGGATCTCCCGCTCACGGACATCACCCGGGTTTCGCACGTATCGAAGTTGACCGTGAGGGACATCCTGGTCATCGAGACTGTGGCAGGCGAGACCCGATTCGCGAATGGTTTCAAGGAATGGGAACCCCTGCTCCGCGAGGCCCTCACCGGGCGTCACGGCCGTAACGTCGTCGACGAAGGACCCGACGGGTGGAAGGTGACCGAGTAGCGGGACACGCCTGGAGACCGAGTCTCGGCCGCGATCCTCCGTTGGAGAAGGGACTCGAGTCGAGGATCTCTCCGTCGAAAGGCAACAGGAGCCGGTTCGAAAGAGCGTCCGCTCAGATCCAGAACCCAGCGAAGAGGGCCACGGGCCGAAGAGATCGCCGCCGGTCACCTGCCATGGGTCGGCAGCGGCGAAGGTCACCTCGCCGTCGAAGAAGCTGCAGGCCACGACCACCGGCTGGCCGTTCTCCGTCGTCTCCGGGGCGCCAAGGACGAGGCTCGCGTCTCTCGGTGAGATCGTCTGCAGGGAGATCGGCTGCTCGACCACGGTCTCGCCGTCATCGGCGAACAGCCGAACCACGAACTCCATCCAGCCGTAGGGCCAAACCGGTAAGCCCACCCGCCAAGGGGTGCTCTCAAGACCAGGCACATGACATCTCAGAACTTGCCGAGTTTAGGATGCATGCATGTCCGGCGCGCAGCTCTACGACACCATCGGAGCCACGTACACCGCGACGCGGCGCACCGAGCCCCGGATCGCGGCGCAGGTCTGGGCCGCGCTCGGCGATGCGCGGACCGTACTGAATATCGGGGCCGGCACCGGCTCCTACGAACCACCCGGCCGTGACGTCACCGCGGTGGAACCGTCGGCGCTGATGCGTGCGCAGCGTCCCGCTGGCGCTGCGCAGTGCGTGGCTGCCGTCGCGGAGAGCCTCCCGTTCGCGGACCGGTCTTTCGACGCCGCGATGGCTTTTTCCACCGTGCATCACTGGCAGGATCCGATCGCGGGCATGCGCGAGATGCAGCGCGTGGCCCGCCGCGTGGTGGTGTTCACGCACGACAGCAGTGACACCGGATGGCGTCGTCGGTTCTGGCTTACTCGTGACTACCTGCCCGAGGTCGCCGACCTCGTCGCCGGCCGGCCTTCGGTGAGCGAGCAGGCCCGCGCGATCGGAGCCCGCATCGAGCCGGTGCTCATCCCTTGGGACTGCGCTGACGGCTTCTTCGAGGCCTACTGGCGCCGGCCCGAGGCATACCTGGACGATGAAGTTCGGCGGGGAGTATCGGTGTGGGCCAGGGTCGGGCCGGATGCCGAGCAGCGGGCGGTGCGCAGCCTCCGTGAGGACCTCGTCTCAGGCCAGTGGGCCGAACGCAACCGCGACCTCGTCGCCCTCGAAGCAGCCGAGCTCGGCCTTCGCCTGCTTGTAACCTGAATTCCGCTGCAGACTGCCACTGCATGCTCACCTCTGCTCCGGCGTCGAGCAGGCTCCTGGTCCATACTGCATCGATGGTCGACGTTCAGAACTCGAGGACGATGCGCTTCGTCATCGATGTATCGGCCGCTCCTGACGTTGCATGGGCTCTCATCTCCGATATCGGGCGTCACGGTGAGTGGTCTCCCC
>JANPEZ010000115.1:0-26350 GCA_031423155.1 Actinomycetes bacterium
CGCGCGATGCCTGCGGATCTTCCCTTCATCTTGTTGCCGCCCTCGGAGGGGAAGTCCCTCGGAGGCGACGGACCGCCGTGGCGACCCGGTATGCACGCGATTGCGCTCGACCGTCAGCGCGAGCGGGTACGCAAGGCTCTGCTGAGAGCCATGTCCGAGGACGCGGGGCGCGAGAAGCTGCTCGGCGTGAAGGGACGGGCGCTCGAGGCCGCGACCGCGGCTAACCGTTCGATCGGGATCTCGCCGACACGACCGGCGATCGAGCGCTACACGGGGGTCCTCTACGACGCACTGGACCACCGCTCGTTATCGGCGGTCGAGCGACGCCGTTTGCATGCGAGCGTGTTCATCTTCTCGGGCCTTTGGGGTGCGGTATCACCTGCGGATCCGATACCGGACTACAAGCTGAAGATGGGCGCGAAGCTCGATGGCCTCGGCGTGCTCGCCAAGTTCTGGCGCGAGGACCTGACGGCCGCGATAGCCGAGCGGGCGAGTGGTCGCCGGATCTGGAACCTGCTTCCCAACGAACACGCGGCGGCGTGGGCGCCGCCGGACGAGACCGAGGAGATCGTCGTCAGGTTCTTCGAGCAGAGGTCCAGCGGCGGCACCTCGACGGTCTCCCACGCGAACAAAGCGTTGAAGGGTGCGCTGGTGCGGGTCCTCGTAGCCAACCCGGAGTTCGGCCCGAAAGAGCTGCGGCGCAAGACTTTGCCCGGCGGCTACCGTCTGGACCCCGGACTCACAGAGGTCACCGGCTCTTCAACCGTCATCGGATTCGTCGGTCCCGCCTGAGCGAAGGTGCAGGTCGAACCAGTCCTGGGTGCGCCGGATGGCGTCGAGTGCGTGGGCGCGCTCCAAGGGCACATGCCCTTCGCGGGGGTAGACGACCAGCTCGACCTTAGTCCCGGTCTCGGCGATGGCGCTGAACAGTTCTTCGGCCTGACTCACGGGTGTGCAGCGGTCCTCCGCGCCTTGAAGGATCAGTGTCGGTGTCTTGCAACGGTGCGCATGGGTGACCGGAGACCTGTCGGGGTACTGACTCGTCGGGTCGTTCCAGTCGCCCTTCAAGATCGCCTTGTCGTACCACCACACCTCCGAGGTCAGGTGGAAGGACACGTAGTTCGAGACCACCGACATCGCCACTGCGGCGGCGAACCTGTCCGTCTGACCGACCGCCCAGCCCGCCATGTAACCGCCGTATGACAGACCCGCGATCCCGAGCCGCTCCGGATCGGCGGAACCCGTTGCGATGCAGTGGTCGACGCCGGCCATGATGTCGCGGTAGTCGATGCCGCCGCCGTCGCCGATCACTCCCTGTGCGAAGGCATGTCCGCGCCCGATGCTCCCGCGCGGATTCGGCTGAAGGCAGGCGTATCCGGCCGACGCGAGCAGAACAGCGTTCGGCTCCGAGTCGGAGAAGTAGGAACCCCAGTTCCAGGTCGGCCCTCCGTGAACGCACACGATCATCGGCAGGGGACCCTCGGCGCCGGGAGGAGTCAGCAGCCGTCCTTCGATCTGGACGCCGTCCTCACCGGTCCACGTGATGGTTCGAACGTCGGGAAAGACGCGCCCATCGGTGATGTGGTCGTTGAAAGACGTCAGCCTTCGCCAAACGCCCGTCACCTGGTCGAACCGCGCGAGCTCTGGTGCAACCCCATGAGCCTGATGCGTGGTCCAGATCTCATCGCCGGCAAGGACGATCGACGGCATCGTGAGCGAGTCGCCGATGAAGGCGTCGTCTCGCCAGAGTTCCTCGCGCTTGCCGTGCAGCCAGAGTTGGCCGAACGCGTTGCCGGTGCCCTCAGTGCTCGCGTAGGTGAGCGTCTCGTCGTCTTGCCATGCAGCCGTGCCGATGGTCTGAAGATCGGGCCACGGGTCCGTGCTCGTACCGCTCGCGACATCGATGAGCATCAGGCTCCCGGACAGCAGACCGTGGTCGCTGGCGTAACCCTCAACGACCGCAGCGCGGCTCCCGTCGGGTGAGAGCGTCAGGCCTTCGAGCTGCCACGTCGGTTCGTACAGGACTGCGGCGGTTCGAGTCGCGATATCGAGTCGAGCTACGACGCCCTGATACCAACCGGACCCCGAGTGATCGCTCGAGACGATCGCGATCAGGTTGTCCTCGCCGTCCCAGTCGAACTCCCAGACGCTCAGGTCCGGTGGGCCGACCTCGGCAGCCGTGCCGGACGCAAGGTCGATCGAGAAGAGACGCCGATGCGCATCGCCCGGCCTGCGAACGACCGGATCCGAGAGAGGGTGAGCACCGAGTACGGCCTGCGCTCCCCAGTCCAGGCCGTAGGAACCCGGGTCGGCTGCGAGGACGAGGAGCCTGGACCCGTCGCTTGACCACGCGAGGCCCTCCGCCGACCCGACGAGCGTCGCCGCGAGAGACGCCTCGCCTCCGCCTGCCGGCATCGTGTACGGCAGCCGGTGCCCGGCAGTGGTGCGATCTGAGAGAAAGGCGAGACGCGAACCGTCCGGAGACCAAGCGGGCGTCGCGTCGCTCCATTCGCCGTCCGTCAGCCGAACCGGCGTCGAGCCGGGCGCTACGTCCATGGTGTAGAGGTCGCTCGGCACGAACGAACCCACGTCGGCCGCGGTCGAGTGCAAGGCGAAAGCCACCTTCGACCCGTCGGGCGAGAAGGCGAGCTCGGCCGGCGTGCGAACGCCTAGCAGCAGTTCGGCGGTGGGCAGCTCCATAGCCGCGTATCTTGCGCCGCCGAAGCGGTCCGTACAAGCTCGTGCAGACCTGGCGCATGCTGATGGACGAGACCACGGCCGCCGAGGGCTTCACGCGTCTCACATTCGAGATCGCCGAGGGCAAGGGCGGGGTCACCCGGCTCACGGTCACCCACGACCTGGAGAACGCGCCGACCCCCTCAGTGACCTGGGTGGCTAGGCGAAACTGGAGGAGCGACCGTCTTGGATGGTCAGGACGACCACTCGTTCCTCGGACTCGATGTAGACGTAGACGACGATCATCCAGCGCCAGGGCCCGAGCAAGAAACGCATCCCACTCCAGCGTTCCGTCAGTGAGGCTCCGAGCAGGGGGAAGGCCTGCAACGCGCGCAGCGTTCTACTCAACCGAGCCTTGGTGTCGGGGGGCAGGCTGTGCGAACGGATGAGTAGGTTCAGGTCTTCGACCGCCGTAGCGGTCAGTTCAACGCTTGCCACCGATCACAACTTGTCTAGCGGCGTGGTCCGGCCTGCCTCGGCTTCTCGAAGTCCATCTCGCGCCCTGTCGAAGGCGCCGGGTATACCTTCGAGCAGCGCCACGACTTGGCCCGCGTCCACGTCGGCGGCGTCGATAGCCTGCGAGAGGAGCGAGCGAGCGAGCGTCCCTTCCTGAAGATGCGTGCGCTGAGCGAGTTGAGCGAGTTTGGCTGCGTGCTCTTCATCCAGGGTGACGTTCAATCGACTGTTCGTGCTCACGATCGGCCCACATTAGCACGTAACCGCACGAGTCGTGTAGCCCTTGTCCTTTCCGTCTATCCCTCGTTCATCCCAAACAGAACAAGGGCGTGCCGGCGGAGACCTCGGGCGTCACGGGGCCGAGCCGGGCGCTGTCCACCGCTCTGACCACGTAGTAGTAGGTCGAGCTCGTCCCGAGGCCTGTGTCGGTGAACGAAGTCGAGCGCCAGCCGTCGGCGGTCCCCGCGATGTCGTATGGGCCGCCGGCCATCTGCGACCTGTAGATCTGATATCCGCTCGCCGTCGGCGAGGAAGGCGTCCAGGAGACCACGGCCTTGGCCTTGAACAGACCGTCGCACTGACCGGATGCCGACGGAGAGGTCGGGGCCAGCAGGACGGCGGGCGTCGGTTGCTTAGGGTCGTGAGGAACAGCCGGTGACGACATCGCTCGCACGACGGGAAGGGCCAGGAACCAAAGCGATGCCGCCGCGAGTGGGAGAGCGGCCAGCACTCGCGGCCAGCGTCTTCCCTTGGTCCGCGGCCCGACCGGGACCGTCGCGGTATCGCCCAGTACGGGCGTGTGTCGGGCGATCGTCGGAACATAGGCCGCGAAGGGCGCCGCGCGAGGAGCCGTGAGGTCATCGAGGCCGAGTTCTTCGGCCAGATCCTCGGCGCTCTCGAACCTGGCCGCCGGATCTGTGGCCAGGCAGCGCAAGACGACCGCGTCCAACTCGGAGGGAACCTCGGCTCGAAGCAGGCTGGGTGATGGCGGAAGTTCCGCGGGCCCCCTGCGCGCCACGGCGGCGGCATCGCGTCCCGCGAACGGCGGACGGCCCGTCAGCAGCTCGTACAGGACCGCGCCGAGCGCGTAGACGTCAGAGCGCGCATCGGCTCGTTCGCCCCGCGCCTGCTCGGGAGACAGATACGCGATCGTTCCGTGCGCGGCGAGCGTTTCGGCGAAGGGCGTAAAGCGCTCCGCGCGAGCTATCCCGAAGTCCAGGACCTTCACCTGTCCGTCCGGCGTGACCATCACGTTGCCGGGGGCGATGTCACGGTGCACTACACCGCGCTCGTGGGCGTACGCCAATGCCCGCGCAACCTGCGCGGCTATCTCAGCCGCGCGCGAGGGCGATGGCAAGGGTCCGGTCGCAACGATCTGGGCCAACGTTCTCCCCACGACACGTTCCATGACGAACCATGAGCCGTCGGTCGAAACATCGTGAACAGCGACGATGTTGGGATGCTGCAGCGACGCAGCCGTACGCGCCTCCCGGCGGAACCTGGTGACGAATCGGTGATCGCTCGCCAGATCCTCGCGCAAGACCTTGACGGCGACGGCGCGATCGAGCAGCAGGTCGGCCGCCTCGTAGACCTCGCCCATGCCGCCGCGACCCAGCACCGATCCGATGCGGTAGCGACCTGCGAGCAGCGCGCCTGCGCGCTCGCGTCCGGGGAGGAGCCGTTGACCGGTCATGAACCTTCACAGCGTAGCGGCAAGGCTCGGAAAAGGTGGAGACGGCTCAGATCCAGATGTCCTCTTCGGGCGCGCCGGGTGCCTGGACCTCGGAGGCACTCCTATCCATAGCCCGAAGCGGGGTAGGCAGCAGCATCGCCTTGGGTCGCACCATCTTCCATAGGCCCCAGAGGCAGAGACCCAGTCCCAGCAGCGTCAGCGCGATACCCCAGAGCCGGACGTCGCGCGCGTACTCGTCGGCCAAGCTCATCCTGCTCAGGTGATCAGGCCCCAGGATCCGGCTCCAGTCACCGTCTATACCTCCGAGCAGGGGGAGGTTCCCGTAGGGCGCGTCGGCGATGTAGATGCTTGTCGAGTAGCACGCCTCGCCGGCCCAGGCGAAGAGCACTGCGGCCGACAGCGCGTCGCGCCGGAAGGCGAGCATGAAGACCGCCAGGACCAATGGGAACAGGATCTGTGAACCCGATCCCATCATGAGCATCACCAGTTCCCCGAATGGAGAGAACAACCAGTGGCCGACCTCGTGGGTGGCGACATCCAGGAAGTAGATGCCGGGGATGGTGGTACCGCGCTGAAAGCTCATCCAGCCGAAGAAGGTGATCAAGATGATCCCTCCTATGTAGTGCCGGGTTCGGTACGTCAGGCTCAGCTTCATGTCGCTCGTAACTGTAAGGTGCGGCCGTGGCGATCATCGAGATCGACGGGCTCCGCAAGGAGTATCACCGCAAAGGCGGCAAGACCGTAGCGGTAGCCGGTCTCGATCTGGAGGTCCCCGAGGGCGGCGTATTCGGCTTCCTCGGACCGAACGGGGCCGGCAAGACGACCACGATCCGCTGCCTGCTGGGGCTCGTCAGACCCACTTCAGGCCGGATGAAGATGCTCGGAGCCGAAGTGCCGGGCGATCTTCCCTCGGCTCTTTCCAGGATCGGATCGATCGTCGAGAGCCCGGCGCTCTTTCCTCGATTCAGCGGCCGCAGGAACCTGGAGGTCCTTGCGCGGCTCCAGGGGATCGGCGCGAGCACCATCACCTCCGTGCTGGAGACGGTCGGGTTGGCCGACCGGCAGCGCGATCAGGTCAAGACCTACTCGCTCGGGATGAAGCAGCGGCTGGGGATCGCGGCCGCGCTGATGAAGGATCCGGCCCTGCTGATCTTGGACGAACCCGCGAACGGGCTCGACCCTGCCGGCATCGTCGAGGTACGCGACCTTCTCAGGCGCTTGGGGGCGGAGGGGCGCACCGTGTTCGTCTCGAGTCATATCCTGGCCGAGGTGCAACAGACGGCCGACCGGGTCGCGATCATCGCGCGCGGAGGACTCATCAAGGCCGGACCGGTTCATGAAGTACTTGCCAGTGGGGGCACCGAAGGGCTGATCGTCAGGGTCGATGATCTCGTTGCGGGGGCGCGTGCACTCGTGACGTCGGGGATCTCGGCCGTCATCGAAGGCGATCATCTGAGGGTCGCCCTGCCGGTCACCGAGGCCTCGCGCGTCACCCGAACGCTGGCCGACGGAGGTCTGTACCTGTCCGAGATCCGTGCGGACGAAGTCGATCTGGAGACCGTCTTCCTCGAGCTCACCCGTGACGACGTGCCGCCGCCGCCTCCGGGAACGACGTCGTGATAGCCCTGCTGGCCTCTGAGTTGTTGCGGGCTCGCTCCCGCCGACTCGTCAAGGTCCTCGCGATCCTGAGCGGCATCGGCATCGCGCTCTCCACGTTCCTCGTGGCGGTCAACTCAGACCCGGCCGACCCGTTCGGCTACCGCGTCGTTCCGGACATCCTGACGGGACTGGCTTTCATCTTCGTCATCATCGGCTGGTACATGGGGGCCTCGTTCGTGGGAGCCGAGTGGGCGGCCGGCACCATGGCGACGACCATCACGTGGGAATCGCGCCGAGGACGTGTTCTCGTAGCCAAGGCGGTCGCGGCAGCCGGGTCGGTCTTCGTGTTCATGATGCTCGTGTGCGGGCTGATGTCCGTCGCATTCGCGATGGTCGCCTCGGCGACCGATCCCTCGGCGATGCCGGCCGGTTTCATCGTGGATCAAACTTCGCTCGTCCTTCGCCTGGCGTCGGCGTCGGCGATCGGCGGACTACTCGGCTTCAGCGTGGCGACGGTCGCGCGGCATACCGCCGGCGCCGTCGGTGTCGGGTTCGGCTACCTCCTGATCGTGGAGGGACTCCTAAGGGCGTTCCGACCGGGGTGGCAGAGGCTCCTCCTCGGGGAGAATCTGGCGTTCTGGGTGATAGGTCACGGGAGAACCTCCAGCGGTCAGTCCGTGTCTATGACGGGTTCGGGGTTGGTCCTAGTCGGCTATTGCCTCGTCCTCTTCGCGATCGCGCTCGCCTGGTTCCGGGCGCGCGACGTCAACTAACCGATGTCTCGGCCTGAACCGGGATCCTCACGGTGAACGTGCTCCCCGTTCCGGGCTCGCTCTGCACCTCGATGGTTCCACCGAGGCGATCGAGCAGGCCGCGCACCATCGACAGACCCAACCCCGCACCTCTGAATCGGCGAGTGGAGGAGGAATCGACCTGGTAGAAGCGGTCGAATATCCGTCCGATCTGTTCCTCGCTGATGCCGATACCGTGATCTCGTACCCAGAATAGGATGTGATCTCCGTCGGCCCGTGCCACCAGTTCGCAGGGTGAGCCCTCCGGGGAGTACTTCAGCGCGTTGTCCAGCAGGTTGGAAACGATCCGCGACAGCAGTTGGCGATCCGTGTACATGACCGGAAGGTCGTTCGGGACGTCGACCTTTATCCGCTCGGCCTCGCTGGCAAGGCCCTCGGCCACTTCGGCGGCGAGATCTTCGAACAGGACCCGGGCTACCACTACGCGGATCTCGTCGCTCTCGAGCTTGGCGGCGGTAAGCAGGTTCTCGACCAATCTCAATAGCCGGTCGCCCTGCCGCTGCATCCTTTCGAGGAACTCCTGCCGCATCATCGGATCGTCGGCGAACTCGGGTTGACGCAGGGTCTTCGCATATCCGATCAGGGCGGTCACCGGGGTCCGGAGCTCGTGTGAAACGACCGCAACGAACTCGCCCTTCATGCGATTCAACTCGCGGAGTTCATCGACGGTGGCGTGCTCTTTCTCCAGCAGTTCCTCCAGTCGAGCGGCCTGCTGGGCCAAGAGTTGGTTGCGTTCCTCGAGTTGATCGGTCAGAGCCCTGCTACGGAAGTACATCTGCCGGGCGAACACGAGCGGCGCCAAGAAGACGATCACCGACCAGGCGCCCTCGGAGGTGTAGAAGCGGGCGATGACCGCGCCCAGCAGCCCGAGGGCCAGATAGGAAGAGAGGAACTCCCAAGGACGGGCTCCGTGCATCTTGGCCAGTACGTCCTCGATCGACATCCGATGCTCTACGGATGCGTGCAGGGCGACCAGGACCGTGTTGACCGCGTAGGCGACAACGGCAGCAAGCGTGGTCGCCGGCAGCAGCGTGGTCCACGACGAGTACGGGCTGGCAACCAGGTGGAAGACCCAACTTCCCAGGATCATGGCGGCGGCCATCTGACTGCGGTTCCAGAGCGCGAGCATCGGATGGATGTCGCGCCGGATCTCCCGAGGGTCGGCCGAGCCGGCGAGCGCTGCCAGTCCGGCCACGGCGGGCGGGTACAAGATCGATACCCCCAGCAACAGGGGGAAGCTGAGTGAGAGCTGCATGCCTCCCCACGCCGGCACGGGGATCAGATCGACGACGATGACCGTGACGGTGAAGAAGACCCAAGCCCACCCGATGGAGCCGTTCGGCAGCCGCCATATCGCCCAAGCCAGCCATCCGAAGACAGGCAGAACCAGTGCCACCTCGAGGTAGCGGACCCGCTGGTCCCCTTGTCGTTCCTCGCTACGTTCGGGCATCGGTATCCCTCTATCGGTTCGAGCGCCGCCTTACTTGCGCGGCGCCAACGATGAACCATCCGATGCACGCTTGCACGAGCGCGGGTAGGGCGTTCGGGGGAGTGAGCCGAAGAGCAACCGGGAGATCTGGGGGACCCCCTAAAGGAGGGACGCACATCGGCCGAAACCCCTCAGCAGGGAACCCTGTCAACCAGGAAAGGAGGAGCACGGCTATGAAGCGACTTCGTCGGCTCCTTGTGTCCCTCGGAGCCATGGCTGCCTTCTTGATGGCCGCCGGCGCCGGGTGGAAGAACTAAGAGCAACGCGAGTACGAGGGCCGCTCCGAGGCCCGGCGCCCGTGAGCGCCGGGGTGGGAGCGGTCCTCGTTCGCATTCAGGGGCTCTTCATCTGGGCTCGGGCTATCGCGACCGCCTCCGCGTAGACATCCCTCGCAGGTACGCCTGAGGATCGCGCGATCCTGGCGCAGTCGTCGTACGCGGGCGCGATCGTGACAGGTTCTCCGTCCAAGATCCCGATCTTCACGGCAACGCGCCCGTAGCTGGTGGAGACCTCCAGCCACTCTTGCTCCAGAACCGTTTTCTCAACCGGCCTTGCCCTGACTCCGAGGGTTCCGGTCTCGGTGAACAGCACGCGCCGGACGGCATCCTGCTGACCGGAGGCGCAGAGCACCCCGATGGTCACCGCCGGGCGTCCACCCTTCATGATGATGGGCGTGAACCAGGCGTCCTGCGCGCCCGCATCGAAGAGCCGCTCGAGTACGTACCCGTAGAGCTCGGGATTCAGGTCGTCGACGTTGGTTTCGATGAGCATCTCTCCGGCCTGCTCGTGCTGGGAGGGTCGCGCACCGCGAGGTTCCTCCTCCCCGACGATCACTCGCAGCAGGTTGGGGAAGTCCTGGCGGGGAACGCCCGAGCCGTACCCGACCGCGTCGGTGCGCATCATCGGCATATCCCCGAAACCCTCGACCAGCGTGGCCAAGATCGCGGCTCCGGTAGGGGTTACCAGTTCGATCGGCACTCCGCGTGAGTAGAGCGGGGCTCCGCGCAGCAGCTCGACCACGGCCGGCGCCGGTATCGGCATGGAGCCGTGCTCGGTCTTCGCCATCCCGAACCCCGTCGGTACCGGCGATGAGAAGATCCTTTCCACGCCGAGCAGGTGAAGCGCGACCGCTGTGCCGGCGATGCCCACGATCGAGTCGACGGTTCCTGCTTCGTGGAACGTGACCTGCTCGATATCGCGGCGGTGGACCATGGCCTCGGCCTCGGCCAAGCGCCGGAAGATCCTCTGCGCGAGGGCTCGGGCGGGCTCGGGCAGGTCGGCGTCGGCAAGGATCGTGCGGATGTTGGCATAGGTTCGGATGACACCGGCAACCTGCGTGGAGACGTGGACCCGTGTCGCGGCGATGCCGTGGGTCTCGACCTCCTCGATCTCGAATCCGAAGGGTTCGACCGGCAGGCTCGCAAGGTGAGTACGGATCTGATCCACGTCGGCCCCTGCCGAGATCAGCGCACCGAGCGACATATCGCCGGAGATCCCTGAGATGCAGTCGAAGTAGGCGACGCGCACCGTTGGCCCTCCACCGACCGGGCGCGCATCGCGCCCCTCGCCAGCCATCCGGCCCAGCTATCCGGCCGGGCTTGGTTCGTCCACGTGGGCGGTCATCGTATACTAACGGGCCACTTGGAAAACCCCAGGTAGATGCCCCTTTCCCGACCGATCCACCCTTGATGCGATGACCTTCTCCGAGCGAACCCTCACCCTCATATCCCTGATCTCCTTGGGTCTTGCCGTGCTCGCGGTGGTGTTCACGATCGTCGGGATCGGTGGCCGCAGGAGCCGGGAGCCCGGTGAACCGCTCAGACTCGACGACGCCCTCAGGGACGTGTTGGACGGCCAGCAAGGTCAGATCCAGCGCCTAGAGAAAGCCGTCAGATCGCTCAACTCCACTGACAAGCGGCAGGAGCAGCTGATCCGAGGGGCGGTCAGCAACGTTTCGCTTCTTCGCTACGACGCGTTCGAAGATGTCGGCGGGCGCTTGAGCTTCTCCTGCGCGATGCTGGATGATCACGGCACGGGAGTGGTTCTAACTTCCATCAACGGCCGGCAGGAGACGAGGGTCTACGCTAAGGCGGTTACGGACGGTCATTCCACGTACAACCTTTCTACGGAAGAGGAGGAAGCCATCAGGCAGGCGCTCGCGTCCCCCCAGGAGGCGGTGGAAGCCGGATGATCTTCAAGAAGGAAGACGAAGCAGATGCGGTCGCCGAAGTGGCGACCGACCAACGACGGGAGGGCAGGCAGATGACGGAAGGAAACAGCGAAGTCACGATCGTCGGCGCGGCCGCCAAGCTCGAAGGCACCGTCGTCTCGGCCGGTTCGCTTCGCGTCGATGGCCAGGTCAAGGGCCAGATCAGCGCCGACGGTGACGTCACGCTCTCGCCACAGAGTCAGGTCGAGGCCGACATCCGCGCGCAGAACGTCTCGGTCGCCGGCCGGTTCAAAGGCTCTATCGTCGTCAAGGGCAAGGCGCACCTGGCCCGCGGCGGCCGCGTGGACGGAAACATCACGTCGAAGACCCTCGTCATCGAAGAGGGTGCTGTGTTCCACGGCCAGAGCGTCATGGACGCACCGGCGGGACAGCCGGCACAGTCGGCGGCGTCCGTACCAACGCCGGCTCAGTCGGACGAGAAGACCTCCAGCGTCAAGGTCCCGTAGTGCTCGACGTCAAGGCGATCCGCGAGGACCCCGCTCCTTTCCGCTCGGGCCTTTCCCGCCGCGGCCTGGACTCGGCGGTCGATGAGATCCTCGCGCTGGACGAGCGCCGGCGCGCGTTGACGACGAAGGTCGACGACCTGAGGGCCGCGCAGAACCGGGCTTCCAAGTCGATCGGCTCGGCTCAGGGCGACCAGAAGCAGGCGCTCATCGCCGAGGTCGCCAAGGTCTCGGCCGAACTCAAAGAGTTGGAGCCCGAGCTCGCCGGGGTCGATGCCGAGATGACCACGCTGCTCGCGCGCACGCCGAACATCCCGCACCCAAGCGCGCCCGAGGGCTTCACGGACGAGGACGCCGTCGAGGTCCGCCGGCACCTGGAACCAACGGAGTTCGACTTCGAGCCGAGGGACCACGTCGCGCTCGGCGAGCTGCTCGGTGTCCTCGATATCGAGCGCGGCGCCCGCACGAGCGGTTCGCGCTTCGTGTACCTGATGGGCGACATCGTGATGCTCCAGTTCGCGCTGGTCCGACACGCGCTCGACATCTTGGTGCGTCGCGGCTTCACGCCGGTGATCCCCCCGGTTCTCGTAAGAGAAGAGGCCATGTACGGCACCGGATTCCTCCCGACGGACGAGGTCAACATCTACGTCACCACCGAAGACCAGCTCTACCTCGTCGGGACCTCGGAAGTTCCCCTCGCGGCCTTGCGGATGGGCGAGATCATCGATGAGTCGGATCTTCCCCTTCGCTTCGCCGGGTACTCGACCTGCTTCCGCCGCGAGGCCGGTTCGGCGGGCAAGGACCTGGGCGGGATGTTCCGCGTGCACCAGTTCGACAAGGTCGAGATGTTCAGCTTCACGACTCCGGAAACCTCCTGGGACGAACACGAGATGCTCGTCTCGGTCGAGGAAGAGATCGTTGGCAACCTGCAGATCCCGTACCGGGTCGTGAACGTGGCGGCCGGCGATCTTGGGGGGAGCGCGGCCAAGAAGTACGACATCGAGGGTTGGCTACCAGGCCAGCAGCGGTACCGCGAGCTGACCTCGTGTTCGAACTGCACGGACTATCAGGCCAGGCGTCTTCAGACGCGCGTTCGCCGGGCGAGCGGCGACATCGAGGTGCTCCACACCTTGAACGGCACGGCGACCGCCGTCGGAAGAACCATGATCGCGGTCCTGGAGAATCACCAGCGCGCGGACGGTTCGATCGAACTCCCGGAGAAGCTTCATCAGTACCTACCCGAGAGCGCTCGGGTGATGAAGCCGAAGCGCTAGGCGGCCGCTCCCCAACTGAAGGTCGCGTTCGCGCCGAGTCCCTGCGCCGCGTCGTCGTCGACCAGAGTCACCGAGATGCGATAGGTCCGGCTCTCGCCGTGTCCCAGGATCTGGGGGTCGACGATCCCGCGAGCGAAGGAGGAAGGCATCTCGCTCAGCCTGCCGTCGAAGATCCGGCTCGCGGGGATGAATGACGAGCCCGCGCCACTACCGCTCTCGATGCTGACCTGCAGGTACTCGTCCAGTCCCGTGCCGCTCACGCCGGCGAAGAGGCGGATCTCGGCCAGCCCCCGACCCCTGTAGATGATCGTCGTGTCCTTCGTCTGGGTCGCCCCCGGAGCCGCGTTGGAAAGGTCGAAGCGCTGTGTCCCGGCCGTCTGCTCGAGCCCAGGTCCGCTGTGGTCGAAGATCGCCTGACGTGCCGGCTTCAGTACGGCCATGGCGTTGGTAACGATCAGCGAGCCGAGGATGCAGATGACGGCCGCAGTCAGCGCGAGCTTCACGGGCAGCGAAAGCTCGTGCTGCCCCTTCCTCGTCCCGACCGCCACCTGCATCTCGCTTTTCCCTCCTTGGTAGGTGTCGACAGGGCCATCTACCTGCGCGTATGGGCCTTTCTACTCATTTCTGGGTAGGGGATACAACCGCCGAAAGGGTAGAGAAGCCGCCAGGCACGGAAGGGTCAGGCCCCGTCCGTGCCTAGGACCGCTTCAAGGTCGGGAGCTTCGAAGGGATCTTGGGAAGCCGGGTTCTCTAGGAAGGCGACCCCGTACCAAGCTGCAACTCGGCCGTGCTCGTCCAGGTCGGCCAGGGCCCGGCTGCGCACGGTGACGGTCTGGCCGGCTTTAGTGATAGCCCGGTACGTCTCGTCGAAGATGTCCCCGGTCGCGTCCGCTCGATGCGAGGCCTCGAGAACCCTCTGTCGGTCCTGCGGGTGGATCATTCGGTCGAAGTGGGCGGGCTCGGCGAGCAGTTCCTCGGGAGTCCAGCCGAACATCTCGAGGGCCTGTGGGCCGATGTAGGTCATGCGGCCCTTCCCGCTCGCGTGATCCATCGTCTCGATGTAGGGACAGACCGGGATGTTCTCGCCCAGGGCGCGATAGAGCTGTTCGGATCGTCGCAGATCGTGTTCGGTCTCCTTCGTCTCCGTGATGTCCATGAGCGTCCCGTGGAAGATCGAGGGCCTGCCCTCCTCATCGCGGGACCGGAGCCTTCCCTCGGAGCGGACCCAGACCACGCGACCGTCGGCGGCGATCATCCGGAACTCCGTCGTCCAGGGAAGGCCTGCTGGGATCATCTCTTTCAGCGTCGACTCGGATATGTGCCTGTCGTCGGGGTGGATCCATGCCTGCCCCATGCTGAGGTCGGACATCAGCCCCTTGAGTTCGTAGCCGAGAAGCTTCTCCAAACTCGCGCTGACGTATCGCAGAGATAGCCTCGGCTCCGGGTCGTAGTTGAGCTCGAGAACCCAAGGGATCGCAGGGCCGTCCTCTGCGATGCTCCTGAACCTGGCTTCGGCCTCCATGGCCTCGGCTTCGGCGCGTTTGCGCGCCGTGATGTCGATCATCACTCCCTGGAACAGCTCGGGTTGACCCATCCGGTCGCGGGTCAGCAGCGTGGAGTGATCCAACACCCACACGATGTCGCCGTTCTTGCGGAGGATCCTGAACTCCTCGCTGAAGTCCTGGCCGGTGCGCATGCTGGATCGGGCGGCGCGCTCGATCCGGTCTTTGTCGTGGGGATGCACGCGCGAGGCCCAAAAGTCCGGCGGGTCGAGCCATTCCTTGGCCGTGAATCCCACGAGTTGCTCTATCTGCGGGCTGATGTAGGACGGTGAGGGTTCGTCACTTACGGAGTGGCCCGCCAGCGGTCCGACTTCCCAGATGTATGCGGCGGCAGGGATGTGCTCGACCAGCGTCCTGTAGCGCTCCTGAGCCTCGGCGAGTTTGGCCTCGACGCGCCGTCGCTCGCCGAACTCCAGGGACATCATCTCGTTGGCCTCGGCCAGCTCGCTCGTGCGAGCGATGACGCGGAACTCGAGTTCGTCCCGGGCTCGACTCAGTTCTTCCTCCGCGGTCTTCTCTGCCGTGATGTCGAGCATGAGGCCCTGCCAGGTGGCGACGCCGGTGTCTTGTTGAACCAGGGTGGCGCGGTCGCGGACCCATATGCTCCGGCCGTCGCTCGCGATGAGCCTGTAGTCGCGGTTCCAGGGCCTTCCCGTTTCGTTGTGAAGATCGTGGGCGGCAAGGACGATCTCGCGGTCATCGGGGTGAAGAAGTTCCATCCACATGTCCGGTTGGTCGAGCCATTCCTCCCTCGAATAGCCGAGGACATCCTCGACGTGGTGACTGACGTAGAGCGTGCGGCGCTCGTCGTCTCGGCGGTTCTCGTAGACGATCGCGGGCAGTTGTTCGATCAGTCCTTCGAAGCGAGTCCGGCTCCGGGCGAGCTTGTCCTCCGCGTCTCGACGCGCGGAGATGTCCAGAATGACGCCCTGCCAGTAGAGGACGCTGCCGTGCTCGTCGCGCACCGGGATCGCGCTGTCACGAACCCACAGGACCTCGCTGCTCGGGCGCAACCATCTGTACTCGGCGGCGAACGGTTTCAGTGAGTCGACCGACTCGGCCCATCCCCTCATCACTTCGTCGATGTCCTCCGGATGGATGCGCTTCGTCCACTGTGCGCCCTCGGCCAGGTACAGCTCGACCGGGTCGCCGAGGATCTCCTCGACGTTGGGGGAGACGTACAAGCTGCGAGGCTCCGCCTCGTGGGAATCGATGTAGACGACGGCCGGAAGCTGTTCGGCTAAGACGCGGAACTTCTCCTCCGAGGCGCGTAAGGCCACCTCGGCCTGCTTCATCTGCGTGATGTCGATGAGGACACCGCGCCAGAACATCGGTGTGTCATCGTCACGCCTGACGAGGTAGGCGTCGTCTCGCACCCACTTAACCGTTCCGTCGGCCGTGACGATCCTGCACTCGCAGGTGTGTGTTCCCCGTTCTTCCTCTTCGGGGTCGTCCCACAGCTCGAGCGATCTGACCCGGTCCTCGGGGTGAAGCAGCGTGTCGAACCAGAAGTCGGGCTCGTCGATCCACGCCGAGACGGGATAGCCGGTCAATTCCTCCGCCTGAGGACTTACGAACAAAGTTCGATGTGAAGGGCTGACGGCGTCGATGTAGGTGACCGCCGGGATCTGCTCGATGAGCGCCCTATACCCGGCGTCGGCCAGGCGCGGGTTGTCCAGGAAGTCTTCTTGATCGCCGGTCATGCGATGGAAGCCTAGTCGTCCCTCCGGTCGGCGTGCGGGGCTTATCTTGCGGCTTTGGGTCCTTTGGCAGGTCTTTCGAGTCTTTCGTCCGAGCACGCGCTGGAGGTCGTTGGTTACTCTCTAGCGGTGAGACTTCCCCGGTCCTCCTCTTCGCTGATACTCGTCTCGTTCGTGACGACCAGCTTGCTCGGCACTGCCGGTCCTGCGAGCGCCACGCCCGCCGCTGTGCCCGGCACCACTGCCGGTACGAACGGCACGGTTTATGCGGTGCTCGAGTCGGGGGGTCACATCTACCTTGGCGGCAAGTTCACCTGGGCCGGACCGTTCACCGGCAACGGCACGGCGGTCGATGCCGCGACCGGCACGCGCGTGGAGTCCTCCGCGAGGCCGAACGGAGTGGTCCGCGCCTCAGCGGGAGTTCCAGGAGGTGGTTGGTATATCGGCGGGGACTTCACGAAGGTTGGTAAGTCGAGCCGTAGCGGTCTAGCCAAGATCACGTCTACCGGCGTGCTCGCCTCAGGATGGGGACCGGCGGTCGAGGGTTCGATCAACGCCATAGCTGTGGCGGCGGACGGCACCGTCTTCGTCGGTGGCTCCTTTGCCAGCGTTGGAGGGCAACCGCGGGACAACCTGGCGTCGATCAGCTCCAGCGGGACCGTGCTGCCGTGGAACCCCGGGGCGAACGGGTCCGTGCAGGCGATCGCCGCTACGCCTGGTGGGATCCTCGTCGGTGGCTCCTTCTCGACAGCTGGCGGGGCCCCGAGGGCCAACCTTGCCTCGATCGACGCCACCACCGGCTCGGCATCGTCGTGGACGCCGGGAGTTAACGGTCCCGTGGAAGCATTGGCGCTCTCCCTGGATGCAAACACGGTTTACGCCGGAGGGTCTTTCTCGAGCGCAGGCGGGGCGGCCCGATCCAACGTCGCTGCCTTGGACATCCTCACCGGCTCGGCCGTCGGGAGCTGGGCGCCCGATCCGGACGGCCCGGTTCACGCGCTCGCGGTCGGCGATGGTGGAGATGTCTTCGCCGGAGGGGGATTCACGACCATAGCGGGCGTTTCGAGAACCAACGTGGCGCGCCTCGCGGCCTCCGACGGATCCGCGGCAGCCTGGACGGATCCGGGTGCCGATGGGGCCGTTCGCGCGCTCTCACTCGCGGGTTCCACTCTCTTCGTGGGCGGCGACTTCACGACCATCGCTGGAGTGTCGCGGCTGAGGGGAGCAGCGCTCGATACTGGTAGTGGCGGCGCCCTGGCTTGGAGTCCCCGGGCCGACGCGACGGTGCGCACGGTTGCCTCGGTTGGAGCGAAGGTTTACGTCGGCGGCGACTTCCGGATGCTGAACGGCGCACCTCGAAACAACGTAGCGTCGATCGACTCGGCGACCGGTGAAGTCGATCTGGACTGGAACGCCAACGCCAACGCGAAGGTGCGGGGCCTGGGCGTTTCGCCGGACGGCGCCACCATCTATATCGGGGGTTCGTTCTTCAAGGTCGGAGGTCTTCCCAGGAATAGGGTCGCCGCGGTAGATGCCACTACGGGCGTCCCCTCTGGGTGGAAGCCGAACGCGAACGGTGAGGTGCGAGACGTCGAGGCCTACGGCGATACCGTGTACGTAGGCGGGTTCTTCGACAGCATCGGCGGGCAGGCTCGGTCCGGTCTCGCGGCAGTCAGCGCGACTACCGGTCAGGTGCTGACTTCCTTCTCCCCTCAACCGGATGCAGGAGTGCGTGCCATCGACATCGCCCCCGATGGGCACGCCGTCTACGCCGGCGGCGACTTCAACCACATAGGCGGAGCAAGCCGCGACGGTGTGGCGGAGATCGATCCTGCGACGGGAGCCGCATCGGTGTTCGCGCCGGACGATGGTGGCGTCGTGCTCGACGTGGAGCTCTCGCCGGATGGCACGTACCTCTACGCTTCCACGACCTCGAACCTGACCTTCCGATTCGAGCCCGGCTCGTCCGACACCCCGTTGTGGACCATGCACACGGGAGGCGACGTGCAGGCGATCGGTGCCTCGATCGACGCGGTGTACGTGGGAGGCCACTTCAACAAGCTCGTCACTCAGAACGTCCATAGAGCCAGGATCGCCGCGGTCTCGGCCGGCGACATGAGCGTGCTCGATTGGAACCCGGGAACCAACAGCTTCTACGGTGTCTGGGCTTTCGAGGTCACCGACGACGCAGTGCTGGTCGGCGGAGATTTCACCCGGACGGGCGGGCGTGATGCGTTCTACTTCGCCCGCTTCAGCGGGATCCCGTAGCCGGGCCGTCGGCCGAACCGAGAGAGGAGAAACGGTCGTCAATCCCGTGGCCAGGGGCTGATGGCCGGGCCTCGTGTGCCTGCCCGATCTCCCGATAGGCTCCTTGCCGGGAGGGTGGCCGAGCGGACGAAGGCGACGGTCTTGAAATCGGTCTTCGCTGGATTATGTGCCGCCGGAGCGGTGTTCTCCAGAAAGTGCCATGACGGCTCTCGGCGATACAACGTTGCAGGTCAGAGGCACAATACGTCCGGCGGACAACCCGGGGCACTAAAGTCGCTGACCGATCCGTTCACGAATGCTGCCACCACCTGGACCTACGATGGTGCGGGCCGGGCCACCGGAAAGACCGACGCTGCAGGCATGACCTGGACCAGATCATTCGAGCTTCAGTCCGGAGCGCTCGATACCCAGCAGGTCCTCAAGGCCGGGAAGACCTACGCCAGCTTCGACCTGGGTTATGACGGGGCTGGGGACGTGATCTCTCGCGCCGAGAAGCTCTGGCGCGCCGGCAACCCCGGGAGTCAGGCACCTGATACCGGAACAGGGGACTGGAGCTATGCCTACGACGGTCAGGGACGGATGCTTTCTGCCACCGGACCGACCGAGACCGGTACGACCTGAAGCGTCACGGGTTCGGTAGAGACTTTCATCCTTCGATTTCCGCCTCCTGACGGGAACCGTTGAACATCTGCTCGAACTCAGCTGGCGGGACGTGACCGATCTCACCGTGGAGCCGACGATAGTTGAACCAGTCGACGTACTCCAGGGTCGCGATCTCCAGCTGATCCGTGGTTCGCCACGGTCCTTGCCGCCAGACGAGCTCGGACTTGTAGAGCCCGATCCCTGACTCGGCCATCGCATTGTCATAGGAGTCTCCGACCGATCCGATCGATGGCGCGATCGCATGGGAGGCCATCTGCTCGGAGTAGAGCACTGAGGTGTACTGGCTGCCGGCGTCGGAGTGGTGCACGAGCCCTTCGACCGAGCACTGTCGTTTCCACACAGCCATCTCCAAGGCCTCGGTTACAAACGTGGAGCGCATGTGCGTGGCGATCGACCAGCCGACGATCATCCGGCTGAACACGTCCTCAACGAACGAGACGTAGGCAAAGCCTTGCCACGTACGCACGTAGGTGAAGTCGGCGACCCACAGGCGGTTCGGAGCAGCCGCCGTGAAGTTGCGCTCGACCAGGTCCGGTGGCCGCGGAGCCGACGGGTCAGGCCGGGGTCTGCCCCCAGTTCGGTTGACTCGGAACTTGCGAGCCTTCAGGCCGCATGAGCGACCTCATGGATGGTCTCAAACTCGATCGGGGTGAGCTTGCCGAGGCTGCGTTGGCGACGCCGGCGGTGGTAGGTGGCTTCGATCCAGGTCACGATCGCAAGACGTAACTCCTCTCTGGTCGATCAGCGTTTGGTGTTCAACACGTTCTTCTGAAGCAGCGAGAAGAACGACTCCATGGCAGCGTTGTCGGCACACGCTCCGACGCGGCCCATCGATCCTTGAAGGCCGTTGTTACGCAGAAGGCGGACGAACTTGGCCGATCGAAATTGACTGCCCCTGTCCGAGTGCACCACGGTGCCCTCAGGTGAGCGAAGGCCGACCGCGTTGCGCATGGCCGAGTAGCAAGTGATGCCTTCATCCGGTTATCGATCGAGTAGCCCACGATCCGGTTGGAGAAGACGTCCTTTACCGCACACAGGTAGAGCTTTCCCTCGCCCGTGCGGTGCTCGGTGATGTCGGTGAGCCACAGCGCGTTGAGTCTACTCGCCGTAAAGACGCGGCGCACCAGGTCATCGTGGACCGCCGGTCCGGGCCGCATGCCCCCACGTCGTTTGCGGGCAAGGACCGAGAAGATGCCGTGTGAACTGCAGAGGCGCTGCACCCGGTTCTCACGGACCTGGAACCTCGAGATCCAGGCGATGATAGCCATGATGCAGGACCGGCTCCACGACGCCGTCGAGCTCCATCGCCGCGCGATCGGCTTCGCTCGCGACTTGGGCTACCCGCGAGCGATTCAGATCGGGTTACAAGGTCTCGGCGAGGCAACCGACGACGTCGGCGCTGGTCAACCGGTCCTGCATCATGGCTGCCCGCCGGTCGGTCAGAGCGAGCGTTGCCTACAATCAGCAGCGGAGACGTGCCTGAGAGGCCGAAAGGAGCCGCCTGCTAAGCGGTTAGGGGGTAAAACTCCCTCTCGGGTTCGAATCCCGGCGGCTGCGCCGGTCGCATGCTGTTGATCGCCACAGTCGGTTTCCGCCCCCGGGCGTCCACGTTCAGCCGGGGTTCAGGGTCCGGAGAAGATGATGGGTGGTTCGTGAGGTAGAGGAGGTGCGTCGTTGCGCGTGCTCGTGGTCGAGGACGAAGAAGGCTTGGCCGAAGGGCTTCGCAAGGGACTCGAGGCCGAGGGTTTCGCCACCGACGTCGCGTTTTCGGGCACCGACGGGCTGTGGATGGCTCGCGAACACCCCTACGACGCGATAGTTCTCGACATCATGCTGCCCGGGCTGAACGGCTACCGCGTGTGCTCCACCCTTCGGGACGAGGGGGTGTGGACTCCGATCCTGATGCTCACGGCGAAAGACGGCGAGTTCGATGAGGCGGAGGCCCTGGATACAGGCGCCGACGATTATGTGACGAAGCCATTTTCTTATGTTGCCCTCGTGGCGCGGATCCGGGCGCTTATCCGCCGGGGCACCGCTGAGCGACCGGCGATCCTACGAGCCGGCGACCTGCGCTTCGATCCCGGGACGCGGCGGGCATTCAGAGGCGACGCCGAGCTCACCCTCACCTCTCGCGAGGCCGCCCTCCTGGAGTTCCTGCTCCGACGCGCCGGCGACGTGGTATCGAAGACCGACATCATCGGCCACGTCTGGGAGGGGGAGTTCGACGGCTCGCTCAACATCG
This sequence comes from Actinomycetes bacterium, assembly GCA_031423155.1. Lineage (GTDB taxonomy): Bacteria > Actinomycetota > UBA4738 > UBA4738 > HRBIN12 > JANPEZ01. The sequence goes on from JANPEZ010000115.1 coordinate 21,168, forward strand.
TCGAGGTCTATGTGCGGCACCTGAGGAACAAGGTCGACCGGCCCTTCGGGCGGACGGCGATCGAAACGGTGCGGGGCACAGGCTACCGACTGGCAGCCGACGGTGGCTGAGGGTCGGCACCGGGGCGGCGTCCGCGTGAGGACGACGCTCGCGGCCGTCGCGGCGGTGGGGATCGCGATGCTCGTAGGTGCGCTCGCGATGCTTGGGTTCGTGGAGCGGTCGCTGACGGCCCAGGTCGCCGACAGCGCAGAGGTACGAGCCGCCGAGCTGATCGCCTCGCCGGTATCCCTGAGCGGTGTGATCGGCGTGATCGATCCCACGGAGGAGTTCGTCCAGGTGGTCCGCGACGACGAAGTCATCGCCGCGAGCGCGAACGTGCGCGGGTTGCCGCCGCTCGCCTCGCCTGCACCGGGCGAGCACGTGCGGCTTGACCAGGTGCCGTTCACGGACGCGCCGTTCATCGTGGCCTCGCTCGCGCGCGGGAACCTTACCGCCATCGTCGGGCGCAACATCGACGACGAGGTCGATGCTCGCACGACCGTTCGCAACGCGCTGCTGTTCGGCGTGCCCGCGCTCCTGGTGGTGGTGGGCGCGGTGACCTGGTGGATCGTGGGGCGGGCGCTGCGACCGGTCGAGGACATCCGCGAAGAGGTCGAGCGGATCTCCGCGCGAGAGCTGGACCGACGGGTGCCGGACGCGCCGGGCGACGACGAGGTAACTCGGCTCGCGGCTACGATGAACCGCATGCTCGACCGGCTGCAGAGTTCGCAGGACCGGCAGCGGCGTCTGGTCTCGGACGCGTCGCACGAGCTTCGCTCCCCCGTGGCGGCGATCCGACAGCACGCAGAGGTCGCGAGTCAGCACCCCGATGCGACGCAGGTCGACGCTCTCGCGACCGCGGTCCTGGAGGAGACCGACCGGTTGCAGGGGCTCGTAGAGGATCTTCTGGTGCTCGCCCGCTTGGACGAAGGCGGCGAGTCGGCCGCCGCCGAGGTCGATCTGGACGATATCGTGCTGGCCGAGGCCGCGCGCCTTCGACGCATGACGTCGATCGACGTCGACACCAGCGGGGTCGGAGCGGGTCGGGTGTACGGCAGCGCGCCCGCGCTGGAGCGGGTGGTCCGCAACCTGACGGAGAACGCGGTTCGCTACGCACTCGGCCGCGTCGCCCTCGGGCTCACGCAGGCCGATAGGCGCGTGATCCTCACGGTCGAGGATGATGGCCCGGGCATCGCCTCCCCAGATCGCGAGCGCGTGCTCGAGCGGTTCGTGCGTCTGGACGAGTCGCGAGGGCGAGGAACGGGAGGAGCCGGCTTGGGGCTCGCCATCGTGAGCGAGGTGACGGCTAATCACGGCGGCGAGACCACGCTCGGTGAGAGCCCCCTCGGGGGTCTCCGGGTCCAGGTTCGCCTCCCGGCCGCATGACGACCTGCCCTTCGGTGAGCATTCAGCGTGGGTTCAGCTACTGGGCCTCAGCATGGGTTCCGAGCCGTTCAAGACGGTGAACTCGAAGGAGGAGACCATGCGCTCAGCACGCTCAGCACGGCAGCCATCGGAGCGTCGACGGTTCCGTACGAGCCCACGGGGCTCGATCAGGATCGCGGCGATCGGGGCGTCGTTCGCCCTGCTCGTCGCCGCCACCGGATGGGCCGCCGCAGGCGAGACGGCGGCTGCCGTCGCAGCGCCCGCCGGCCTCGGTTGTCAGACCAGTGTGTCCACGGCGATCCCGCAACCAACCGAGGCGCAGCTCGACGCGGCAGGCCTCGGCGACATCCCATTGGCGCCGGACTCGGCGCGACGCGACCTGGTGGCCGCGCCGTTCCCCAACCCCACCTCGGTGACGAACCCGCTGTTCCCGATCAGCGAGCTGGACTCCGCGATCCTCAACGGACACGTCGATGGGAAAGTCTTCCATACCGAGACCACGTTGCTGCCCTTCACCCAGATCATCGAGTGGACGCCCGGCCAGTGTGTGCGGGTGCTGGCCTCGCAGTACATGGCCTTCCTGGACGGACGCCTGGAGGAAACCGCGATCGACCTCTACGCACAGGCCTACGACGGCTCGGTCTGGTACCTGGGTGAGAGCGTGTTCGACTACGACGCCGACGGACTCGTTATCACCACCGAAGGAACGTGGCACGCAGGCACCGAGGGGCCCGCAGCCATGATCATGCCGTCGGACCCGCAGATCAATGACGCGCACCGTCCCGAGAACATCCCCGGGCTCGTGTTCGAAGAGCTGACGATCAAGAAGGTCGACCAGACCCGCGAAGGGCCGTCGGGCTCGGTCTCGGGTGTGATGGTGGCCACCGAAACACATCAGGACGGCTCCTTGAGCGACAAGGTGTTCGCGCCGGGATACGGCGAGTTCCGGTCGACCGACGGCCCGGACGTCGAAGCGATGGCGCTTGCGTCTCCGACGGACTCGCTTCCGGGTGGCGTGCCTGAAGAGTTGGTCACGATCTCGCTGGGCGCCGATCGGATCTTCGCCTCGAGCCTGGCAACGCCACTGCAGTGGATGCGTGCGGAGACCATCGCGCAGCGCATGCTCGACACCTGGATAGCGTTCCGCGCCGGCGACGTCCCGTCCCGGCTGGTGAAGCCGACCAACGTTGCGCTGCGGGCCCTGGTCGACCGGGTCGCCTCGCGCGACCGTTCGAAGGCTTACCCGGCGTCGATCGACGCCGCCTACGCGAGCAACGACCTGCAACTCCGCTACCGGCCGGCAACCGAGGTCGACACCGTGCGGTTCGACCTGTGGGTGCGGCGCGTGCTGGTGGACGCGAACGACGGTTCCCTCGGCGGCGTGCGGAGCGACGTAGTCACGATCGAGTGGATCCGTGACCGGATCGCGCACACGCTCGATCCCGTCACCCGGACCACGCTCGACACGATGGTTCGTGACCTGGGAGCAGCCGTGGTCGACGAGGATCTCGCGGCGGCCGCGGAGACCGCGCGTGATCTACGGGAGGTTGTGGGCGGGCTCATCTGAGCCCGCTCTCTCCCACAGACTCTGAAGGAGTCGATCGCCGCACGCTTGCGGGCGTGCGGCGTGTGGGTGAACGAATGATCCATGCGTACGTCGGCGCCAGCCCGGCCAGCGGGAGCCGAGCCAAAGCCTGTCGGAAAAGCGATGTCTCCTACATAACTCTCTGGAAGGCTCCCGTATCCTCCTCGCAGGGACGAGAAGAGAGTGCTCCCTCTCAGAACCGTGTGAGGGTCCCCATATGTCAGGCCTCAGCCATAAGAAGAGTTGGGACTTCCATCGGGGCGAAGCGACGGATGCGTGAGGAGGGCCGCGGACGACGGTTGCCGATCAGGCTGAGACTGACCCTGTTCTTCGCGGCGGGCTCGGCTGCCGTTCTGGTCGCGATCGGGTTCATCGTTTACGCCGAGACCGGTGCCGCACTGCTCGACGCCGTTACGACCGGTCTGCGCGCGCGAGCTCAGGTCATCGCCGCCGACGTGAAGAGCCAGGACACCCCGCAGGTCGATCTGCCTCCGAGCCTCATCGAATCCGACGAGGCGTTCGCTCAGGTTACGGATGCGTCCGGCCGGGTCATCAGCTCCAGTTCAATCGTGAAGGACACCGTCCTTCTTCCTCCCTCGATCGCGCGCTCGATCACGTCCGCCACTTTGATCAACGAGAAGGTGAACGGGATCGACAACGTGACGCGGGTGATTGCCGTTCCGATCGACACGGCATCGGGACACTACGTCGTCGCCGTCGGCACTTCGCTCCAGGACAGGCGCGATGCCCTGAACGTCTTCGGTCTCACTCTCTTGATCGGGGGACCGATCGCGCTCGGGATACTTTCCTGGGCCGGATGGCTGGTCATCGGCGCCGCCCTTCGTCCCGTCGAGCGTATGCGAAGGACCGCGGCCGAGGTTTCCGCGTCGGACTCCGGATCGCGCCTGCCGGTTTCCTCCGGCGAAGACGAACTCACTCGGCTTGGAGGAACATTGAACGACATGCTAGACCGACTGCACGGTTCCTACGCGGAGATCGAAGATCTGAACGAAGGGCTCGAGGAGAAGGTCCGCCAGCGGACTCAGCAGGTCGAAGATGCGAGGAACCGGATCGTCGAGAGTCTGTCGCTGGCGGCCGAGTATCGCGACGACCAGACGGGCAAGCACACTCAGCGTGTCGGCGTCACGTCCGGTGAGTTAGCCAGGCAGCTGGGACTGGACGCCGGTCGGGTCGAGTTGATCGCCCGAACCGCTCCCCTTCACGACGTCGGCAAGATCGCGATCCCCGACCGTGTGCTCCTCAAGCCCGGTCGGCTCACCCCCGAGGAGTTCGAGGAGATCAAGCAGCACCCGCTCATCGGCGCGACTCTCCTGGGTGATGAGGCTTATCCCTTGATCGAGATGGCTCGGATGATCGCTATGACTCACCACGAGCGTTTCGATGGGTCCGGTTACCCGAACGGGCTGATCGGTGAAGAGATCCCCATCGAGGGGCGGATCGTATCGGTCGCCGATGTTTTCGACGCTCTCACGCATGAAAGGCCTTACAAAGAGGCCTGGCCCCTTGAGAAGGCGCTTGAGGAGATCGAAAGGGCGCGCGGGACGCAGTTCGATCCTCAGGTTGTTGACGCCTTCCTCGCGACCTGAAGTCGACCGTAGCGGGTGCTCCCTACAGATCAACAGGGGAGACGTGCCCGAGTGGCCGAGGGGAGCCGCCGGTCAGGGTTCCACGCGTGGGAGCACCCTGAAGGGTACGTCTTCTCTGATTCGTCAGCTGACCAGGGCCGATGTAGCATCGCGCGCTTATGGCCTTCGCACTCCTCTACATGCTGTTTCGCCGGCTGGTGGGCTCTCCTGGGTCAGACGCGATTCACGAGCTGGAGATCGAAGTCGTGGTGCTCCGCCACCAGGTGAAGGTGCTCTCCCGCAAGGCCGGACGAGCGAAGCTGCGTCGGATCGACAAGGCTTTCCTCGCCGCCTGTTCACGCGTGGTGCCGAGAACCGGGTGCTCACATCCACTACCCCGGATCCGGCGGGTAGCAACCCTGCCCTCGTAACGACCAACGACTACAAGTTCGGCCCGACATCGGATGAGGCCAGCGTGACCAGGGTCACGGGCCCCGACGGAGTTACCAGCCGCACCGCTGCCGATATCCTGGGAAGGACGACCAACACGCAGACGGGCTATGTCGATGCGGGCGGCTTCCACTCGA